>NZ_QUJK01000002.1:478335-478653 GCF_003480905.1 Blautia sp. AM28-27
AAATACCGAAAGAAGGTATTGTATGGGAGAATACGCAGAGATGTCCGAGAGATAATAGCAACTTTATGCCAGTATAAAAATGTAGAGATAATTGCAGGAGCGGTATGTATAGATCATGTACATTTAAGCGTAGCAATTCCACCAAAACTCAGAGTATCAGATTTTATGAGGTATCTGAAAGGAAAAAGCACATTAATGATTTATGACAGGCATCCTGAGTTGCAAAGTAAATGGGATAAAGCGTTTTGGGCTAGAGGATATTATGTTGAAACGATTGGCAATATAACAGATGAAGCAGTTCAAAAGTATATAAAAGAG
>NZ_QUJK01000020.1:0-50390 GCF_003480905.1 Blautia sp. AM28-27
CATACGGATATGGAATATTTAAGAAAACACTGGTCGGGCAAAAAAGCTTCGGCACCAATGTTGGAGAAAAAGCACGACAAATATTTTCTGCGTTTTACGTATGCGGAAGAGGTAGCTTTAAACCGGACACCCGTCAAAGAACAAACGATCTGCAGTGTGGATCTCGGCATCAATACGGATGCAGTCTGTACCATCATGCGTCCAGACGGAACTATCCTGGGAAGAAAGTTTATTAACTTTCCCAGTGACAAAGACCGGATGTACCGTGTGCTGGGACGGATCCGAAGATTTCAGAGAGAGCATGGATCCCGCCAGGTGCAGGGAAGATGGGCATATGCAAAACGTCTGAATACAGAACTTGGTAAAAAGATTGCCAGGGAAATCGTTTTCTATGCATCAGAAAATAGGGCAGATGTGATTGTTTTCGAATATCTGGAGATGAAAGGAAAACTTTCCGGGAAGAAAAAGCAGAAACTGCAGATGTGGAGAAAACGGGATATCCAGAAACGATGCGGACAGCAGGCACATAGAAAAGGAATACGGATTTCCCGAATCTGTGCATGGAATACGAGCAGGCTTGCGTTTGACGGATCTGGAAAAATTGACCGTGATATACAGGATCACCGTCTGTGTACCTTTCAGAATGGAAAGAGATATAATTGTGATTTATCTGCATCGTACAATATTGGAGCAAGATATTTTATCCGTGAAAATTTAAAACCCTTACCGGCAACGGAAAGGTCTTTGCTGGAGGCAAAAGTTCCTGCAGTAAAGAGTAGAACCTCATGTGTTTATGCGGATTTGAGAGACTTAATTTCAGAAATGGAACTGCAAAAAGTAGCATAAACACAGGCAGATATACCGTGGACTACCTGTTATGTGGAGACCTGCCGTATCCGGCATGGAAGAAGCGCGTATCCGCGCAAGATCTAAGAAACAGGCGTATCCGCCGATATTTTGTCTGCCGCCTAAAGCGGTTTGAAGCACGTGACTTTAGTCATGTGAGGTTCACTTTCTGGAAACTGCTGGTGATCTTTCTGGAGAGAACCATCATTGCCATTCCGCTGATCGTATTGTTTGCAAATATGATCGGGCTGTAAATACAGGAAAATACAAGATCCCTGATTTGGCACTTTTGTGCTGAATCGGGGATTTTTTGGCGTAAAAACGCAGGTAAAGGATTCGTAGATTGACAAAACAGCCTATTTTCGCCTATTCTGAGACTGTAAAAACGCTCCGCTGGGCAACATGAGGCGGTGCGGGAACAGCAGGAGGAAGGGACACGACGTGGAAGCGAAAGAGTTCGGGCGGTTTATTGCCGGAATGCGAAAAGAGAAAAAGATGACGCAGGCAGAGCTTGCGGAAAAGATTCATGTGACGGATAAAGCCGTCAGCCGGTGGGAGCGGGGGGTTTCACTTAGATAAAGATACCACACCATTCCCACGCTGACTTTTGCTCAACCGATACAGCCGGAGGGCTGGATAACAAGAAAAGGCGGTATGCGCCCCGTGGAGGGGTAGCGTACCGCCTTTCCTTGTGGGGGTTTCCAAAGGGGGCAACGCCCCCATTTGGCACACGACTTTGCGAAGCAAAGTGTAGTGTGTTATACGCTCTGTCGGCGTTGCCGTGAAAATGCCGTTGCCGCCGGGGAGGGCAAGGGCATTTGAAGCGGCAGGAAAACAGGGCTGTGCTTGTGTGGCGTGGAGCCGTAAGCGCAGGTCTGGTTTCAACAGCAGACAGGGCGTATATGAAAGCCCCCGTTCATCGTCCTACGCTCCGACTTGTGGACAAAGTGTCCCGAAGTTGTGGCTACACTCCCGGAAAAGTAACAGGACAGCGGGTAACCGTCAAGGCTGAAATGAACGGGTTTACACCCGGCCTTGACCGCCGCCCGCCGTCCCACTGAATGGGTGGACAAGGCGGTCAATCCCTCAAAGTGCTTGTCCGCGCTCTTTCTGATTTTGAGGTATTCAGTTTTTCAAAATTGAATAATCAAAATAAATTTTTTCGATTGAAAAAATTTTATTTGTTATCATCTTCAATGCCATATTTTTTCTTTTGCCGAATCACATAATTACTGATTTTTTCATCATATAGTGGATACTGGTAATCCAACTGGCATGCCACTTCTGACGAAACCTCCCGGAACAATGCCATACATTGTTCAAAGGATTCCCACATATGGGGATAGGAATCCATATTATAAGTGGACATAAGTCGTTCCCACAATTCCTCTGGGGCATATTGCTTCATAAATTTATAGTTTTTTCCCAAACTGAAATGAAATCCCTGTTTGATACCAATCAGCCAGGAAATCATGCGAAGCAATTCTTTTCGTACTATATCATTCATATGGTCAATAGCAAAAAGAATTTCTTTGCGGCATAAGCCCTTTACTACATATGTTGTAGTATTCCAAAATTCATTACAGCAATCGTCAAACATTCTTTGAGTAGGCTTCTGCAAGTGGTAGTCTATATCCGTTGGTATTGGCGGCTTTACGATACGGTTGTCTTTATCCAACAGTAACTTTACCAGTTTATCCCATGTAAAATACTCGTCTATCAGTTCCAGCGGCAGCAAAGTTAAATCTATCTTAACATCATCAGTAAACAGCATTAAATATGAAAATCCCTTTTCTACAGCTGGAAATAATTCCATATCTTCCGGCTTTTGCAGAATCAACCTTTCACCAAATATATCTAGCCATTTATCATCACTTGTGAAGCTGTCCATATCCGTAACAAAAAAAGTAATATCAAAATCCTGAAAATCATCAGGCGGAATATTTGTATTTGTTCTAGATCCTTCCAAAGTAACCATGCGAATGCGTTTGTCTGTTTTTGCAAAATTCAAAACAATATCATAAACTTCCTTTTCTGATCTCATTTTTATCTCCTCCAATTATTGAAATAGGTGTGAAACCATTTTAGGGCTTTCCCGCCTTGATTACCCTTTAGCAAAGACGGGCGGGACTGTCAACGGCGGCGCATGAAATGCGCCGTTCATCTTGACCGTTGACTGGCTCGGCTGGCTTTGCTATTTTCTCGATGAAAAACAATTTATTCGTACTTATTTCCATCATTGTCATAGTAAACCACATGAATGGAATACTCTTTTTCTGGGTTTTTAATTGAGATAATATCCATATCATCTGTGCTGTATCTCAATGTATCTTGCACTTGTCCATTTATTGTATAAGTGATTTCGGCATACTCTGTTTTAGCACCATTAAACCAAATTAAATCATACCATTCTCCGTTTATTGCAACGCCACCAACAATAATCTCATCACTATTTCGGTTTGTTGATGTACTAAATTTGTAATCTCCATTTCCTGTTGGTTCAAAGATGGCAAGTGTAGATTTATTATCTGCACTATATGCTCCACTCACGATATAACCGCCAAGTTCCAGTTCTTTTGCAATAGTCCATTCATTCCCCTTTGAAATTGCGGTGTTCAGTATGCTTTCTCTGCTGGTAATGGTATCTCCTTTGGGAGTTAAACTAAAGAAATATAAAAAAGCGGCAGCAACGCAAATAACAGTCGCTGAAATTATCAGTAACCATTTTTTCATAACCAATACCTCCATATAATCTGATTTATTATTCTCTTACTTCCGTCCTCGCTGTGGCTTTGGATTTTTCAGCAAGTCCGACTTCTGTGCAATCTTTTTCAGCCACTTCTTTTCTTCCTCGGACAGCTTCTTATAATTCAGTTTGAGCCGCTTGCAGATAAACATCATAGCCGCCTGCTCCGGGTCGCTGTCCGGGCTGGTGGTTTCCTCTGCGGTCTGCAAGAAATCTTCCAGTGGGTTGTCCTCCGGGACACTGAAAAAATCGTCCTTATGGGCTTCCCGCAGGTCGAGGGCTATCTTGTTTATATCCTGCTGTATCACATAGCGGCAAAAGCTGTCGTCGTCAATATGGGCGGCGATAAGCTGCCTTAACTGCGGGTCAGTCAAGCCGGGATTGTGCTGTTTCATAATCGTTGCACTCACAGCGTCCACAATGGCGTTTGCGCTCTGCACCTGCTTTCCCGCTACGCCGTTCACATAGATTTCAAGGTCGGCCATGAGCCGGGGAAAATCCGGGTGGGTCGCCAGTTCACACAAAAGAGAATTGTCCACCAGCCCGCTTTTCAATAGTTCAATCATATCATCACTCAAATGCAGGTCTGCAAGATCGGCGTTTGGGTGATTTCTTGTTTGAGAACGGCCCAGCAGATAGTCGGCGGTCACGCCGTAAAACTTTGCCAGCTTGATAAGGGCATAGTGGCTGATGTCCTTGAAGTTGTCCCCCTCATAACTGCCTAAAGCAGACTTGGAGAGGTGGGTCTGCTCCGCAAGCTGTTCCAGCGTCAAGCCGCGCTCCACACGCAGGTCTTTTAGTCGTTCTTGAATAGTTAGGGCCATACTCTCCCTCCCTCTGTCCTCTGTTCTAAAATATCATCCAATCTTACCACGACTTTTTGATTTCTCTTAATAAAGCAACCGTAATATCTTTGGCAATACTTGATGCTTTTGCACAGTTTTTGTCAAAATTATCAACTCCGCTGTGTTTTTCAGTATCGGTCACACACCGAATGGCGATAAACGGTATGTCATTTGCATAGCAGACATGAGCGATACTGGCAGTTTCCATGTCAACCGTCAAGGGAGCAAATTCATCGTTTATTTTTTGCCGGCTCTCATCGGTTATAAACGATTCTCCCGTTACCATACGGCCCCAAACTACCTTTCCAGAAGTTGAAAGCTTGTCAACAGCAGACTTTGACATATCTATCAGCTTTGGGTCTGCCACAAAAAACACAGAATTCATCCACGGATGAAATTCCGTTAAAATGTCTGGCGCTACATCGTGGTAACAAACTTCTGTGGAGATAACTGTATCGAATATTTCAAGTTCTGGCTCCATACCGCCCGCTGTCCCTGAATTGATAATTATATCCACGCAAAATACATCTATCAAAAGCTGAGCGGCTATGGCGGCATTTACTTTGCACACGCCGGAAAACAGGGCGACAACTTCTACACTATCAATCTGTCCAGCATGGAATTTCAGCATAGCTTTTTCCGTTATCTTACAGTTGCTTATCAAGGGCAAAAATGGGGCGAGTTCTTCGTCACCCGCACATAAAATTCCGATTTTCATAGATTATTGTCCTCCTATGGCTTGAAAGCCAATTTTTATGTTTATTATACCACAATTCCGAAAGCGTGGAAATAGCCTGTTTTTTAGGCCAATTTCCTACCTTTCGGATATACGGGACGGGCGGTCATTTAGGTGTAGACTTAGGGTAGTTCATCGATGGACAGCACCTTGAAAACAGAATGACCGTCCGAAAAGGGATACCCCGGCTGGGGAAGCACCGCAAGGAGCCGGACTTCGGGACAAAATGTCCCGAAGTATGGGGAGCGTGCCAAAGCTGGAAATCCTTTCGGGGAAAACGGCAACGGAAAACAAGATGGAGGGAACGCATGATAGATAACCCCTATAAAGACTTGCCGCCACTGGAACGCAGGCCGGACGGTTCCCTTTACCGCATGACACCGGCGCAGAGAAAACAGGCGGCCAGCCTGATACGCCGGGAGTGTTGTTGCTGTGAGGACGGCAACTGCATTGTCCTTGATGATGGGGACACCTGCACCTGCCCGCAGACGATTTCTTTCTCGGTCTGCTGTAAGTGGTTCCGCTGGGCGGTCTTGCCGCTGGACGGAACGCTGGAAGCGGAGATTTTCCGAGATAAGGACTTGAAATGCTGTGCGGTCTGCGGCGGCGTGTTCGTCCCCAAATCCAACCGGGCAAAATACTGCCCCGGCTGTGCCGTCAGAGTTCACAGGCGGCAGAAAACAGAAAGTGAACGGAAAAGGAGGTCTGCTGTGGACAGTTAGGAGCGAAAAAAGCCTTGATTTATCAGGCTCCGCAAGCCCCAAACCGGGGCAGGTGGTATAAAGTATCGTCCGCCCCGGAAAACGGGCTTTTAACCGTCCACAAAACGCACTATGACAAATACCATCTATATCCATCAGCCGGAAAAGGCGTTCAGCTTCACCCGGCTCCCCAATTTCCTCTTTGAAGCCCCTACATTCAAGCCCCTGTCCAACGAGGCAAAGGTTCTGTACGCCTTTATCCTGCGCCGGACAGAGTTATCCCGCAAGAATGGGTGGGCGGATGACTGCGGACGGATTTTCCTGTATTACCCCATCTGTGAAGTGGTTGACCTGCTCCACTGTGGGCGGCAGAAAGCGGTGAACACCCTGCGGGAACTGCAATACGCCGGACTGGTGGAAATCCAGAAGCAGGGCTGTGGAAAGCCCAACCGCATTTTCCCAAAATCCTATGAAGTGGTTCCAAACACCGACTTCAAGAAATCCCGTTCTGGTACGCCGGAGGACTGAAAACCGTACTTATGAAGTGCGGAAATCAATCTTGAGAAGTACGAAAACCAGACGGTATATAGAAATACAAAGATTAAAATGATTTATTTATATCCATTCCATTCCTATCGTATCAGAGATAATTCCGGCGGGATTTTCCCTGTGGAAAACCCCGGATAGGAAAGGAATGGGGAAAGGAGCAGAATGGCACAACACGCAATTTTGCGGTTTGAGAAGCATAAGGGCAACCCGGCAAGGCCGCTGGAAGCCCATCACGAAAGACAGAAAGAACAATACGCCAGCAACCCCGACATTGACACAAGCCGGAGCAAATACAATTTCTATATCGTCAAGCCGGAGGGACGCTATTACCACTTCATTCAGAGCCGTATCGAGCAGGCCGGATGCCGGACAAGGAAAGACAGTACACGGTTTGTCGATACGCTGATAACCGCCAGCCCGGAGTTTTTCAAGGGGAAATCCCCAAAGGAGATACAGGCGTTCTTCCAAAGGGCGGCAGATTTCCTCATTGGCCGGGTAGGACGGGAAAATATCGTGTCGGCGGTGGTACACATGGACGAGAAAACGCCCCACCTGCATTTGACCTTTGTTCCGCTGACAAAGGACAACCGCCTGTGCGCTAAGGAGATTATCGGCAACCGGGCAAACCTGACGAAGTGGCAGGACGATTTTCACGCCTATATGGTGGAGAAATATCCCGACTTGGAGCGTGGGGAGAGTGCCAGCAAGACAGGCCGGAAGCATATCCCCACCCGGCTTTTCAAACAGGCGGTTTCCCTCTCCAAACAGGCCAGAGCCATTGAAGCCGCCCTTGACGGCATTAACCCGCTGAACGCCGGAAAGAAAAAAGAGGAAGCCCTCTCCATGCTGAAAAAGTGGTTCCCGCAGATGGAGAACTTCTCCGGGCAGTTGAAAAAGTACAAGGTCACAATCAATGACCTGCTGGAAGAAAACAAAAAGCTGGAAGCAAGGGCAAAGGCCAGTGAGCAAGGCAAGATGAAAGACCGCATGGAACGGGCAACGCTGGAAAGCGAATTACACAATCTCCGCAATTTCGTTGACCGTATCCCGCCGGAAGTGCTGGCGCAGGTGAAACGGCAGCAGCGGCACACAGTAAAGGAAAGGTGATAGATATAAGCAGAAATTTTCGCCGCCCCTGTGCGGCATTGTACCTTGAAAACTGAATATGGAGGACACTGGATGGCAAAAAGCGAAAGCGATATTTTTACGCCCCGGACAGGGCAGGTCATACAAACAGAGAACGGCACGCAGTATTTTGTATGTGGGAACAACCGTATAAAAATCTCCGAACACTTCGCCGCAGGCGGGAAGCCCCTCGGTGATCTGATTGTAGATGTGGTGCGGCATACCGCAGAAAAAGCCGCTTCAACCTGATAGCCCATCATTGATAACACGCCCACGCTTATGATATAATTGCCATAGAGCAAAAGTATTGTAAACATCGGTGTACAAGGGGTACAAACAAGATAAAATAGAAATGAGGGGCGATAGAGCGGAAATGTCAGATTTTCCACTCTATCTGAACACGGTCGCTGGTGGCCTTGATCGTAGAGATCAAACCATCGGCGGCTTTTCTTTTGTCGTCAAAATCTATACTGTCCCAGTTGTCGAGATAATAGGATAACTTCTTTATCTGCTGGGGAGAGATGGTTTCAACGCTCAATTCGGCGATTGCCTTTGAAATGGTCTGGCGTCGGGTGTCCAGTTCTTCAATTTTTTTGTTGGCGTAGGCAAGCAAGGTCGCATTGGCTCCGGTCAGCGTATCCAGCAACTTTTCAATTTCTGCCTCCACCTGTGCCAGTTCCACTTGATAGGCTGTCAGTTTCGGATTGACTTTTTCCTCCCTGCCGTGGAGTATCTGAAAGTCTTTGAACTTCTCCTGCATGGCCGAGAAAATGAATTGCTCAAATTCTTCTTTGCGGATTTTCCCGCAGCCCGGACAGCCTTTGTTTTCCGTCCGTTTGGTACAGCGGAAATATCCGGTGCTGTTTGGTACATGGGTGGCTTTCAGAGCATACCCACAATGCCCGCATTTGATTTTTCCGGCCAGCCAAGTATTTTTCGGTTTCCGTCCCTGCTGGAATGTGGTATTTGCCATAAGTTTTTTCCGGCATTTAAGCCATGTGTCAGAGGAAATGAGTGCTTCGTGGGGAGCAATAACAAGTATCTGGTCTTTTAAGCACCTGTCCTTGTCCTCCTTCACATCCCGCCCCTGATAGAGATAGCAGCCGTTTGTTCCGGCAAAGTCGGAAGCGTCATTGACAATCGCTGCGCCCTGACTCTTGAAAAATTCGTACAGCTCCAAATCGGCCTGTGCGTAAACGGGGTTTCTTAAAAGCTGGGAAAGAAATGTACGGAACATGGATTTTCCATAAATTTTTATGTCATGTTCCTCGAAGTATCGGGTAATATCTCCGAAGGAGGTTTCCGGTTCAGCGTACATTTCAAACATCAGCCGTACATGGTCGGCGGCTACGGGGTCGGCAACCATTTTCTTTGTGCGGATACCCTCTACCACAGTAGGCTCTAACTGATAACCGTATGGCGCCTGCCCGCTCATGTGGAAGCCTTTCAGGCACCGGGAATAGTAGGCGTCTGTGACACGCTTCTGAATTGTCTCACGTTCAAGCTGGGCGAATACAATGCAGATATTCAGCATGGCCCGGCCCATCGGGGTCGAAGTATCAAACTTTTCCGTGGAGGATACAAACTCCACATCGTACTCTTGAAACAGCTCCATCATCGTTGCAAAGTCCAGAATAGAGCGGCTTATACGGTCCAGCTTGTACACGATGACCCGCCGGACCTTTCCTTTGCGGATCTCGCCCAGCAGCTTTTGAAACTCCGGTCTGTCCGTATTCTTACCGGAATACCCTTTGTCCTTGAATACCCGGCAGCTCCCGCCTTTCAATTCATACTTGCAAAAGTCGATCTGACTTTCAATGCTGATACTGTCCTTGCGGTCTACTGACTGTCTTGCGTAAATACAATCTTCTCTGATAAATTCCATATTGGGCTCCTTTCCTTGTTGGAATGGAGCTACCAACCTTACAACTATATTATACCATCAGCAGCCCCGGACAACAATGTTGCGAATGATTAGGGAAATCTGTCCCCATATTTACTGAACACCTCATAAAGACAACGCTCAATTTCTTTTTTGCGCTGTTCTTTCTCCTTCGGGGGAAGTACCGGCGTGAGGCTTTCCAGCACAATGATCTTCCCTTGAAATGCGACAGACTTTGTTTCTCGTTCATAAGTGACAGCTTGCGTCATTGAAAACCTCCTTTGCGAAAGTGCGTGTATATGCCAGCCTTTCCCACTTGTCCCGTGGGGAAATGTCAAAAGACGGCACCCAGCAGGTGCCGCCCTTTGAGCTTTCTCCACTTCGGGTCAATGTGGCCCGAGGTCAGTAAGGACTGGAAAGGTACTTTTCTTTGGCGTCCTCCACGCTGTTGAGGTCGAATACTTCATAAAGCTGCCCCACAACACGCCGTATATCCTTCTTTGAAAATCCGCAGTCCTCCATTGCCATAATGACATAACCACGGCAGGCGTCATTGCTCCATTCGTCCGGTTCCAAGCCGGGGATCATTCCAAACGCATTTCCCATAAAGTGCTCCTTTTTTGAAAAGATGGGGAGCCGCGCCGGATCGGTTGGCCTATCATCAGACAGCATTGCCGGGGACTCCCCATAGGTTTTCACTTCATTTCAGACACATCGGACGGACATAGGCTTCATGCCCCATAGTATTTCAACTCTCCCCATTCTGATGGCAAGGCGTTCTCATTGCCTGCGACGGCTCACGGCTTGCAAGGCCGCTTCAACGCTCGGACTGTGACTAAACGCAAGTATCCGGGTTCTGCGCCTGTTCCGGTGGAGCCAGCCTTGCCCCACCTATGGCATGGACCTGTTCGCTCGCTCAGTTTTACAAAGACTGTATTCTTTGAAATCTGAGGTCATGGCGGGTCTGTCACACAGCGCGTTCCCCTTCGTATCCGGGTGTCTTTTTATTCAATTTTCAATCTGCATGAGGCTTGTCTGAACCTCGGGCCATTGTGACCCGAAGTGTTTTGCCTCTCATAAGCCATTTCATTTTCCGGCCTAAATCGGTACGCCTTACAAAGAATTTTTCAAATTTTTTTCTAAGCGCCGCAGACCTCGCTCGATTGCGACACGAACTACTTTTTCATGGACGCCCTCTGCCCGGG
This sequence comes from Blautia sp. AM28-27, assembly GCF_003480905.1. Taxonomy (NCBI): domain Bacteria; kingdom Bacillati; phylum Bacillota; class Clostridia; order Lachnospirales; family Lachnospiraceae; genus Blautia; species Blautia sp. AM28-27. The sequence goes on from NZ_QUJK01000020.1 coordinate 10,636, forward strand.
CAATGTCCTGTTTGGTCATGCCGAGAATGAAATGAGCATAAATCCGTTTTGCCTGTTTGTCCGGCAGACTGGAAATCGCTGCGTGAAGCTCCTGCATGGTCACTTTCCGCTCATACAGTTCATGGGGAGATAAGGCGACAAAGACAGCTTCATGCTCCAGCCCGTCATCCCGATCAAGGGAATAGTAGGCTTTGTGGCGGTATGTACGCAGCCGGTAGGCAGCCTCTTTACGATCAAACTCTTTGAACATTTCTGCAACTTCTTCCGATACTTCCATGAAGCAATCCGATGTATAGAATGGGTAATAGTCCCGCAAATTGATAATAGCCATATTGACCTCCGTTTCGGTGTTGGGTGTTGACAAGTGATCGAAACGAAGGCCGGAGGAGAACGGCACCGGGGCTGGACTTCGGGCCAAATTGGCCCGAAGCAAAGCAAAAGAAATGCGCCCGCACAGCAAGACGCTATGCAGACGCATGAAATTGCATTATCATAATTGTACTGATATATTGTACCTTCATAGCCAGACTGTCCCGGAGGGGGAGCTATGCTTTTTTTAGCTGGTGAAGGTCATGGGAATTGTGAGAAAGTAAGATGGACACGGCGACACCCTCCTATGGGCCGCCGTGGGGTTACTGAATATCCAAAGAGAAACGGCGGCTCTGAAAATTGAGCCGCCGTTTCAAATAGGCGTATTGATAGGCTGCTGTACGACGGCTTTTTTTCTTTTGCCGTCGTGCGGCAGTCTTTACTCTTGAATTACGCTACAAGTACCAGAACTGGAAAACGCTTATTTTTACTTCAGTTAGCTGGATCTTTCAAAGAAATCGCATACACCGTATTGAGCTGTAATGGATAGCTCTCTGCAATGTTACCATCGTAATAGACAATGACTTCATCACCAATGTTGAAATCAACCATGTCATCTTTGTTCTCTGCATCCAAAGAAACATCGCAATATGCTCCGTAAGGGTAAGCGTCTGTCTGGATGGAAATAAGTATGGAGTTGTTATAAACTTCTTCCACAACGCCGGTAATGCTGGACTCATTCTTTATGATGTCGTCCATAGAACGCCCACAGCCAACAAGACTTAATACACAAAACAATGTTAAAATGAGTGATAGAATCTTTTTCATACAGGTCACCTCCGTCTTTTGCCATCGCTCGGCTGATTATGAAAGCAGAAATTATTCCTGCGAGGTGTAATCTTCTCCAATAGGATTATTCTTTAGCATGAGTGATTGTGCATCTGTTTCAGATATTTCTTTAATTTCTGAAATTTGATGGTTGCCATCCCTTGAAATAGTAACACATACTCCATTTTCTTCATCAGTGTAAACAACAGCCTGTTCACTGTCCAATAATATCTTAATTCTCTGATTATTATAATACCAACCGCCGCTCTGCTCGTTGTAGGTAATGCCATAGTCTGCATAGTCTTTAAGCCAAAGTTGGGGAGTAGATTCTCCCTTTTGTACAGTACTCAATGATGTATCAGTGGGATTAAAGTTATTATGCTTTTGGGTATGACGGTCATAATTTTCTTTGGAACACTCTTTAATACCAACAAGGTTATTTTCTTCGTCCCGGTCTGCCTCAATATCCACCGTTCCAGAAAAGAAATTCGTGAAACTCGCTCCAGCTATGGGGTCATTAAAAAATCTCACTACATTCCCATTATAGGTAAAATAATAATTCTCCTGATCATAGCTCAAGCCGTAAGGTTCATATATGGAGTAGTCCACACTTCCACCAGGCAGTTCTGCTGTAGTAGAATCGTTCGCCGCATTTTCCGTATCAGAAACGGTTTGTGCCTGATAGGAAACATTTTTCGTAGTGTTGTTATCGGAAGGAATATTCACTGATGAACTACACCCAGCTCCCCCCCACACAAGCAATGCACTTCCGAGAGCTAATGTAAGTAGTTTTTTTGTGCTCATAAAATAAACACCATCCTTTCTTTGAATATATATAAAGGATACCACTACCTTTTGTGATACATTTGGGATTAGTTTGTGATTTATGTGTAGTTGAAAAGCGGCGGGTTGATTACCCACCGCTTTTCCATATCTTTCAAATTATAAAAGAGAACTTTACCCCAGCTTGCGTATTGCAAACCGTACATTCACTTCCATACTGGTGTAGTATTTCCTGCACAATATACAGTCCAAGTCCACTTCCTCCAGTCTTTCGGCTTCTTGACTGCTCCACGCGATAGAACGCATCAAACAATCTGGGAATACTATTTTCTGGTATATGCACCCCTGCATTTTCAACAGAAAATACTATCTGCTCATGTTTCATAAGTACGGAAATCCAAATATCCGCTCTTTGTGGGGAATACTTGATTGCGTTTCCAATTAGATTTGAAAAAACCTTTTCTACCAACATCTTATTTCCGTTTATGAAAGCAGATGGCAGTATATCAAGGTGTATTTGTAAATCTTTTTCTGCAATCAAATCCGCTGTTTCGTTCAGATAGGCTTTGATAATTTGCACACAATCCAAGTGGTCTTTCTTGAAATCGGCCCCCGCAGTTTCTAACCGCGAAATTGTCAATATATCTTGCACCATTGTTTCAAGCGTGTTTGTAATTTCCAGCGACCTTGTCAAGTATCTTTCATGGTCTTTATAGGGTCCAATACCAAGGAGCATGCCCTCTAATTGCCCTTTGATAATCGTGATAGGCGTTTTCAATTCGTGAGACACCGCTGAAAAGAAATTCGTGCGAGCTTGTTCTAATGCCTTTTCATGTTCTATATCAAGTTCCAGTTTTCTATTTGCTGCCTGTAAGTCATTCAAAGTTACATTGAGCTTCTGCGATAAATAGTTAAGGCTCTTTGCCAATATTCCCAGTTCGTCAGTCCGTTGTTCATCTAATTGCCATTCAAATTGTAATTCGGACATTTCTTTAGAAATACGGCTTATTTTCAGTACGGGTTTAGTAATAAGGTGTGAAAAAATCCAACCAGTAACCAGTGATACGCAAAACACTATAAATGCAAGTAACGGAAACACTTTTTGAAATGCTCTTTGCAGTTCTGCTACTTGCCCCGCCGCTCCATAAACAACTAAAGTGTAGTTTGTATTTTTGCCAAGAAATGAAACCGTATAACTATTGGATATAATAGGTGCATTATTATCTTCATTTCCCCAAGCCTTTGTTTCTATAACAACATCATTATCAGCACTTCGTTCCGTTGGAAGATTTATTCTATTACCATTTTCTTCAAACAGTTCCATTCGGTCTACATTCTGATAATCAAGAAAGTTATCAAAAATACCCCCTGTTTCTTCCATGGGCATTTGCGATATTTCTGAAATGAATATTTTTGTTTGTTCATCTAATGTTGCATTAAGGGTATTAGAATATGTTTTCGGGGTGTACCAAGCTAAAATCAAGTAAACCAGAAAGCTCACCCCTGTCAATAGGATAGCAGTAGTGATAAAAACTTTTATAAACAGACTGCCTTTAATTTTCTTTATCAACTTTATATCCCACCCCTCTGATCGTTTGAATGAAATCTATCCCCAGCTTCTTGCGTAAGTTTTTGATATGGGTATCAACAACTCGCTCATCCCCATAAAAATCAAATCGCCACAGCTTATCTAATAAGTTCTGGCGGGTCAATATCCGGCCTTGATGGGTCAGCAGTTCCCGCAATATTTCAAACTCTTTTTGCGTCAGTTCAAAATCAGATCCATCCACGGTGGCGGCATAACTATCACAGTTCAAAAGTAAATTGCCATAAGTGATGATTTGAGGCTTTTCATCTTCTCCCCGCTTGCTACGCCGAAGTACAGCTGCAATTTTGCGAAGTAAGATTGGCATAGAAAAAGGCTTTGTAATATAGTCATCCACCTGCAAATCCAATCCCCTGATTTGATCTTCCTCACCGCTCAATGCAGTCAGCATAATAATGGGAACATCCGATTGCTTTCGTATCAACTCACAGACACCATAACCGTCAATTTTGGGAAGCAAAATGTCCAATATAATCAAGTCATATCGTTGCCCCGAAAACAAAGATAGTGCCTCGATGCCATCATTTGCAGTAGCCACTTCATATCCTGCTTCTTGCAAAAAATTCTGTAAAAGTTCTTGAATATCAAAATCGTCCTCAACGACTAAAATCCTTTGCATAATAACACCTCCAAAGATAGCGTATCATAGATTTTTGTGATTAAAGTGTAGTTTTCAAATTTTCTTTCTGTTATTATACCTTGTCCGTGTAACATCGGCAACCTTGCCGACGGGCAATAAAATACTACCAAAACATAAAATTGTGTTTCGTTCTCATAGTCAAACCCGAAATGTAAAATAATATAGGGGTGATATGAGAATGTACCAAGACACCAGACGGCTTGACTTCCACGCATTAGGCCGGGAGATCAAGCGCAAGAGAGAGGCGAAAGGCTGGACACAGGAATACCTTGCACAGCTCGTAGACCGTACCCCTCGTTCCATCATGTATTTTGAGAACCGGGGCCAGCATCCAAGCCTGAACACCTTTTACCAAATCGTCACCCTGTTGGATATTTCCGTAGACCAGTTCTTTTATCCTGACAGGCAGAACGGCGAAAGCGACTGCCGCCAACATATTGACAGGCTGCTCAATACAATGGACGAAAAGGAATTGACGGTCATGGAGGCCACAGCAGAGGGACTACAAAAAGCCAGAGAAACGGAGGTCAAGTAAAAAGGGCCTTCGTTTTTCTTGTTTTTGGGGACTTTCCGGGGGTGCCGCTAAATGGCAAGCAATGCCTCTGTGGCCACAAGTGGCACAAAGGCGGCTTGTTGGGGCTCGCCCCAAACCCGTATCTTCGGGCCAACATGGCCCGAAGTGTCAGCGTCGCTTTGCTCCTTATTTTCATAACCTTAACGCTCCTTTTCCTGCTTTCTTCCCGGCTCGGTGTAGCCCATCAGAGTGTCAATGTTCGCCTTGATCGTGACGAGCTCCTGCATATCCCGTCGTGCCTTCTGGTATTCTCCATAGAGCTGTTTTTTCTTTGCTGTGAGCTTGCGGCCTTCCTCCTTCAGCACATCCATTTTAGGGAGCTTCGCCCCGCCCAGCAGAGAGCGCATTTCCGCTTGTGCAGCCCGGTACAGTTCAAGGTCGGCCTCATGCTCCGCAAGGAATTTCCGGCTGTACTTCGTCGCCTTATACTGCTCAAAGACTGGGCGGGTTTTGGCATACTGAACCGTTGCGGCCTTTAGCCCGGCATTGGTTTTCATGGCCTGTTCCGTCTGCTTGACCTGTTCGGAAATAACATGGAAACGGTCTGCCGCCTCGGTGGCTTTCTTCGCCAACTGCTCATAATCGGTCAGGTTATTGTCCTGTATATAGGCAAGAGCGGCGGCCATCTGCTTAATGTTAAATACCTTCGCCCAGCGTTCATATCCCGGCCCCTTACCGGCAGCCAGCTTTGCTTGAATATCCACCGCCAGACTGATTTTCCGCTCCGAGCGCCCGGGGCGTTTTTCTTTGCCCTCAATGGCGGACAGAACATCTTGCAAGTCGTAGCCGTCCCCCAGCGTGGAGGCACGCAGACGGGTGAAGCGTTCCTGTCCCTGCCCGGTCAGCCGGAAGCTGATACCGCCGCCCCGAACCGTCTTGACCTCATACCCGGCCCGCTTCATCAAATTGAGAAATTCGTCCAGATCAGCGGGGCGTTCCGCCAGCGCAGTATCAATAGCAAGGCGCAGTCGGTCCTGATAGGAAAGCGGCCCTTTCCGGTCTTTCTGCCACTCCCCATAGTTCCGATACTTGCTCTTGCTCCGGGGCTTCGGGTTCTCCACGATGGACAGCCCGTTTTCAAGGCACAGCCTGTCAGAGAGCCGCCGAAGGGCGAAGCTGGAGCCCCAAAAATTTCGGAATTTCCGGGTGCAGTCAAGGGTGGTGGAGTTGTAATAAATGTGACAATGGATGTGCTGCTTATCGGTGTGCGTGGTAACGATAAAAGCGTGCCGCCCCTTTGTCCAGCGCATAGCCAGCTCATAGCCGATACGGTTCGCCTCCTTCGGGGTGATCTCGCCCGGATAGAAGGATTGTCGTATCTGATAGCACAGCACATTATTTTCTTTCTTCTGTTCCCGGCCCGTCATAGCGGCATAGCTGGCCTTTGCCAAAAGGAACTCGTCCGCCACGGTGGCCGGATCACATTCATAAGCGGAGATATACTTTCCGCTTTCTGTTTTCTCCGGGTCCTTGCCATAGTCCAGACAATCCCGGATAGCCTCAGCAATCGTTTCGCCTTCGCCCGCATGGCGCTGTAACAAAGTTGTGGTAGCCAAAAATCATTCCTCCTTTCCATGAGAAAGGGGCGGCCCATTCAGACCGCCCCGACTTCGGGCCAGTATGGCCCGAGGCTGCTTAACTTGCCAGAAACCGGTACAGAGCGGATTTGCCTCCGTCCAGCGCCCAAAGAAGGGAGCCCGCCGCCGCTTGCAGTCCATACGGCGAAAGAATGAAGGCAAGAAACAGAAATACAATCCCGCCTATGGGCGTCGGCGTGAAAAAGAGAGCGACACCCAGCACCGCCAGGATCACAGAGGCAATCGTCAGCAGGACGGCACAAATATCAAACAGGAACACCAGCAGAGCCGCCAAAAGGGACAACGCTAAAGCAAAGGGAGCAACCAATATTTTCAGCAGTATTTTCATCTTCAAAACCTCCTTTATCTATCCTTCCTACCTCTATTTTATCATGCCTGCCCGGGGACATAAATGTTGCGAAAGATTAGTAAATCCTGTCCCAAACCTTCGGGTCATACTGGCCCGAAGTGGTAAAAAAAGAGCAGGGCGGCAAGCCCCGCAACGGAAGCCTGCCGCCCTCGTCTTACTTTGCCACCAGCTCGGAGAGCTCCCGCAGCACCTTTGACACCTCGCCCCACAGCTTTTCATAGTCCCGCTTCAATCCGTCGATTTCCTCCGGGTACACGCCATAGGTATGTGCGTGTATGGCAACCTGATTGAGATTGTTAGAACAGCGCCGTTGCAGAGAGATCAGCTCTTTTACGGGCGCAAGGTCGATGTGCAGGATATACCCATTCAGAGCCATTTTCCGTACATAAGCCCCGGCGTTGGAAATGCCCACCTCAGCCATCCGTTCATGGATGGCTGCCAGCTCGTCCGGCGTTACCATGACGTGCAGATGGACATTCCGCTTGCGGTTCTCCATCAGCGTTCCAGCTCCCGGCCTTTCCGGCACTCTTTGGGTTCCTTTACCTTATCAAGCGGTTTTGCGTCCAGCTCCGGGGGCGTGGGTGGGATGGGCGTGTTGTTGGGTACGCCGTCGATCATGTTGCAGTTCTGCTCTGTGGAGAGCTCGGCGGTTTTCAGATAGTTGTCTTTTTCGTGCATGGCGATCCTCCTTTATCGTTCCTCATGGTTTTTATGGCTCCGCTTCTGGCCGGGCTCCTTCGGGGGTTCCTGCCCTCTGGTTCCTTCTTTGAGCCGGGCGGTAATGGATGGGCGCACCCGGTCAGGATTGCCCGGTGCTGGTTTCAGCTCATAATCCTCCATCTGCTTTTCGGTCAGCGGCTTTGCGTAGGTCAGTTCGCCCCATGCCATCAGCCTGCCGTCTGCCACAGGACGCCGCCTGTCATCATCGTAGTTGACGATGGAAAGAGGCTGGTTATCCGGCGGCTTCGGGTAAGTTCCTATGTCCACGGGCCGCTGGGTGGAATAATAGCGGTAAACGCCCTCCGGTCCCAGCTCGGTATGCTTGACCGCCGCATGGTAAAACTGCTGATAGTCGTCCACCCGGCGGTCAAAGTCCCTCTGCGCCCACGCCTGACTGGTTCCATAGCGGCCCCAGTAGTAATCCCGATGGCCGTTTTCCCCCTCGGTAAACTGCCAGGTCACAAAGGGGCTCGGCGCTCCCGGATTATGCCCCAGCGCAAAGCCGTGTCCGGTTTCAAAGGTGGCAGCTTTCAAAATTACATATCCTTGTACTGTCTCCAAGAGATTCCTCCTTTCTGTGCCTCGGGCCAACATGACCCGAAGTGCTGGATGTTACGAAATAAGAGGGCAGACCGGGGAGGAATGTAATAAGATATTCCCACCCCGGAAACACCCTCAAAAAAGCCCGGAATGTCAAGCCTTTGGAGGCGGCAAATCGTAACAGCCGCCCGGCCTTTTCTCCCGCATCTTCCTCATGCGTTCCCGGCTTTTCCGTCGGTTCCCTTCGGCCTTGCAGGCGTCGGAGCAGTAGGCTTGACGCCCCTCGGGCAAAAATGCCTTTCCGCAGACCGCACAGGCCCGCAGTTCCGGGGAGATTCCTTCCGTTGTCAGCGCCGCTTGAAGCTCCGGGTTAAGGGGCAGGACAGCCTCACGGAAGTAACGGCAGTACGCCCCTGTCCAGCACTTGTGCAGCATATAGCAGGCACAGTCAAGAGGAAGGCACAGGCCGCTTTCCCGGTCATAGTTGGCGCACATCCCCGTGACCAGAGTGCGGATTTTCTTCTTCTCGTCACGGGTCAGCTCCCGGGCGTCCATTTATGACTTCGGGCCACGATGGCCCGAAGGGCGGGGCTCCACGATCAGCGCCCGGAACTTCTTCCGGCACTGTTTTTTCTTTCCTTTGCACTCCTTGTAATAACGGCATCCCTTACAAGGGTCGTCATTGTCCCAGCCGGGGTGCGGTACTTCCTTCATCATTCGTTCAAAAGGGCTGCTTGTAAAATTCATTCTCATTCCTCCGTATCTTCCTCCCATGGCGGGGTATCTTCGTCCTCGGGTTCCTCTGCGATCTCCTCCAGCTCCCCGTCCTCATATTCGCAGTAATCATCTTCCAAATCCGGGGCTTCATGCTTCGGCTTGTAAATCTTGAAATAGTAACCAATTCCACCGCCGGCCAGCACCACCGCACCGATCAGGAGCAGAGAGAGAAGGGGACTGTCCTTTTTCTCCGGCTTGGGTTCCGGTACTTCCTCCACCGATTCGGTGGGCTTTGGCTCTGGCTCAGGGGTCACTTCTTTGGGCGGTTCCTTACCCTGTTCAGCAAGAGGCAGAAGGTCGTCTGTGGTAACGGTATTGAGGAAATAGACGTTCTCGCTGGTTTTCTGTTTGTCGATCACCAGATAAAACACGCTCTCGTCTGCTGTGGTGATGGTGTAGAACTCCTTTCCATCCTCGTCGGTGGCGTTGTCCACCACGGTTCCCGTCCCGTCCGGGGTAAAGGGGTTCTGGGTTTCCGGCTCTGCTTCGGTTTCTGCCGGGGAGGGAGCTGTCTCCGGCTGCGGCTCGCTGCTCTGTGCATAAGCCGGGACTGTAAAGATCAGGCAACACAAAAGGCTGGCAGCCATCGCCGCCAGCCTGCGAAATTTAGTTTTCTTCATGGGCCGTGTCCTCCTTTTCGGGTGCCTCCGGCTTCGGGTCAGTATGGCCCGAAGCGGTAAGGTTGTTTTTGGGGTCATTCAGAAAAGCCATAAGCTGGGCGGGCGTCAATTTGAGGGAGCGCACCGCCTGCACGATCTGGCTGTTTTCTTCCTCCTGTTTCTGCTTTTCCAGCTCCCGGATTTTGGCCTGCCACTCGGCAGCCTTCTCCCGGGCTTTTTCCAGTTCCTTATCGAGCTTGTCGATCTTGTTCATGCAAGGACTCCTTTCCTCTGGCTCACAAACGCCCGAAGGCATAGAAATGTGTCTGCCAGTAGCTTGAATTGATGTTTGCGTATTGGATGGGCGAACCACAATGAAGCATCATCCCGTCGCCCACATAAATCCCCACATGGGACACAGGGCCGGGGCTGTCATAGGTTCCCGTGAAAAAGATAATGTCGCCGGGCTTTGCCTCGGAGGGGGAAATGATAGCGCACTGGTTATAAATGCCCTGCGCCGTGGTACGGGGCAGGTTGTGGACGCCGCTGGCCGTGTACACCCAGCAGACAAAGCCCGAACAGTCAAAGGAGGTGGACGGGCTGGAGCCGCCCCACACATAGGGCCAGCCGATGTACTTTGTGGCTTCTTCCATGAGCGCCGCAAAAGCCGGGTCATCCAGCGCCTCGCCGGGTATCTCATAGCTGGGGCCGGTATCTTCGCCGCCGTTGTAAATCCCTTCCCACAGATAGGGTTTGTTGCCTTTGAGCTGCTGCATAACGGTGTAGATTTCCCGCTGCTGTTCGTTAAGCCTCGGCAGGATCACGGCGGGCAGCGTCTTGTTTGTGAGGGTCACATTGAGAATGTAATACTCATAGGGGACTTCCTCAGTGGTGGTTTCCCCTGTCTCCGGGTCGGTGCTGGTTTCGGTGCGGTAGCGTATCTCGACTTCCTCCGTCAAGGTCAGCTCATACTGTGCCTCAAAGATTTCTCGCAGTTCGTCCTGCACCTGTTCCCGGAAATAGACATGGTACTTTGCCGAGAGATAGGACGCCAGCTCATAGGGGTTATGGCCGATCTCGTCCACGGAATAGCGGTACTCGTCATAGCCGGGATGGGTGCTTTCGATGTTTGCCACCGTCTGCGCCAGCTCGTTTTCCAACGCTGTGTAGTCCTCGTCCACCCCCAGCAGGTTCGTATCCTCCGAGGCGTAGGAGGTGCCGGATAACGCATTGGCAAGGCCGCTGCCAAGCGTGGGAAAGATGGAGCTTACCGCCGACACAAGAAAACAGAGCAGCAACAGCAGGAGCAGGACCAGCACCGCCACGGGATGACGGGTCACAAACTGCGCCGCCCGACGGGTCGCAGTTCCCGAAGCGGCAGCGGTTTTCTTTGCGGCCTTTGCACCCTGTTTTGCAGCCGCCTTTGCCTCTTTGGAATACCGGCGTTTCAGTTTCCATTTCTGCTGCACACGGGAAAGCGGATTGCTGGTAAGCTCCGGGTGCTCGGAGGCCATCTTCTGAAAATCCACATTGGCCCGGGCTTTTATGTCCTTCCGTTCCCACTTTGCCACCTTCCGGGCCGGGTGTTCCTGCCAGCGGCGTTTGGCATAGCGGGTCAGTTTCCGGGTCCCGGCCTCTGCGGCCAGCTCGGATTTATGGGCTCCTTCCACACCCACATTTTCATGCTCGACCTCGTGTATCTTGTTGTGGACATAGAACCATGCTTCTGTACGGGCTCCCCGGACTGCCTTTTTTGCAAGCCCCGGCGGCTTCTTCGCTGCCCGTTTTGCCTCGGTCTTGTCCAGTTTCTCCCGGGCCTTTCCCAGCTTTCCCCCGGCGTGTTCCGCTTTTGCCTGTGCTTTCTGGTACTTGTCCTTTTTGCTCCCGGCCTTCTCGGCGGAGCCCTCCGGCTCCTGTGCCTTGCCGGTATCCTGCGGCCCGCCCGTTTCATCCTCCTGCCTCATGCGGTCAGAGGGACGGCTTTTCCGGCTGTCCTCTTGAAACTTGCCGCTTTTGGACTTCGGGCCATCGTGGCCCGAAGGACTGTCCTGCCCGGTATCCTCGTCCTCAAACCGCAGGCGTCGGGATGGTGCGGGGGAAGGCCCTTCCCGTTCAGCCGGTCCGGGGCGATTGCCCCCGGTATCCTCCGTCGGCCCCGGCCTTTGAAAATTCTGTTTGTCCGGTTTCTTTCCGATGATGTATCCCTCCTTTCCAAACCTCGGGCCATCATGGCCCGAAGTGCGTTATGCCCGGTTCATTTCCTGTTTTTTGTCCTCCGGGCGGGTGGTCATAATGGCGTACAGCTCTGTGTTCTGCGGGAAGCGGTCAACAAACGGGATGGTGGTGTTCCCGAAGAACAGCAGCCCTTCGCCGGAATTGGTATGGGTCACATAGGAAAGCTGGTGGGGGCTGATCCCAAGCTGTTTGGCTAAAATCTGCCGGTCCCCCTGTGCCTGCGAGAGCAGCACAAGGAAGTCCGAGTTTTCAAAGATGTTCTCAATCTCCGGGCTTGCCAGAAAATCCTTTACGTTCTGCGTTAAAGCACTGGGAACGCACCCCTTTTTTCGCAGCATTTTCCAGATCGCCACACAATAGCTTGCCGTCAGACGGTCACGGAGCAGCACATGAAATTCGTCGAAGTAGCACCATGTAGCGATACCGCGCAGGAAATTCATGGACACCTGCGAGTTTACCAAGTCCTGCATAATGAGCATGGCAATCGTCCGAAGCCCGGCCCCCAGCTTTTTTAAGTCAAGGCATACCAGACGGCGGTTTAAGTCCACATTGGTTTCATGGTTGAACACGTTAAGGGAACCCGACACATAGATTTCAAGGGCAGTTGCCAGCCGTACCGCCTCGCCCTCCGGCTGGGAACAGAGCAGGTCATACAGGGTTTGGAGGGTCGGCATTTTGCTTGTTTCCGGGTTTTGCAAGTGTTCCCGGTACATCTGGCGTACACAGCGATCAATGACGGTCCGCTCCACCGGCTGCAAGCCATCCTTGCCGCCGACGATCAGCTCCATCAGCGACAGGATAAAGTCGGCTTTCAGCGCCATCGGGTTTTCCTCGTCAAAGCTCAGGTCAATGTCCATCGGGTTGATGTGGTGGGGGCTGTCCGGGGCGATCTCGATGACCTGTCCGCCCAGCCGCTTGATAAGGGGCGAATATTCGCCCATCGGGTCAACCACAATGATCCGGTCACGGGTGGCAAGGAACACGTTCACAAGCTCCCGCTTTGCGGCAAAGGATTTGCCGGAGCCCGGCACGCCGAGGAACAGGCCGTTGGGGTTTTTGAGCTTTTTCCTGTTTGCCATGATGACGTTATGGGAAAGTGCGTTGAGCCCGTAATAGACGGCTTCGCCATCCATGCGGAGCTCCTGCGTCATAAAGGGAACGAAAATGGCCGTGGAGCTGGTCGTCATGCCACGCTTGATCTCAATGCCGTTATGACCCAGCGGAAGGCTGGAAAGAAAACCGTCCTCCTGCTGGAAGTCCAGCCGCTTCAAGGTGCAGTTGTATTTCTGGACGATACCCGACACCGTGAACAGGTCATTGTCCAGCTCCCGGCGGGTCGGGGCCATGTTTACCACAAGGAAGGTCAGCAGGAACATTCTTTCATTCCGGCTCTGTAAATCTTCCAGAAGGGTCTTTGCGTCGTTGCTGTACGTTACAAGGTCGGGCGGAAGTATGTCCATGTCGTACCCTGACCGGGCTGCCTTCTTTTGTTCCTCCACCTTCATCTTGTCAATGTCGGAGACTTTGGCCTTGATGGATTTTACGGCGGCGGCCTGATCGACGGTTTGGATATGGAGAGTGATGGTCATTTCCGCATCCATTTCCAAAAGCTCCGCCAGCAACTTGTCCGAGAGTTCTGAGGCCAAAATCTGCAAGTAGGAGGCAGCGCCCCAAGTCGTCCCCACCCGGAACAGACGGCTGAAACGAAAATCGAAACTGTCCGGGGCGATAAAGTCTTTGGTGGAAAGCCCGGTTTTGGGGATCATATCCCATGAAAACCGGAAGGGGGAGCCGCTGCCGGGGTGGAGCTGCCCGTGAAGAAGCTCCAGCCGTTCCAGCCCCGAAAGGGAGCGGCACTTGACGCCCAGCTTTTTGAAGTTCCCGCAAATGTCCGCCTCTACACGTTCCAGCCTTGCCCTGGCGGTGGAAAGGTCGTCCACGTTCACACCGAAGGTCAGGAGCTTTGTGCGAACAATGCCGTTGTTGCTTTTGGCGATCTGGTTTTCCAGCATTTCCACATACTCACACCGGACGCTGTTGTAATCATCGTCCTGCATGGGGATGTTCACGCTGTACCGGCTGCCCGGGCGGCTCCGGTGGTTGAGGAAGGAAAGCTGGAACGGAAGGCTGCTATCAAAGTAGTTGAGGCAGGCGCTCCATCCGTCAAAGATGGCCGCCTGATCTTCGGACTGTGCGAGCTGGTAGTTGATGTCCTCGTATTCAATGGTCTTGGTGTAATAGCGGTCCACTACCCGGCACACCCCGTCCCGGTACATTTCCCGGTAAGGGAGGGTCTGCTGGGCGGTGGTGGGAATGTTCTTTCCCTTTGTGAACAGGCCGAGAAGGCCCTGCTTTTCAGGCTTTCTGCCTGCGGGCTTTCCGGCCCTTCTGCTGTTTTGCAATCGGCTGCGCCTCCTTTCTGGCGCTAAGCAGCGCATAGAAGTTTTCGGTTTTGTAAGGCCGCACACGGGGATAGAGGAACCGGGTGCGGATGATGTTTTTCAGCACTTTTTCCAGCGGCAGACCGTCTCGTTCATACATAGCCAGAAAGAAGAACGGGAGCATGAGGCCGATCATCAGGAACATGGCGGCACTGTTCCCGATACTGCCACGGGAAAACAGGTAAGCCGGGAGGCCCACCGCCGCCGCGCTGGAAAAACAAACAAGCTGGCGCTTCGTTAGGTTGAAGGCCAGCTTTGTCTTGATTTTGGAAAGGTCTTTTGGTACTGGCACATAGGCCATTTTGGTACACCTCCTTTACTGCTTCGGGCCAGCATGGCCCGAGGTTATCTTGCGGCTTCTTTGGCCGGGGCTGTGCTGCGGGCAGCTTCGACGGCTTCTCGTCCGCTCTGCCTTGCCCGCCAGTATTCGGGATTATACTGCCGGATGGACTGATTGAGCTTTTCTTCAAACTGTCCTTTGTCCTTAATGCGGTCAGGGATGTTCCACAGTTTTTTGTCCAGCAGCTCCCGGAGCACCACACTTTCCTGTGCGTCCTCCTCATAGCAGATATAGCCCTTATCCTTGAAGCCGCACTTTTTCGCCGCTGGGGAGAGGACGGCGGCTACCTCATTTGCCACCATCGTTCCGCCGTGGCTGGCGGTAGATACCAGAAACACCCCCGGACAGAGGGTTTCACAGCTCTGCACCTCGCCCCACGGGGAACTTTTCGGCGCATGGAACATTCCGCCCGTCCGGCTCCGGTCCGCCTGCATGAGCGCCGCCTTTTCTAAGATGGCTTTCAGTTCCGGGGAAAAATAGGCATATTCCCGCAGGACCCGGGCGGCCTCCCCGCCGCAGGCGTTCATCAACAGGGTATAGGCGTCGCTGTCCGCTTTGGTACAGCGGCCCAGCAGTTTTCCGTCGTAATAGCAGGCCGCGTCATAGCCCGTCCGTTTGCGTGGCATGGTTCCCGCCTCCTTTCTGCTTCGGGCCAGCATGGCCCGAGGTCAACGCTCTGCGCTGCGGCTGGGCTTTTCCTTCGGAGGCCGTTCTGCCTTTGCCTGTTCGGCAGCCGCTTTTCCGGCTTTGAGTTGGTCGCTAATGGACGCACGCCCCACAGAGCCGCGCTCCGCCATCTGTTCCAGCTTTGCCTCATAGGCTTGCAGAACAGCGGTGTTGAGCTGTTCCCGGAACTCCTTTGTGACAGGGTAGGCCATATCCCGGTAGCCGCCTTTGCCGTCTGGCTGGCTGGGCATCCCAAGAAAGAGCCCCTTGCTGCCCTGTACGATTTTCAGATTTTCCACCACAAAACAGTCATTGAATTTCACGCTGGCAAAGCCCATCAGATTTTTCACAGGTTCGATGACCCGCACGCTTACATCCAGCTTCAACGGTGCGGCCGGGGTGGTGTTTGCAACCTTTTCCTGCATGGTTTCCTCCTTTCCGGCGGGAACAAGGTTCCCGTCCTTGTAGTCATAGCCTTCCGCCCGGAGTGCCGCCAGCGTGTCCGCCGATACGCACCCGGACAGTTTCAGATCGGTTTCCACCATAAAGCGCATGGTGTCTGCTTTAGAAAATTCTTCGGGGAGCTTTCCGTAGAAAGCCGGGTGCGGCTGTCCGTCCGCACCCTGTTTGTAACGCCGAGGCATACCGCCTCCTTTCCTCTTCGGGTCAGCATGGCCCGAAGTCTTTTAATGGCAGCCGAAGATGGATTTTGCAAGACTGCCTGTTTTGAATAAGGTAAAACACAGCAGCACCGTATATCCCACACAGCCCCAGATTGCCCCGATGGGGTCGCCGTCGGCGGCGATACTCTGGATCAGCACCGCATAGATGGCAACACAGACTAAGATCAATAGACCTTGAAAGCCCACCGCAAAGAGGGAGCGGAAATAGTTCTGCCCCATGTGTCCGGTTTCCCTGTTGGGGACTGTGGCAAACGGGATAGGCGCTAAACTTGTGAGTAAATAAATTTCAATCATACGGCCATATACGATGACGAAAATCACGATGTTTAAGGCAATCATGGTAAGCTGGATCAGGAAGGACTGGAGCCAGAGTCCGAACAGAGGGCCTAACTCCATCGCCTCAAGCTCTGTCCGCAGACTGTCCAGCACATCCGGCGTGATTTCTGTCCCGTTCTGGATAATGCCCGCTGACTGCTGTATCACATGCTGGCTCACATCAAAGACCGCCAGCACGATATTGAAGGTGTTCGTCAGGATCATCACAGCCACAAAGGTTTTGAACACCCACTTAAAAAACATCCATGTGTCAACTTCATGGAGGTTGTTGCGTTCTATGAGCATCTGTATCAGCTCATAAGTCATTACAAAAGTGAGGATGACCCCGGCGATTGGCAGGATGGCAGTTTCAGAGATCTGTCGTATCATGGAAAAGACCCCGGCGTTCCAGTCCGCCGGGGTCGTGCCTACCTGTGTGGCGATCTCGCCAACGCTCTGATTGACGTTATCGAAAAGGCCATCCAGATTTCCCATGATACCATCGACGAGCAGACCTTTCAGCCATTCAACGATTGCGTCGATGATAAAGTCCATACATCAGCTCCTTTTCTGGAAAAGGGACAACGGGTGACACTTAGCTGAACAGGCCGGACAGCAGAGGGATAAGCTGAAGACCGATCAGAACGACACCGCCGCCAGCCATGAGCTGCTTAATGCCCTGTGATTTTGCCGCAGGGTTGTCCGACCCGTAACCTTCCAGAAGGTTGATGACGCCCCATACCGCCAGACCGGCACCAAGAGCCATAACCAGAATTTTAAGAATGTCGATTGCCTGATTGAAAAATTCCATATACGTTCCTCCATTTTGTTTGTTTGATGGTTTTGGGTACAAAAAAAGCCGCCCACATCGGCGGCGCTTCGGGTCATCATGGCCCGAAGTTACACGAACTCGTCGCTGTCCAGATCATCGAAGTTCAATAGGTCAGCTTCTTCGTCTGTGTCGGAGCCATCCACTTCGTACACCGTGTATTCGTCCTCCGGCTTTAGTCTCAATGGCCGGTGGCGGAACAGGCTTTCCAAGCGGAAGGCGTTTTTCTTTTTATCAAATTCGGCTGTGTACTTGTAATTCGGGTGCTTTTTCAAGTCATACTTCGGGGACAGGAAGGGCGGGAGCCCCCGAAGCTGCAAGATACATTTATCCCCGGGCATGGTGGTGATCTCGCTGGTGGTCATCAGCTCCCGGCCAAGCCGCTGCATATTCTGGCTGTAACTTTCAGACTGTCCACGGCTTCGGCCCTCGGTCTGCATAGAGATGGTGGCCTTGCCCAGCCAGTTTTCCGAAATATCCTTTAGGGTGGAAGCCTCCCGGCCTCCGAGGAATACGATACTGTCCATGTTGCCCATGATGGTTTCGGAATGGTCTTTGTACAATGCCTTGCACTGGCTCATAGCCTGATAAAAGAGCGTCAGGCTAATCTCCCGGGAGCGGATGACGGCCACAATTTTTTCCAGCCCCGGCACCTGCCCGGTGTTGGCAGCCTCGTCCCACAGCACCCGCACATGGTAGGGCAGACGCCCGCCATAGGTGTTGTCAGCACGTTCACACAGAAGGTTGAACATCTGCGAGAAAGCAAGGGCAACCAAAAAGTTGTAGGTGGTGTCCGTGTCGCTGATAAGGAAGAACAGCGCCGATTTTTCGTCCCCCAGCTTATCAAGCTCCAGCTCGTCATAAGACATGATCTCCCGAAGCTGGGGAATATCAAAGGGAGCCAGTCTTGCACCGCAGGAAATCAAGATGCTTTTGGCTGTCTTGCCGCTGGCGAGCTTGTATTTCTTATACTGCCTCACGGCGAAGTGCTGGGGGCTGCGGCGTTCCAGCCCGTCAAACATATAGTCCACCGCGTTTTTGAAGGTTTCGTCATCCTCCCGGACTTCCATGCTGTTTATCATTTCCACCAGCGTATTCATGTTGCGTTCTTCCTCCGGCCCCTCAAAGACGATGTAGGCCACAAGGGCACAGTACAAGAGGGTTTCTGCTTTTGTCCAGAACTCGTCGCCCTCCTTGCCGTCGCCTTTGGTGTTGGCAATCAGGGCGGTAACAAATTTCAAAACATCGCTTTCCGTCTTGATATAGGCCAGCGGATTGTAGTGCATGGATTTTGAAAAGTCGATACTGTTGAACACCCGCACCCTGTATTTCTCCCGTTGCAGAAACCGCCCGCACTGGTCGAGAGTGCCGCCCTTCGGGTCTACCACCACATACGAGGAATGGGCTTGAAGGAGCTGCGGGGTCAACCAGAACCTTGTCTTTCCCGAGCCGGACGATCCGATGACACAGGCGTTTAGGTTCCGGGCATTGGCGGGTATCTTCGGACGGGTGTTCATGGTAAGGAACTCCGTCCCGGTCAGAATGACATTGTTCTGAAATTTAGGGTCTACAAACGGCTTTATATCCTCCTTTGTTCCAAAGCGGGCAGTGCCGTACTCTGCATCCCGCCGGAATTTTTTCGCCTGCCTGATCTTTGACTGTATCAGCAGATACACCCCAGCCGCACCGGCAAGGCCCACCAGCAGGTCAATACCTCCCAGCCCCGGCCAGTAGGTTTCAAAGGCTTTGGGGAAGGTATCGAGCATCCCCATGAGCTTTGTCCCGAAGTCTGTGCCGGGGGCGATCCGGTATGCCGTCCCGATTTTGGAGAAGAACCAGAACACAAAGAGGTACGGCAGGTTTGGGAGCACATATTTTCTAATCTTGTCACTCAACGTCCGTCCTTCACCGCCTCTCTGGTTCGCTGCTTTTCCTTTGCCTGCGTCCTGATCTGCTCCGTGAATTTCCGAAGCTGGCCGAGGATGGAAGCCTTGTCCTGCTCTTTGTTCAGCACCTTTGCGCTGTACTTCTGGAAGGCCGCCGTGATAGCGTCCGCCTGATTGGCTTTGAAGAACAGCAGGTAATGACCGGGGCTCACTTTATGGAAAGCGTAGTCCACATGGAACTCCTTTGCGATCCGGTCAAAATCCTTTGGGGCTCCCACATAGGGCATGGCGCTTTTGCCGCCATAGTGGTTCATCAGCTTTTTTACACTCTGGCGTCCCTGCGGGGTCAGCGCCTTCCGGTGGTGCTTTTGCAGCGCCCGCGCTACCTTCCCAAGAGCGGCAGCCAGCACTTTTCCCGTGAGCTTCGTTGTCCTGATTGAAAGGGCAACCGTTTTTTGGTTTACTTCTTCCTGCATAAAACCTCCTTTCCGTCGGGGTTCCCGCTATCCGGGAGGCCCCCGTACAATCTCGGGGAACAGAAAACCTCGGGCCAATGTGGCCCGAGGCTTACCGCTCGGCATCTCTGCCGGACGGAGCTTTCTTTTCCGGCTCCGTCTGGACTTTTTCGCCCTGTTCCCGCATGGTCTGCAAGATAGAGGGCTTCTTTTGAAGCCGGGAGGGCTTTTCGCCGGACAGCGGCTTGATACATTCCAGACGGTCAGCCGCCCGGATGGCGTTGTCTGTGAGCTGCCTCTGCCATGCGCCCACGCTGGGAGCCCAACGAAAGCCGCTGCTTTTCAGCTCGGCCCGGGTGTCCGCGTCAGGCTTTCCGTCAAAGAACACCTGCAAGCGGTTGTCCTCCCGGTTCATTTCCACACGACCCCCATCGAACTCCCAGCCGGAAAATTCCTGCTGTGCCTGTTTGGAAAGCTGTTCGATACGGGCCTTTACCCGGCGGATCTCCGCATTGTTGTTGGTTAGCTGGTAGCTTTCAAAGGGCCTCGGGTCGCTTCGCCAACTTGACGACATGCTTGCTTTCAGCTTTTCAATCTGGTCCAGCGACAGCAGCGCACAGCCGTCCAGCTTGCCATGCTTGCGGTAATAGGCGTTGACCTCCTTCATAATGAGCTGGGAGCGTTCCAGCCCGTCCAGCTTCTTCTGGAGCTTTTCAATCGCTGCCGGGTCATCGGCGCTGATCCCGCCCATGCCGGTGCTGCGTATCTTATCCAGCAGCCCTTGAATATGCCGCCATTCCTCCATGTTGCTGTCCCGCGCCCGGTTCTGTTTTTCCTTCTTTCCCACCGGGAAATTGGCAGGTCCGGCGATCATCACAGAGGGAACCCTTGCGTCAATGGCAAAGCCCTGGTTCATGTTTTCGGCCAGCTTGCGGGCGTAGGTGTCTAACAGATGGTCGATCTTCTCATGGTACATGGGGTCCACCCGGGATTTCTGCTGTTCCGCTATGGCGGCGGCCTTGTCCACCATTGCCCGGTATTCCGCCGTTGCGCTCCCTTCCTTGTAGTCGGAAAAGCTGTTCATTTCTTTTGCCCGGCGGGCGGCCCCTTCATTGATAGGATAATAGTTGATGGTATGCACCTCCTTCATGCTTCGGGCCATGCTGGCCCGAAGTCTTACCGTTCTTCATGGGAAGTCTCCGTCTTGTCCTTTTTCGGAGCGGGTGGGGCTTCTTGAAACCGTTTGAGTGTAGCGAGAATGGAGTGGACAGGCTCGGCCTTTTCAGGATAGGCAAATATCCGGTGTTCCGGCGGAATGTCCTGCGGCCCGTGGTAATACTCCTTGAAGCCCTCCGGGACTGCCGACACATACCCACCGGGAGCGAATACGCCGCCCTCGTTGATACGCACATCCCGCCCGTATGCCTCATAATCGAAGTAGTTCTGAATGTGCTCCGGTATGTCGATAGTCCCAAGCTCGTCGGCGTAAAGACGGCCCAGCCCTTCATCATCGGAAATATCCGGGTAAAAGCGGTAAAGGTCAAGGTTCTGCGTCAGGTTTATCAAATCCTTCACGCTCCTTGTGTGGTTTCCCAAGACAAGAGCGGCTTCAAAGGTTTCCAGTCCGCCCTTATCCCGTACTTCCAGCAGGGCGTGGCCCAGCTCGTTCAGCTCGTCGATGTTCTCACATTCGTAGAGATAATCGTAGAGCCCCAGCACATCACTGTCAAAGCTGGTAAAGAACACTTCGCTGTACCGTTTCCCGTCTATCCCGATTTTGGCAAGGGCGGCCTGCAACTCCTGTGTCGTCATGGGGAAATGTACCGTTGTCCCTACCTCAATCCCCATTAAGGGGTATAGGGCTGTATTGGTTATATAGGCTTCAAACATGGGCTCATTCCTCCTTTCCGGCCCGGTCAGCCAGCACCTCATAAATCCCGGCCATAATGTAATCGGCGCAAGGGAGGGCAATCGCGTTTCCCAGTGCCTTGTAGCGTTGCAGAGGCCGGATCTCCACGCCGTCCGCCCCGTACTTTGTCCAGCCCTCTGGCAGCCCCATCAGCCGTTCGCTTTCCGTTTCCGTCAGAAAACGGATACAGCCGCCCTTCGGGTCGCCCTCATACCAGAAGGCAAAGGGCGTTACATCACTGGCTAAAAGAGTGGGAAAAGGGTCAGTTGGTAATCCGAAGCTGTTTCGGAAGGCCGTTTCTTCCTGCCTTTTTGCCGCTCCCCGCATACGGAAGCACTGAAAGGGGTGGGTGACTGGTATCTGCCGCCCTGTTTCAAAAGAAGCTGTTCGATCTCCTTCGGCGGCGGTCCGCCCGCCCTCTCCGCAAGGCGGAGGAAGTGGGAGCATTGGACGGGGCTTAAATAGTATGTCTGCGGCACGTCTGCCTCCAAAATCCGCCACGACGAAAATCCGCTGCCTTCGTGCCAGCCTTCGGGAGCCTGCCCAATACTGGGCGTCCATGAGCCGCCAGCACACATCAGGCGTTCCCCCTCGCACCATTCCGGCGTTTCCCCATCTTCCCGAAGGAGGCATTGGAACTTCGGTGTCCGAGAAGGCGGATAGGACGGCTCTAAAGTCCATCCGGTCATTTGTAGAAAACGCTCCCATGACGTTTTCCCAAACAGCGATAGCTGGATATAGGTTATCAGTAGCATCCCTCATTTCCTGTATGATACGAAACGCCTGATAGAACAGGCTTGATTTTGCCCCGGCAAGACCGGAGCGGTTGCCGATCAGAGAAAGGTTCTGACAGGGAGAGCCGAAGGTTATCACATGGACCGGCGGGATTTTCCCGCCGTCCACCTTCGTAATATCTCCCAAATGCGCCATATCGGGAAAGTGCCTTTTGGTTATGGAGATGGGCGCTTTTTCAATCTCGCTGGCCCATACCGGACGGATACCGCACCGTGAAGCAGCCAGAGGGAACACGCCGATCCCGTCAAAAAGGCTCCCCAGCTTAATGTCCGGCATGGCCCGGGGTGCCGTGTCCCTTCACGGCAAGCACCCCTTCCAGCGTTGTCGCCGCAATGCCCAGCCGTCCGGCAACCGCAATATCATTTTTTACATCCTCGTCCACAGCGCTGCCGCAGACGATCAGGGTGTGGGAGCGCCGCAGCATATCCCGGCGCATATCAATCCCGGCCTTGTGTTCCTCGGGAACGCTGTCATTCAAAAACAGCGGCAGATACAAGAGCGGGCAGATTGGGGAAAAGCCCGCCTCATAAGCAAGACGGCAGTAGTGGGCCGCCAGCTCCATATCAACATCCGGCTCGCCGCTCCATGCGGCGGTCAGGTATGCTAAAGGTCGTTTCATTGGTTGAGCCTCCATTTCTGTTTTGGTTTAGGGAAAAGCAAGGTATCGCCCAACCCCTCCGCCCCTTCCCCCGGGAAGGGGAACGGCTCTGGAGAATTTATATCCCCGTCGCTTGACCGGGAAAAAGCATAACCGGGAGAAATCCGTCAAGGGTGCCTCTGGCACCGCCTGCGGCGGCGCTGCCCTTGACTGATTTTCCCGGCTATGCTACGGAATAACTGGCGACGGGGAATCATTTATATCTCCAGAGCTTCGGGGCGCGGGGCAGAGCCCCGCAATCCTCGGGCCATGCTGACCCGAAGTTTGGGCTTACTTTTCCTGTTCGGTTTTCTTCTCCGGTTTTTCGTGTTCCTTCTGCTGGCCCTTCCAGTCGTCCAGCAGCTTGATGATCTGGTCCTTCATTTCCCTCGGCGTAGTTTCCTTGCCGAAATATTTGCTCAGTTCCGCACCTGTCAAAATCACTTTGTCTACCTCCTTTTTGTCCTCCATCATAATGCCGTCGATCACATCCCCGTTGAGCAGCTTCTTTTCGTCCAGCTCACGCATACGCTTTGCCTGCGCCTGTGAAGGCGAGGACTGCTGGCTATCAATGGCGACGGCGATATAGTTCTGGTTCTTCTTGCCGATATAGGAAAGCTCCACCGCCGTAGTAAAGCCTAGCTTTTTTTCATCCATCAGCTTCATCAGGTCGGGAACCAGCTCATTGAGCCGGATATACCGCTGCACCTGTTTGACGGCCATCTTATTGCGCTCGGCTACAATTTCGTTGGAGCGTTTTCCTGCGTCCTTCGGGTCA
The DNA here is from genome assembly GCF_003480905.1 of Blautia sp. AM28-27. Lineage (NCBI taxonomy): Bacteria > Bacillati > Bacillota > Clostridia > Lachnospirales > Lachnospiraceae > Blautia > Blautia sp. AM28-27. The sequence goes on from NZ_QUJK01000020.1 coordinate 33,928, forward strand.
ATCTGGCCCGAAGTGCGGGAGCCCTGGTGCTTGATGGCCTCAAGCTGCATTTTCAAGGCTTTGGCCCGCTCACTGGGGAGGATTTCTTCACGCTGGTTGAGATTGTCCTCGACCATCTGCGTGATGGCTTCATCGTCCGTCAGATTGCGAACAATACAGGGCATATCCGCATATCCGGCAAGCTCGCTGGCCTTCTGGCGGCGGTGGCCGGACACGATCTCATAGCCGCCATCCTCACGGGGACGGACGATAGCGGGCTGGGTCACGCCCTTGTCCTTGACGCTGGACACCATGGCCCGCATTTCTTCATCATCCCGAACCTCAAAGGGATGGTTCTTGAAGGCGTGAAGCTCGTTCAGCTTGATATAGACGATCTGTTCCTTGCCCCGGCGTGGTGCATCCTTCGGTTTTTCGGGTTCCTTCGGAGCGGGAGCGGCCTGTACCGTTGGCGCCGTTTTTTTCTCCGGTTCCTTTTTGACCGCATTTTCCGGTTTCTGTGCGGGAGCTTTGGGCTTCGGGGTTGCGGCCTTGTCCTTATCTGCTTTCGGGGGACGGCCCCGGCGCTTCGGCTGTTCCGGCTCTTTGGGTTTTTCCTCCGCTTTCTTCGGAGCCTCCGGCTGCTTTTCCGGTTTTTCCGTTTTTGCCGGGGCAGGCTTTTCCCCGCTGGGAGCTGCCGCCCGTTCCTCGACCTTCTTTTCCTTCATAATTTCAGCGAAGTTATAGACGGAAACCTGCGGGTTCTTTACCTCCGGTTCCGTCTTTTTTTCCGGCTCCGGAGAAACGGAAACCTTCTCCGGCTCTTTTGGGGGAGCGGGAGGCGTTTCCTTGCCCGGCCCGCTATCCGTTACCGGCTGTTCCGGCGTTTTTGTGGTTTTATCATCTGCCATAAGCATTTACCTCCTGTTTTTTGTAGAGTAGGCGGATGAAAATTTCATCCGCCCCTCATCAAACCGTGCATGAGGTTCTCCCTCACACGGCTTTCCGACATTCTTCTTTCTACAGCATTACGTCATGCTCTAGCCATTTTCTTTAATCCTTTTTCGTAAATGCTATTTCTAACAAATCCCACTCTTGACATATGTTTACGCCTTTGGTGTTTCTTGTTATACCATCTTGTAAAGGTGCAGATAATATACCAGTCTAATTCCTGCATCCATGTCTCATTTGTTTTGGTGGAATAATAATTCTTCCAACCTATGATTTTCGGATTTAGATTCTTTATTAAATCCTCTTCCTTTGCAACTAACAGACTTCGACCGTTTACATTCTTTTTGATTTCTGCTTTCATCTTCTTCATGGCTTTCCTGCTCGGGTACTGATAAGTTTCTTTATACAATTGTCCTTTGCTTGTTTCCGTTGTCATTCTTCTGTGGTGCATTCCAAGAAAGTCAAATCCCTCTTTTCCGTCCCACATGCTGACAATCTTTGTTTTTACTGGGTGTAGCTTTAAATCCAGTTTTGCCATGATGTACTGCAATAAGTTCAGTGCGTGATTTGCATTTTTCTTATTCTTGCAGATGATGACTGTATCATCTGCGTACCTTACAAGAATACCGTGAGTAAGTCCATACTTTTCCCACAGTCTGTCCAGTGTATTTAAGTAGATGTTTGCCAATAACGGAGATATAACTGAACCTTGGCTTGTTCCCAGTTCGGAAATTGTCAGTACATTTCCGTATAATACTCCTGATACTAACCATTGTCTTATCAGCTTCAATATCCTACGGTCTGATATTCTCTGCTCTGCCAGTTTCATCAGTTTATCTTGGTTTACGTTATCAAAAAACTTCTCAATATCTGCGTCTACTACATAATAGCCCTTGTTGTTACACGCTTTCCTTACCACTTCCAGTGCTTGCCTGGCACTTCTTTTCGGTCGGAATCCATAGGAACAATCTCTAAAGTCAGCTTCGAATACTGGCTCTATTGCTATCTTGGTAGCCATCTGCACAATTCTGTCCTTGACTGTTGGTATTCCAAGAGGTCTTTCACTTCCGTCTGGTTTTGGTATCATAACTCGCTTTACTGGGGATGGTTTATACTTTCCATCCATCAGTTCCGATTTGATTTCTGACAGGTATTTTTCAATTCCCATCTCTTCAATATCTTCGATTCCGATACCATCTACACCACTGGAACCCTTGTTAGCTTTTACCCGTTTCCATGCTTCAAAAAGTACATCATCACGATATACCTTATCGTAAAGTGCATGAAATCTTCGGCTATCACATTTCTTGGCTGTCAGATATAGTTTGTTTTGAAGTTGTCGAACTTTTTCCTTGGAGTTGTTAGTCTGCATGACATTCTCTCACTCTTACCCTCTCTACAAACATGAATGAAGCAAGGAACCTTCCCATAGACTGCGTTTTCTTGCACAGTCATTATTGGTACTATGTTCCTCTCCGACTCCCTCCCATCAGAAATACGATTTCGCCAAGCTTATACGCTTTCTTTTTACCTTTCGGTGATGGGTAGGGTCTCTCCAGTTCCGAACCACACTTTTCATACATACCGTTTCCTATATACCGAGGGATTCCTCCGTGCTGCTTTCCAGTTTCTTCGCACGTTCCATGGCTTTCACCCATACGCCCAAGGTTCAGCTTCCCTTTGCTCTCTTTTCAGAGACCTTTCTAACGATACGGCAGAATTCACTTTATGTTACGGTCTGCATAATTGCTCGCCCCTCTTACCGAGGTTACTTTATCCACTCGCTTAGTACCCTGCATTACTGCAACGCACCGAGTTTAGCTACACGGCTCACTGGCGATTACCGTGACCGGACTTACACCGGCTAGTGTGGTCCAGCTTTGCTGGACACACGGCATGAAAAAAGGGGCTCAACTTTTCAGTCAAGCCCCCGTGGGAAGTTCCTCCTTTCTCCGCCATGATACAAAAATACCGCCCGTAGTCTCGTTTGGGCGGTACTTTGTGTAAGATTGGCAGTCCATTATTAAGTTTTTTATTATGTTCCCTTTGTACACCGTTGCAAGCGTGGGTTGTTTCTTTAAGAAGGAGGATTTTTAACGGTGAAACAACCTTACAATACTACGATTTACAACACGGCGCTTTATATGAGATTAAGCCGGGACGATGAAAACTATGGTGACAGCGTAAGCATTGAAACACAGCGGACAATCCTGCAACAGTACGCAAAGGAACAGGGACTTCATGTAGTCGGTGAGTATGTGGACGATGGCTGGTCGGGGACGAACTTTGAACGCCCGGATTTTCAGCGCATGATGGACGATGTGGAAGCCGGAAAAGTAAACTGCATTGTCACGAAAGACCTTTCCCGTTTCGGGCGGGAACATGTGATGATGGACTACTATCTGGAATTTCTGTTCCCGGAAAAACGGGTGCGCTACATCGCCGTTGCGGAGAATGAGGACACAGAGAAAGGGCTTTCCGATTTTGTCCCGTTCAAAAACCTGTTTAATGAATGGTTTGCGAAAGATACGAGCCGCAAGGTAAAGGCCGCTTTCAAAGCGAAGTTTGCCACAGGACAGCGTATCGGTGCCTATGCTCCCATCGGGTACAGGAAACACCCGGAAATCAAAAACAAGCTGATAATCGACGAGGAAACCCGCTGGATAGTGGAGAAGATTTTTGACCTTGCCATTCATGGCAGAGGGGCGGCCAGTATCACAAGAATACTGATTATGGAAAAGGTTCCCACACCGGGATTTATCAATTTCCAGCGTGACGGGACTTTTGCAAACATCTATGCGGGTGCGCCAGAGGAAAAAAGCTACGCATGGACGATAGCCCAGGTCAAGAGCATTATGAAAGACGAAACCTATATCGGCCATACCATCCACTACCGGGAAACAAACATTTCCTTTAAGAACAAGCGGAGGATACGCAAGCCCCAAAGTGAATGGGTGCGGGTAGAGAACACGCAGGAGCCGATTATCAGCGAACAGGTTTTCCGGCAGGTACAGGAGCAGATAGCAAACCGCCGCAGAAAGTGCAAGGATGGTACGACGCAGATTTTTTCCGGATTGGTAAAATGTGCGGATTGCGGCTGGTCGCTGTCCTATGGGGAGAACAGGCAGAACAGCAAGCCTTACGGCCATTATCATTGTAGCAAGTACGGACAGGGCACACGCCAATGCTCCATGCATTATATCCGCTATGATGTGCTTTACGCCTATGTCCTCTCCCGTCTGCAATACTGGTCGAGGCTGGTACAGCATGATGAAGAACGGCTTTTGAAGCGGCTGTTAAATGCCAATGACAAGGGACAGGCCGCCGCAAGAAAGAAGCAAGCCGCAGAGTTGAACAAAGCGGAGAAGCGGAAAGCCGAAGTCGATACCCTGTTTGCCCGGATGTATGAGGACTGGGCGGCGGGGCGTATCACAGAATACAACTTCTCTATGCTGTCCGGGAAGTACCAGAGCGAACAGGCTGAACTGGACACAAAGATTGAACAGCTTCAATCCGCTATCGCCACTGAAAGCCAGAACGCCGCAGACGCAGAAAAATGGATTGCCTTGATGAAAGAGTGCGTCAATCCAACAGAACTGACCGCCGAACTTTTGAATACGCTGATTGAAAAAATCGTTGTCCATGAAGCGGTCAAAGGTGAGGACGGAAGCCGGGAACAGGAGGTAGAAATCTTCTACCGCTTTATCGGCAAAATTGATTAAATGACACCAATATCTTTAACTATGTGATACCGGACTTGGCTTTCCCGATATCCAGACGATTGAGCCGCTGGCTCAGGCACTTGGGATTTCTGTGCTGGAACTGATGCGCTCCGAACGGCAGGAGAAGGCGAAGGAAGAGGCGGCGCCGGAAATTCAGTATACTCAGAAGGAGGTGGCCGAAATGCTGCAGAACGCAGGTGATATTTCAAGGCAGCAGAAAAAACAGGACCGGAACGCAAACGTGATCGCGGGATTTCTGGTGATCGGTGTGGCAGCGGCAGCGTGGGCGGCAAAGATCGTAAACGTGGGCGGCGGCCTGATTCTAGGCGGTCTGGTGGCAGCAGCGTTTGTATCGCTGTGGTATTTCTTCCAGAACCTCGATGATGAAGAAAGCCGGAAAGTCTATGGGGCAGCATCCATTCTGTCTATCGGCATTCTGGCATCCCTGGTAAATTTCGTCTGGGGCGATCAGCTGGCAGAATTCATTCCCGGCGGTCTGGAACGAAAAGAGCAGATCTTCTGGACCCTGTGGTATCTGTTTGTTCTGGTAATGATGATGATCGGAACCATTCGATGTATCCGCCGGCAGAGACAGAAAAAAGAAAAGAAATACAAAACCGTTCTTTTCACGGCAATTATGGCGACGATCATGTTTGTAACACTGTGGCAGTATCAGAACACCATGCAGAACCGGTACAAAAACACAGGAATCTGGAGCGGCGCACAGCAGTACGCCGAGGTGCTGCTGAAAAGAAACAAAAACCTCGAAAACGACTGGCTGATCGGCGATGAGTCCTGGCGCGAAGGAAACAAAAATACTTTCGAAATTCGCCTTACCTATTACGCTGATGCCGATGACGCAAAAGAGGGACGTGAAAGCGAATATCAGTACAAGATTCATTTTGATGATGTTGACGGCTACGTCATCAAATCAGAAGGCGTACCAGAGAAAGAGATTGTTTTCCCGGAAAATAAATAAGAAGTGAGAAACGGGATTCCATTCTTGCGCCTCCCACAGAAAAAGACTATACTCATAGTATCAGCATGTACTCTTAAAATCTTTCTGCACTTGCTTTTGTGACTGACGGAAAAGCATCTCACAAAATCAAGCACAGAAAGATTCTGAAAGCACATGTAGCATAAGAAGGAGGCCGTAAAACATGGGACAGTTTTTAAACAGCAGGGAACCATACGATAAATACAGAACTGTTATGAACGGAACTTATGGTAGATCATACACCGGAAGAAGCGATTGCGCAGATTAAAGAGAAAGAATATGCTTTGCGGTTCAAGGGAAAGATGGCGGAAAGGGAACGATATACCGGGCGCATACTGGCGTTTGGAATCAGTTATGATAAAGAAACAAAAGAACATGCCTGTAAAATAGAAGTATTGTGATGATTTGCAAGCTGTGGAAAAGGGATATCGTGTGTGTAAACGGAGGAGAGCAAGTAAAAATAGTAATCTTTACTATTTTTACTTGCTTTTTTCTCCATCATAGGATAATATAAAAATATACGGTTCGGAGCAGGTTCCGGGCAGGAAAAAACAAGATGGAAAGGATATGGATTTTTATGAAGATTACAGAGGATATTATCTACGCGGGAGTCAACGATCATCAGGTAGACCTTTTTGAAGGTCAGTACAGAGTGCCGAACGGCATGGCATACAATTCTTACGTAATTCTCGATGAAAAAACGGCAGTTATGGATACCGTAGATGCAAACTTTGCGGATGAATGGCTGGCAAATGTTGCGAAAGCACTGGATGGCAGAAAACCGGATTACCTGATCGTACAGCATATGGAGCCGGATCACTCTGCGAATATTGAAAACTTCGTAAAAGCATATCCGGAAGCAACCGTTGTTGCAAACACAAAAACCTTTGCCATGATGAAAAACTTTTTCCAAAAGATGGATCTCGCCGGAAGGAAACTGGAAGTAAAGGACGGTGAGTCCCTTACGCTCGGAAAACACGTTCTGACCTTCGTGTTCGCTCCGATGGTACACTGGCCGGAGGTTATGGTTACATACGACAGCACGGACAAGGTTCTGTTCGCAGCAGACGGTTTTGGAAAATTCGGTGCACTCGACCGCGAGGAACCATGGGATGACGAAGCACGCCGTTATTTTATCGGTATTGTCGGAAAATACGGTTTGCAGGTACAGAAGCTCCTGAAAGTAGCAGGTACGCTGGATATCCGGAAAATCTGTTCCCTGCACGGTCCGGTTTTGACGGAAAATCTTGGCCACTACATTGAAAAATACGATATCTGGTCTTCTTATCGTCCGGAAGAAGAGGGCGTTGTGGTTGCCTATACTTCTGTTTACGGCAATACAAAAAAAGCTGCCGAATTGCTTGCGGCTAAGCTGAAAGAAAAAGGCTGTCCGAATGTTGTTATTTACGATCTGGCAAGAGACGATATGTCCGCCGCCGTAGCGGATGCTTTCCGTTACAGTAAGCTGGTTCTCGCAACGCTGACCTACAATGCAGGCATTTACCCGTTCATGCAGGATTTCATCAACCGTCTGACAGAGCGCAGCTTCCAGAACCGCACCATCGGTCTGATCGAAAACGGAAGCTGGGCACCGACCGCAGCAAAAGTGATGAAGGGCATGTTTGAGAAGAGCAAAAATATCACCTGGACAGAGAATAATGTAAAAGTAATGTCCGCTGTGAAGGAAGAGAACGTAAAAGAGATCGAGGCACTGGCCGAAGAACTCTGCAAATAAAAAATTAGGAAGAGAAGAAAGAATATGGGAAAAATGCTCCGCTGGACTTTGCGAAAGGCAAAGACAGCGGAGTCTTTCGTTCTACTCTTTTGGAAAGAAGATTCTGTGGAGTTCCGGAGGGAGCAGGATCGCCCTGCGGTGGGTCAAAAAAAGCCGGGGGTTGAATTTTGCGAAAGCCTGCGGCCGCCTCTTTGTAAGTGAGACTGCATCAGGTTTCTGATCTTTCGATCTTGATGTCATAATATTCTGAAAATAATAAAATGTAAAATAAATTAAAAGAAAGTATTGACAAAATGGAGAAGATGAGTTAATATAAGATCAACAAAAGAAAAGAGAACAAAAATAAAAACGAAAAAGAAACATCAAGACGAAATCTAAGAAAGTAAGAGGTACAGTCCAATGGCATAGTTAATCTGAACATCAAAAAAATCTCTGAAGAGTTTACATATAGAACCTAAAGGAGATGATTCCAATGAAAGGCAGAGGCCCATAGGGAAAAAATAAAAACAAAAAAATCCAGGAGGTACGGTCCAAAAGGAACATAACGAAATACCCCGAAATCAATGAAAGCAGTAGGTGTATAAAATGAAATTACTGGAAATTCATTAAAAGCCCGGTCGAGAGAAAAAACAATCGATCGGGCTTAAACTATGTCTGCTGAAAAATCTGTTTGACTGCCCTGCGGTCTGCGCGAGCCGTGAAAGCAGAAAAGACGCTGCAGCCCCGAAAGAAACGAGAGCATACAGCGTCCTTTTTATTTTATGAAATTGGATGAGATTCTGCCTATATAATACGATTCTACCATTAAGGGGTGTACTTTTTGGGACAAAATAGATACTATAATTCTGAAAGGGGGAAGTATTTATGGACCTTGTGAAAATCGGAAGCTATATTGCAGAAAAAAGAAAAAAACTTGGTATGACTCAAAAACAGCTTGCTGAGAAACTGGGTAAGAGTGATAAGTCAGTTTCCAAATGGGAACGTGGGATTTGTTTACCAGATGTGTCTGTGTATTTAGAATTATGTGAAATATTAGGCATCAGTCTAAATGAATTTTTGGCAGGTGAAGATATTGAGGTAACTAATGTAGAAAAAAAATCGGAAGATACACTGATACAGATATCAAAAGATAGTAGTCATAAACAGCGTTATTTAAAGAAGATTATTGCTGTACTTCTTATTGCTGTGGGAGTATTTGCTATTACTCTTGGAATCATGGTATGTAATAAATTGCGGCAACCACAAAATTATATAGAAGCAGTAGATCCGGATAGTGTAGAAATGAAAACGGCTGAATTGTTGTCCGGAATTGATGGAACCATGATGTTTCGATACAATTCAAAAGATACATTTCAAGCATTATACGTTTACTTGTCAGAATATCATTCTGGAAAACGAGTTTCTCATAAACGAGTTTTGGAACTTTCCTATGAGGACGTGAAATCTGCAAAAAATGGATTGATCGTCATCACTCCGGATTTTGATAATTTTACTGCAAAGCTTATTGTAGCAGATGAATATTCAAAATATATGACAGAAACGCCAATCTTGAAAGGTGTTGCAAACAGAGAATATTATGGAAGATCTGCGACCTCTATAGAGAACAAAAGCACGATAGAGTACGGAACAGAGCAAGGATTGGCAGCACTGATCTATGGCGAACAAGGAGTGAGTTCGTTGCCGATACAGGACATTACAGGAGAATACATAGATACAGATAATGAGTATATGTATTATTATTCGGCTGAGTTTGTAAAATAAGAATAGCAAAAGTGAGAAGAGGATATCACAAATCATTGTTTTGATAATTCGGTGGTATCCTCTTTGTGGATTTCAGAATTTGTTTCTCAGCTTTCGGTATTCTCTCGGCGAATATCCTTTCAACTTGTGAAAAAGCCGACTGAAATAAAGCTGGTTATCATATCCGATAATCTTAGAAATCTCATTGATGGAATAAGTTGTTGTTTCAAGTAACATCTGAGCATTGTTGATGCGGATTCCCACAATAAATTGCATTGGTGTAGAACCGGTATATTTTTTGAAATTTCGGATAAACCAGCTGACACTCATGCCTCGTGAGGCAGCATAATCATCAATATTGATATTTTGATTGTAGTTTTCACTGAAAAAGGTAACAGCATTATCCATCTCATGATCAAGATATTCATTTTTTAATATGTGCTCTCTTGTCAGTTCCCGGTGGAAACTGATCAGAAGATGACGTAGCAAAAGGACAAGCATTTCCTCATAATTGTCTTGACAGCGTTGGAGCTCGATAATGATACGTTTGAAAATTTGTTCATATTCATTAGATGTACCCACTTGAAAGACACGTTCTTTATCCGGAAACCCATATTGACGTAAGATATTTTTCACATTGCTTCCTGTGAAGTGAATCCAGTATACTTCTGCCTTATCTTCTCCGTAATATTCATATTTCTGAAGTTCTTTCGGTCTGTACAGTACAATGTTGCCGGCTGGAACAATCGTTTCGTTATTTACATTATCAAAATGAAAATGCCCACAACCAGCAGTGATATATATAATCTGATAATCCAGACGACCCCTTGGACGGTAGGTAGGAAGTTTGGGATGTCTGGAAAGACGGTAAGTACCACAGCTACCTACAATCAGCGGACGACTTTTGTCTTTGAAATCCATATGTGAGTGGTTCAAATAACCGGTGTTCAAGTACATAGGACAGCACCTCTTTTCGCACTTTTTATCATTGTATCATTTAGTGCATATTTTGTCTAATCCAATTTATAGACATATTTTGCGGATTAGGATAAGCTATATATATAGCATAACTAAGGAACGTAAACAAAAAAGTAAAGTATAAGGTTTGCTTTAGGGAAACAAAGAACAAAAAAGTATATGTATTGGAGGAGAGTTATTTATGATCGTACCACGTTATTATGAAAATCTAAGCGTACTGCACGAAAACACAATGCCAGCCAGAGCCTATTATATTCCGGCATCCAAAAGAATGGATAACTTGGTGGAACACAGAGAAGAATCAGATCGTATGCAGTTATTGAATGGAACTTGGAAATTCCAGTATTTTAACAGCATCTATGACATTCAGGATTCTTTCTTTGAGAAGAATTATGATACAGAAAATTTTGATGAGATTCAGGTTCCAAGTGTATGGCAGATGGCAGGATATGATACACACCAGTATACAAACATCCGGTATCCGTTTCCGTTTGATCCACCATATGTGCCACAGGATATTCCGTGTGGAGCTTATGTACATAATTTTGAGTACAGCAGAGATGAGAAAGCATCAAAAGCTTTTTTGAACTTTGAAGGAGTAGACAGCTGCTTTTATGTATGGATCAATGGCTCTTACATAGGATACAGCCAGGTTTCACATATGACCAGTGAGTTTGATGTTACCGATGTACTTCAGGATGGAACGAATACGGTGGCAGTGTTGGTAATGAAATGGTGTGATGGTTCCTATTTGGAAGATCAGGACAAATTCCGTATGAGTGGTATTTTCCGGGATGTGTACATTTTGAAACGCCCAAAACAGGCAATCAGTGATTATCATATTAAAACAAGAATTGAGGATATGCTTGCGAAAGTAGAAATTGAAATGAAATTCTACTTTCCCTTAAATGTAAAAATTTCGATTGAAGATAGAAACGGAGCAGTTGTAGCACTAGGAAGTATTGCTGAAGAAGGAACAGCTGTATTAGAAATTGCAAGTCCGGAACTTTGGAATACAGAAAATCCATATCTATATAAACTGATTCTTGAAACAGAGAATGAAGTAATTGTAGATCACATTGCATTAAGAAAGATAGAGATTAAAGACCAGGTCATTTACCTAAATGGACAGAAGATTAAATTCCGTGGTGTCAATCGACATGATTCCGATCCGGTTACTGGATTTACAATCAGTCTGGAACAGCTCACAACCGATCTTACGTTAATGAAGCAGCATAATTTTAATGCGATCCGTTCCAGCCACTATCCGAACGCACCATTTTTCTATGAAATGTGTGACAAGTATGGATTCATGGTGATAGATGAAGCAGATATTGAAGCTCATGGTCCATTTATGATCTACAGAAAAGAAGACACCGATTACAATCGGTTCAAACGATGGAATGAGATGATTGCAGATGATCCGGCATGGGAAGAAGCAATCGTTGATCGCGTAAAACTCATGGTGGAGCGTGACAAAAACCGTTTCTGTATTGTTATGTGGTCAATGGGAAATGAGAGTGCTTATGGCTGCAACTTTGAAAAAGCACTGGAATGGACAAAGAATTTTGATCCAGACCGCATCACACAATATGAGAGTGCAAGATACCGTAATTATGATGAAACATATGATTACAGCAATCTGGATGTGTACAGCCGGATGTACCCGGCGCTTTCCGAAATTCAGGAATATCTGGATAAAGATGGAAGCAAACCCTTCCTTTTGGTAGAGTACTGTCACAGCATGGGAAACGGACCTGGAGATTTTGAAGATTACTTCCAGATGATTCAGGATAATGATAAAATGTGCGGCGGCTTTGTCTGGGAATGGTGTGACCATGCGATTGCTCATGGAACTGCTGAGAATGGAAAGACTATATATGCTTATGGGGGCGACCATGGCGAAGAAATTCATGATGGCAACTTCTGTATGGATGGATTAGTATATCCGGACAGAACGGTACATACAGGACTTTTGGAATACAAGAATGTTTATCGCCCGGCAAGAGTTATTTCCTATAACAAAGAAAGCGGAGAACTGGTGCTTCATAACTACATGGATTTTGATGACTTGAAAGATTATGTGAAGATTAGTTATGAGCTGACACAGGATGGTCTTGTGATCAGCAAAGGCATACTTCCGGAGTTTTCTGTGGCACCACACGGGGAAGGAAAAACAAACCTGAAGATCAATGTTCCAGAGAATGGGAAATGTTATTTAAAACTTATTTACCATCTGAAAAAAGAATTGCCACTGTTGGATGAAGACCATATTCTTGGATTTGATGAAATTGAGGTAAGTAAAGAGGATACAAAATGTAAACTTGCAGAGAAATGGATACCAAAAACAGTAGTGGACTCTGAATTACAGGTAAATGAAAATGATACACAGATTCATATCAAGGGGCGTGAATTTGCTTATACCATAGACAAACGTACTGCACTCTTTACAGAGATGAAATTCGCAGGGCGGGAATACTTGAACCATCCGATGGAATTAAATATTTGGAGAGCTCCAACAGATAACGATATGTACATCAAGTCTGAATGGAAGAAAGCCCACTATGATAAGGCTTACACAAGAGCCTATACGACAGAGGTTGTGCAGGGAAAACATGGTGTGAAGATTACAAGCCATGCTTCCGTTGTGGCAGAGACAGTACAGAAGATTCTTGATGTGACGATTACATGGAAAATAGAAGCTGCTGGAAAGATTGATGCAGATATTGCAGTAACAAAAGACGATGAATTCCCGGATCTTCCGAGATTTGGTGTGAGGATGTTCCTGGATAAAAAACTTTCAGCTGTAAGATACTTTGGAATGGGACCACAGGAAAGTTATTGTGATAAACATCAGGCTGCGAGCCACGGTTTGTACCGGGCAGATGTAGGGGATTTACATGAGGACTATATCCGTCCACAGGAAAATGGAAGCCATTATGATTGTGAATATGTAGAGCTTAACAACAGCCGATATGGAATTGTGGCATCCGCAGAAAAGGCATTTTCATTCAATGCTTCTTATTATACACAGGAAGAACTTGAGAAGAAAACGCATAATTATGAATTAATAGAATCAGATAGTGTAGTATTCTGTGTTGACTACGCATTAAATGGCATTGGTTCTAATAGTTGTGGTCCAGTTGTATTAGATCAGTACCGATTTGATGATGTATTATTCCGGTTCCAGTTTACGCTGATACCGTATGTAAAGGGATAATAAAGTTTCATGTAACCCGTAAACAAAGAAGGATAGTCTGATTGCAATGTAAAGTCCGGATATACAGAGCAATCAGACAAAAACAGAGAAAAAATTAGAATTAGACATCATACGGTTAGACATATTGAGATTCTAAGTGCGATGAAGATGAGGAGCAAAGAAATTCGATGGAAGAAAAAAAGTATTTGAAATGGTATAACAAAATTGGATACGGATCAGGTGATGTTGCAGGTAATGTAGTCTATGCGTTCCTGACATCTTTTATGATGGTCTATCTGACGGACTCGGTAGGACTTGCTGCAGGTGTCGTGGGTACCCTGATTGCCGTATCAAAACTATTTGATGGTTTTACGGATATATTTTTTGGATCAATGATTGACAAAACACACAGTAAAATGGGAAAAGCGAAACCCTGGATGCTATACGGATACATTGGTTGTGCCATTACGCTGGTCTGCTGCTTTGCAGTACCAGTCAGCTTTGGAACAACGGCTAAATATGCATGGTTCTTTATTTCTTATACACTGTTAAATGGTGTGTTTTATACAGCAAACAATATTGCTTATTCAGCACTTACGTCACTGATTACAAAGAACAGCAAAGAGCGTGTACAGATGGGATCTTACCGTTTTATTTTTGCATTTTCAACAAGTCTTCTGATTCAGGCGATTACAGTTGGATTTGTAGATAAATGTGGTGGAGATGCTGCGGCATGGAGAACGGTTGCTATTATCTATGCAATCATTGGTCTGGTCGTAAATACGATTTCAGCACTTTCTGTTAAGGAACTTCCGGAGGAAGAACTTAATGAAGGAGAAGTAAAGAATGATAATGAAAAGTACGGAATGGTACAGGCATTCAAGCTTCTTGTTAAAAACAAATATTACATGATGATTTGTGGAACATATATTTTACAGCAGTTATATGGTGCCATGATTGGAGCTGGCATTTATTACATGACATGGGTACTGAAAAATAAGAATTTGTTTGGACAATTTGCATGGGCAGTAAATATTCCACTGATCATTGCCCTGATTTTCACACCGACATTAGTTGGTAAGTGGAAAGGTATGTATAAACTGAACTTAAGAGGTTACGTCTTAGCAGTCATCGGTAGAGCACTTGTTGTTGTTGCCGGATATATGGGCAGTGTTCCGCTGATGATGGCATTTACAGCTCTTGCAGCCTTAGGTCAGGGACCATGGCAGGGAGATATGAATGCAGTTATCGCATCTTGCTCTGAATACACTTATCTTACGCAGGGAAAGAGAATTGACGGAACGATGTACTCTTGTACTTCTCTTGGTGTAAAAATCGGTGGAGGTATTGGAACCGCTGTTGTTGGATGGATGCTTGAGTTCAGTGGATATGTCGGAACAAATGCAACTCAGCCACAGTCTGCACTTGATATGATGCAGTTCATGTATCTTTGGCTTCCGTTAATCTTTGATGTATTGATTATGTTTGCACTTTCAAGAATGAATGTAGAAGATGCAAATAAAAAACTGAAAGCAGAAAAAGGAATTGCTGCAGATGAAGTAACGGATGCATTAGACATAAATTAGAATTGACAGGAGAAAGCGTTGTCTGGTCGTTGCTCGATGAGACAGTGCTTTTTTCTATATATAAAGTGATAGAACTGTATTTTGAAAATAAAAAAGGACCACTTCATTTTTGTGAAATGGCCTTAAGAAAATATTCAGTTTTCACAAAATAGTCCTTTTAGTATTTATACATGGTAAGGATGCTCAAAATATTCAGTGTAGAATACTAAAAGGTCATTCAGATATTTTTTTAGGTTGCTCATTTGCAATTCCTCCTTTCCTTATTTACAAGTTGATTATAAGATAGGTGTAAAAGGATTGCTTGCCAAATCGAAAGAAGATATAGACAAATGTTGCAAAGGGGAGTATTTCATGCAGTTAAAATATGTTGACACAAAAGAGGAGATTATAGCAATAAATAGGAAGTCAAAACATATTGAACCACATCTTCATAATGCACTGGAGATCGTTTGTGTAACAAGTGGAGCATTAGAACTTGGTGTCGGACAGGAACTATACCATATGGAAAAAGGAGATATAGGCTTTGTATTTCCAGATGTTATTCATCACTATCAGGTACTGACACCCGGTGTAAATAAAGCGACTTATCTGATCGCATCGCCATTTACGATAGCTAAATTTGCAGATATCATGCAATCCATGGCTCCTGAATACCCAATCATCAAAGCGGAAAAGGTTGAACCGGAGGTATATAGGGCTATAAATGCAATTTTAGAGACAGAACAGTCGGATATTACTGTTGCACAGGCATATCTTCAAATTGTGTTGGCACGCTGCATAGGAAAATTAAATTTGGTAGAAAAGAGCAGTGTGGGGAGCAATGATCTTATTTACCAGACAGTTTCCTATATATCAGCAAATTTTAAGAAGAAGTTTTCTCTGGAAGAGATGGCAAAAGACCTGGGCGTGAGCAAATATGTTTTATCCAGACTCTTTTCCAAAACATTCCATAGAAACTTTAATCAATATCTTAACGATGCAAGGCTGAACTATGCATGCCATCGTTTGGAAAATACGAGTGATTCTATTACAAATATTTGTCTGGATAGTGGATTTGAAAGTCAGAGAACGTTTAACCGAGTATTTAAAGAAAGATATAAAATATCACCAAGTGATTATCGAAGTAC
This sequence comes from Blautia sp. AM28-27, assembly GCF_003480905.1. Taxonomy (NCBI): domain Bacteria; kingdom Bacillati; phylum Bacillota; class Clostridia; order Lachnospirales; family Lachnospiraceae; genus Blautia; species Blautia sp. AM28-27. Next base: position 49,939 of record NZ_QUJK01000020.1, read on the forward strand.
TTGTGTGAAAGAGATGTTGTCATAAAAGGTTCTGTTGATCGAAATATTTACTTTGATTTTACAGTGCTATGTATTTGATTTCATGTGTGGATGATATAATATAAAAATATTTGTAGAAAAAAATATTGATGAAGTCTACCAATCAGTGTTTTTTGTTGTATAATGTTTTTGTCGTACAGGGTCACTTTCCTTTGTAATGTTTTGGGTCAAATTCTACCCCGATGATGTGCAGAAAGTTTTGTTTGCCAGAACGTTCGGCTGTGTCATCGCTTCGGCATCTTGATCAGCTGTACCTCAGGTAAATGGAGAAGAGAAGCTTAACTTGAGCATGGTAAGCGATGAGATTCCTGCAGGCGCAAAGCTTTACTAAGAAGCGATGAGATCAAAAGCAAAACGATGTCCTGTCTGTGGTGGTGCTATGAAACAGCAGTTCATTGGATTAAGACATTGCA
>NZ_QUJK01000021.1:0-7549 GCF_003480905.1 Blautia sp. AM28-27
TTTGCTTATGTGTGATAAAGAAGTAATAGAAGTGTAAAAAATTTTGCCGTTCCTATCCGGCACATGAGGTATGTCGGATAGGTCGGGCGGTTAGGTGTCGGGCAGTTCTACCTTGCCGACAAAAGAATAATAGATTTCGATTTCCTGTCTGCGTAACTTGCCCCGGCGTTTCCCGTCAAGGGCAACGCTTTCATGGACAACGATTTTCTCCACAAACTCCCGCAGCAGAGTAGGGGTAAGTTCTTCAATGGTAGTGTGCCTGCGTACCACATTCATAAACTTTTCAGCGTTTGCGGTGGCTTCCTGCGCTTTGGAAAGTTCTTCCCGCAGTCTGGCGGCACGTTCTTTCAGTTCTTTCTGCTCGGCTTCATAGTCTGCCGACAGCTCTGTGAAACGCTCGTCCGATATGCGCCCGGTTACGCTGTCCTCATACAGCCGCTTGAAGATAGCAGATAACTCGGCTATGCGTTTCTCGGCGGCTTCCAGCTCCTTTTTCTTGGCGGCGTTCCTGCGTCTGTCCCCGTCCTCATTCTGCTCGATTAAAAGCTTCATAAACCGGGCTTCATGCTTTGCCGCATAGCTGGTAACTTTCCGCAGATTGGAGAGTACGCCAGCGGTCAAGAGGTCAGTGCGGATAAAGTGCGCTGTGCAGTCGGCGGTGCGTTTCTTGTAGCTTCCGCAGATATAACAGTCCTGCTTGCGCTTGTCCGTCTGGTATCGCTGCTGGTACATGACGCTGCCGCAGTCGGCACAAAAGAGTATGCCGGAGAACAAGCCCACTTCGTCATAACGGTTGGGGCGTTTGCGCTGCTTGCGTAACTCCTGCACCCGTTCCCACGTTTCCCGGTCAATGATAGGCTCATGGTGGTTCTCAAAAACCGCCTGCTTTTCCGGGGGATTTTCTATGCTGTGTTTCAGCTTGTAGGACGGCTTCTCGGTCTTAAAGTTTACCAGACAGCCCGTATATTCCCGGTTTTCCAGCAGATGAACCACGGTATTGGTCGCCCACTTGCACTCATAGCCGGGGTGGTAGCGGCGGGTGCTGCCCGTCCTGCGGTATTCCAGCGTCCCCGGCGTGGGGATTTGCTGCTCGGTCAGCATACGGGCTATCTTGGTCGGACCGTTCCCGGCAAGGCAAAGGCTGTAAATCTGCCGTACCACCGGGGCGGCTTCCTCGTCAATGATAAAGTTTTCGTCCTCGTCCATGAGGTAGCCATAGACGGGCTTGCTTGTGATGGGCTTTCCGCTCATGCCCTTAGAGCGTTTTACTGCCTTGATTTTCTTGCTCGTATCTCTCACCAGCCATTCGTTAAAAATGTTCCGCAGCGGGGCAAAATCATTTTCCCCCTGTGCGCTGTCCACTCCGTCATTGATAGCGATGAAGCGGACACCTTTCTGTGGGAAAATCATTTCTGTGTACATTCCCACCTGTAAGTAGTTTCGCCCTAACCTCGACATATCCTTGACGATAACTGTCCCGACTTTCCCTGCTTCAATGTCTGCAAGCATGGCTTGAAATCCGGGTCTTTGAAAGTTCGCACCGGAATAACCGTCGTCGGTGTACCAGCGCAGATTAGAAAATCCATTCTGTTTGGCATAGGTTTCCAAAATCCTCTTTTGGTTGGAAATGGAATTGCTCTCGCCTTGCAGCTCGTCCTCATGGGACAGTCTTGGGTAAAGGGCGGTAATGAGTTGCTGGGTGGTCTGTCTTAACATAAATTCCTCCGTTTCCGACAGCCAGCCCCACTATTCCGTACCTTGATTGTACCACATGGGGCGGCTGTCTGTATAGCGGCAAAAGCGTCAAATCTGCTTCTTTACGGTCGGTAAAAATGACGGTTTTTCAATCAGGCTTATCACAGGTCAAATATCCGGCGGCGGCTTCTGCTTCCAGCACTTTCATCATCTTGTCAGCGGCGGTGTCGGTCGCCCCCTCCTTGAAAAAGCCAGACACCACAAGGATTGTGTTGCCTATCCTCGTTTCGGTCACGCAGTCCGGGCGGCGGGCAGGGCGTTTGTTTCTCTGGGTGTCGGTCATAGGCAAATCTCCTTTCCGGCAAGCAGCCGTTTCAGCTGTTCCATTTTTCCCTGTGCGGCGGCTTTCCTCAAATTCTCCCCGGTAAAGCAGAGAGGGGAACACATTTCAAGCAGGCGGTCATAAATCCGGGCGTGGGCGGTGTCCTCCGGGTGCTGCAATTCCTCCAGCGTGAGGTTGGTCGTCACAATCAGCGGCTTCCTGCTCCGGTAGCGGCTGTCAATCACATTGTAGACCTGTTCCAGACCGTATTCTGTGCCACGCTCCATTCCAAAATCGTCAATGATGAGCAGGGGGAAGCTGCAAAGGCGGGAAATATATTCGTTCCTGCCCGCAAAGCTGGCGGCAAGGTCGTTTAATATTGCTGCAAAGTTTGTCATGCACACCGGGACTTCCTGCTCCATGAGGGCGTTTGCAATACACCCGGCAAAATAGCTTTTCCCAGTGCCTACCCTGCCCCACAAGAGCAGCCCGTAGTTCCCGTCCTTTATCTGTTCCCAGCGTGCCACATATCCGGCGGCGTTCTTCATCTGCGGGCAGCTGCCGTTATCGTTGGCAAATGTCCAGTCCTGCATGGTCTTGTCTGTAAAGCCCTGCCGTTTCAGCCGTTCCACCGTTTCAAGGTGGCTGCGCCGCTTCTCGGCGGCTTCCCGTTCCTTACGGGCTGCCCGCTGGCAGTCGCACTCTGACGGGTGGCGGTCACGCCCGAAAAAGGTCTTGCCCTCCGGGAAATAGGCTTCTTTGGGTTTCCGGCATTTGCCGCAGTATAAAAGCCCGTCCTCCCCGGTGTAATCCTCCGGCTCGGCTGTGGTGTCGGTCATAGGCAGTATGGTGTTGTGGATTGTATCGGTCATAGGCTTTCTCCCTCCTTGAATGAATAGTCCGGTATGCCTTTCTTTGGCTTCTCTTTGGCAGCGTCCTCCTGCGCCCACTTGTAAATGGTGGCTGCATGGCTCTGGTACTGCTTCCCGGTGGAAGCGATGTGGCAGGAAAGGCGGTCAAGGTAATACTCCCACTTGCCGGGGAAGTCCTGTTCCAGCTCCAAAAGTTCTGTGTCAGAAAGAAATACATTTTTATATCTGCCATAAGCGGCGGGGGGCTGCCCCTCACTCGCTCCTTTTGTTTGGCTCTCTATTAGGTTGTTTATATTAGTTTGGTTAGGGGACGGTTTTCCGACCGTCATAAGGTCAGTTTTCCGGCTGTCAGTTGGTCGGTTTCCCGCCCTTATGAGGGGCGGTTTTCCGTCCGTCAGTTGGTCGGAAAACTGTACCACTGGGATAGGCGGCACTTTCACATACAGACGGTTGGCGGCAGAAAAGCCCGTCCGTCTGCGTTCCAGCAGCCCGGCAGCGTCCAGTTCGTTCAGTGCGCCCTTTATGGTGGTGCAGCCTTTATCCAGCATTTCCGCTATCTCTGCTATGGGGTAGACAATGTATGTCCGTCCCTCGCTGTCCTGCCAGCCGTTCTTCTGCGAAAGGGTGGAACGGTCTAACAGCAGCGCATATAACTCTCTTGCGGTGTGGGATAGGTCTGTTTCCAGCAGGAAACGGGGGTAAGGCAGGTAAGCGGGCAGCTCCGTTCCTGCGGTCATATAATCAGCGATAGGGTTCACCTCCTTGTGGTGTCTGTCTGTGGGTTCTGTTACGCTTTTAGGGGGCGTTTTTAAGGGAAAAGGATAAATGTATCACGCACCCTTTGACACCCTCCAAAAAAGCCTTGATTTATGCGGGTTTGAAATGCCCTAAAGCGTGACATTTCTCCCTTTGTTTCCGCTTCCGTTTGGCGGCGTTTATCCGCTTCATGCGTCCGGCGCAGTCCGGGCAGTATTTCCCCCGGTTGGATTTTGGGAAGAAGAACGCCCCGCAGACAGCGCAGCGTTTCCGGCTTCCCCGGCGCAAGAGGGCGGCTTCCAGTGCTTCATCAAGGGGCAGGACAGCGGCGGTAAACCAGCGGCAGAGCAGCGAATAGCTGATACTCTGTACACACACGCAAGGCTCGCCGTCCTCCAACAGCAGGCAGTTCCCGCTGTCATAGTTGCAGCACTCATGCACAAGGCGGCGGGCTGCCCGGTACTGGCGGTAGTCCATGCGGGGGATATTACCGTTCATGGCTCTGCTCCTTTCTGCGCTGCGGCTCGCTCCGGCGTAAAATCTGGTCGATATTGCCCTTGACAGTCTGCAAGCGGCGGTACTCCTCCCGTTTTGCCCGGTAATCGTTGTAGCCGCTGTTTTTCTCTTTGATAAGGCTTTCAATCTCTGCTTGCAGGGATTTATAGCTCGGCAGCTTGGAAATGCCGTTCTCCCTGAAATAGCGGGCGGCTGCGTCTGCTATGATAAAGTCACTTTCATGCTTCTGACGGTAGGCTGCTTTTGCTTTGGCGTTTTTCTGCTGTTTCAGCCCGTCCCGGACAGGGCGGGTCTTGGAATAGGCAAGCACCTGCCGTTGCAGCTCCTTTTTCCCGTTCAGCGTCTTTTCCACCTGCTTCAACCACGCAAGGCTTTCCTGCATGGCGGCATAGGCGGCAGAACAGGCTTCGTCCAGTTCCTCCGGGGAGGAAAAGCCGTACTGCTGATAGGCGGTAACGGTAGCTGCCATTTGCTTTAGGTTGTGCTTTGCCGCCCAGCGGTCATAGCCCACGCCCTTGCCCTCGGCTCGCTTGGCTTCCCGGTCAACCATGCGCTGCAAGGTGTTGTCTGCCGGGGTGGTTTTTGCAGCTTTTTCCCCTTGTAACGGCTTTTTAACTGCGGCAGGGTATTCGGGTATGGCTTTGGTCTGTTCGGCAGCTCTGTGGGCGTTCTGCGTGAGCAGGGCAAGGACAGCAGCCTTGTCAAAATCGTCCCCCAGCTTTCGGGCTGTGATAGGCTTTGTCCTGTCCGGCGTGAGGTAGGAAAGCCGCCCCCGGCTCTCCTTGACGGTCACACCCTCCCGCAGCAAAAGGGAAGAAAACTCGTCAAAGCTGCCAGCTTGGGAAAGTGCCTGCCGTATCGTCCGGCGCAGCTTCGCCTTGTCCGTTTCAAACTTGGTGGGCTTGGTCGGCTGTCCGGCGGCTTCTCTGGCGGCGTTCTCTTTGTCAAGGGCAAGCTGCCCTTTCTTTGCCGCCCAGTATTCCCGTTCGGTTATCCGTTCCTTGCTGCCGTTCAAGAGGTCGATTTGGTAAAGCCCCTCCCGGTGGCACATTTCCATGACTTCGCTCTTGAAATATTCCATAGCGGCGTTGGTGCAGCGGTGCTTGCAGCCCTCCAGCGTGTCGGCTGGTCTGTCCATGTAGGGCAGAAGCGGGACTTCGTAAATCCGCAGGGAGTTGATGACGATATGCACATGGATATTCCCGCTGTGGTTATGCCCGTCCGGGTGGGTGCAGATTAGGGCTTGGTGTCCGGGGAAATGCTCCTTGCAGAACTGCTCGCCCAGCTCCTGCGCCCGGTCTACGGTCAAGCCGTTGTCTGTCCCGTCCCGTGGGTCAAAGCTGATGATATAGTGGTGGCTTTTCACATCTTCCCGTTTTTGGTTTTTCTCATAGCGGAGATTGGCTCGCATACAGGCAACAGCGAAATCCTCGCCCCCGCAGTTGAGGGAAGAAATGCGGTAATCCTCCCTCGGTATCAGCCGCCCGTTTTCATCAAGGGTGGCTTTCATGGTAAACTCGTCATGCTCAAATGTGAGATAGGCTTCCGCTGCGCCATAGTCGGCGTTTTTAGAGCTGATATGTTTGAATGTTGCCAACAGCGTCACCCACTTTCTGCAAGACTTCAAACTTTAGGGCAGCAAGGTCGGAAACCGCCGCCCGTACCTCCCCGGCAAGCTGCGGATAGGGACTGTGCCACTCGTTCAGCGTCCGGGCTATCTGGTTTAAGTTGCCGCCGATCCTCCCGTATTCGGCGGTCAGCTTCCCGACAGCGGCAAGCAGCTCGTCATTGATGGGGGAAACGGTTATGATGGGGCGTATGGCTGCCCCGGTTATGGCTTGCCGGATAAACTCGGCTTGGCTCATGTGGTAAGCAGAAAGCCGCTGGGCAAACTCGGCGTATTCTTCCTCGGTCATGCGTGTTTTGACTACCCGGCTGCGGTGCGGCGTGTTGTATCGTTTCATAGGTGGTTGACCTCCTTTCTGTGCGTGGTGTCCTCTCACTAATAGGAGAAAAACAGGGTGTGAAGCGGAACTGTTTTTGAAAAATCCGAAAAATATTTTGAGGGGTTTTTCAGCGGCGCAAGCCGCATAAGCAGGGTTTGGGGAAGGCACTCCCCAACAAGATTCCCGCAGGGGCAAAATGAGCGATAAGCGAATTTTGGCACCTCGGTAGAATCTTGCTCTAAGAAACTGCCGGCCTGCCGTTCACTTGCTACTGCCACTTTTTCAGAAAATCTATAACCAGCTTTTTTTATAAAAGGCTGCGGGCTGGCGTTTTTCCCTTACTCCCTACAAACCACAAAAGAGCAGAATGGACGGACTTTCCGGCAAGAACTTTTCCGGCGGCTCGGTCTTTCCCGACAATAAGGCGTTTCGGAAGCTGCGTTTTGCCCGCTGTCTGAAAAAAATGGCAGCCTTTTTTGGTTTCACTGTCTAATACGGAACTTTTGGAAATTTGCCAAAAATGGACGCAAAAAAAGCAGCAAATCTTTTTCGGATTTACTGCTTCATGTGCCGCTGCGGTGCGGCGGGATGGATATTCAGTTGAAATAAAAGAGGATGGTGGTACTTTAGTCTATCGACTCTTTACTAACTATTAGGTAATCTTGAAAGATTTTCCTTGAATTTATCTAAAGAATGTTCATTGTTTCCCGCAAAAATAAGTGGAATTGTATATTCATATGATATGCCATTTTCATAGTCCGATAATTGTATTTTTATAGTATCATCCCTCTCATCTTTAGGTGCTATATATATGAATGAATTTTTATTTATATCAGATATTTTCCCTTTTTCAGAAGAAACAGTATAACCCCAGTCTGTTAAATTTGTCTTTATTGTAACTTCTGTTTCTGTTTCTTTTCTAGTCTGCAATGCTGTTTTATCGATTTGGATATCAAAAGGAGTCGAACCTAACAATTCACTGTTTATATTTACAAGTTCTTCTCCATTTGTTTTAGAAATATTAGATTCATCTTCATAATTTTGTTGAGATTCATCTTTTGGTGTTTCTCTGTTACATCCTAATAAAAAGCATAAAATAATTAGTACTAATACAGAAAGTTGTTTTTTTTGCATTTATTTCTCCTTTCATATTATCAAAGAAAGCACTGAGAGTACTTTCAAGAAATTTTGAAATATTCTCAATGCTTTCTATTTTTTGATCATAAACTTGCCGGTAATGATACTATGTTAATTTATCTCTTTCGCGTAACCTTTGTTGCAATATACACATGCACCATTCACCCATTTGTGAGACATTTCAATCGTCTCAACTTCATAAATGCTTACTTCTCCACAAATTAAACATTGTTTGTAATTATATACATGACGTGTCGCACATTTATCCCAGTCATTTCATCTTCATATCCATAGTACTGGGGAGA
>NZ_QUJK01000021.1:7559-48054 GCF_003480905.1 Blautia sp. AM28-27
CATTTCATCTTCATATCCATAGTACTGGGGAGAACCCCAACTATGAGTATGAGCGGCAAATACAGTCATTGGAGCAGCTACAATTCCAGCTACTACTGAAAGTGCTAAAATAGATTTTCTTAAATTCATAAGTTCCTCCCTTTCCTTAAAAATACATAGCTCTTTGTTACATTGTCATTTTAACATAATAATTGGTAAAATGCAATAATTTATTTTCTATTTACGAGAAAATACTGTGCATATTATCTTATTTAGGAATAGTTAAGGCGGCTACCTAAATCTTTTTATTACTTTACCGCACATGAGCATTGGCACCAGGGTTGTCATTGCCATAACCTTCCAGAAGGTTGATGACGCCCCATGCGCCGAGGCCGGCGCCCAGAGCAATAACCAGGATTTTCAGGGTATCAATCGCACTTGCAAAAAAAGCCATATAGTTCCTCCTTTAATTTAAGAAATATTGTTTTTGTGTTGCGGCCATATCAGGCCGGAAACGAAAAAACGCCCCTGTGCTTCAAGAACATCTACAAAAAGCACAGGGGCGGCAGAGTTCAGGATATACCTGAAAAAATATTCAGTTGTCAGGGAGGGGCACGAATCCTCAATAAAACCTCCTTCCGGTGAAAAGAAAAAGCCCGTCAAAGCCAGAAACCTTAACAGGCAGCTACATCATCACATAGCCGGAGCCTCCAAATCCTCCGCTGTGACCTCATAATTGCGGTACAGCTCGCCGGGACGCATCGGCATTTTTGTAGATAAAAATTTCTCAATGTCAAAAGCGTTCTTCTCATTGAAATCGGAAAGCAGCCGGTAATTTGGGTGTCTGGTAATATCGTACTTCCGGGAAAGGAAAGGGCGCACGCCTCTGATCTGCAGCAGACATTTTCCTCCGTCCATCACGGCCAGCTCGTCCACCGACATCAAATCCTTTCCCAGCTTCTGAAAATTCTGGCCGTGGGATTCCTGGGTGCCTTTCGTGACGCTGGTGTTATACATGTCGATGGTCTCTTTCCCGAGCAGGGAGTTCCAGCTTTTCAGCGTGGTTTCTTCCTTGCCTCCCAGGAAAAGGGAAGCGTCACAGTTGCCGATGATGGTGTCCATGTTGTCCTTATAAAGCGCCTTTAGCTGGCTCTGCGCCTGCAGGACCAGACAGGCCGAAATCTCCCTGGAACGGATCGTTGCCATCAGCTTTTCCAGGTTTGGAATCTGCCCGATATTGGCGGCCTCGTCGATCAGGCACCGCACATGCACCGGCAGCCTGCCGCCGTACTTGTCATCGGCACGCTCACACAGCAGATTGAACAACTGCGTATAGGCCATGCTGACAAGGAAATTAAATGTCGCATCCGTATCGCTGATAATAAAGAACAGCGCCGTTTTCCTATCTCCAACCAAGTCAAGCTCCAACTCGTCATACATAGTGATCTCCCGGACTTCCTTAATGTCGAAGGGGGCAAGTCTGGCACCGCAGGAAATAAGGATAGATTTTGCTGTCTTGCCCGCCGCAAGTTTGTATTTTTTATACTGGCGTAAGGCGAAGTGGTCCGGGTCTTTCTGTTCCAGTGCGTCAAAGAGAAGGTCAACGGCATTTTTGAAACTTTCGTCATCCTCCCGGACCTCCATAGCGTTTATCATTTCTACCAGAGTGGAAAAATTCTGCTCGTTTGTGGGGGCCTCATAATAGATATAGCCGATCAATGCTGTGTAAAGCAAAGTTTCGGCCTTGACCCAGAAATCGTCGCCGGATTTTCCTTCTCCTTTGGTATTTGCGATCAGCACCGTTACCAGTTTCAGAATATCCTTCTCATTGTGAATGTAAGCAAAAGGGTTATAGTGCATACTTTTTGAAAAGTTGATCGTATTGAATACCTTGATCTTATAAGGCTCATACACGATTTTTCCATTCTTTCCCCGGACCGGGTTGCCGTCCTTATCCAGTTTCGGTGTGCCGCGGCTTAACAGCTTTCCCACCTCAATCAAGACCGTACCTTTCGGATCGGTGACGACATAGGAGCTGTGCATCTGCATAAGATTGGGCTTGATAAAAAATCTCGTCTTGCCAGAGCCGGAACCACCGACTACCAGCACATTTTTATTGCGGGCATGGGCCGGATTCTTCGGCCTGCCGGACATCATAAGCCCCTCGGTCTGCGTCAGGATAATGTTGTTTTCCGGTTTCGGGTCCATAAAAGGGGCAATATCTGTTTTGTTGCCCCAGCGGGCGCTCCCGTATTCCACATTTTTGCGGTACTTTTTGGCATCCTTTCCTTTAAGATAGACTGCCAGCCGCACAATCACCGCACCGCATAATCCCACCAGCCAGTCCAGCGCCGCACCGGGCCACATACTCTGAAAAGCCAGTGAGAAACCTTCGGAAAGCCCTAATAATTTCTGTGAGGCATCCGCTCCGGGGGCAAGGCGAACCGCCTCGCCCAGCTTCGCAAAGACCAGAAGGAACAGAAGATAGGGCAGATGGAGGATCACCTGCTTTTTCAGGGCATCGGTATCTATCTTCATCGTTCCGGCCCTCCGTGTTCCTTGTTCTTTACCCGGTCACGGCCAAGCGCCTGCGCCAGCTCCTTAAATTTATGAAGCTGGGAAAGAAGCGACGGCCTGGTGCTGCGGGTAAGATCCTTCCTCGTAAATTCCTTAAAAGCCGCTGTCAGTGCGTCCGCCTGGTTTGCTTTGAAATAGACCGTCCATTTCGGGGGATCGGTCCCCAGCTCTTTTTCAATATGGTAGCGGACCTGGTGTTTCCTGGCGTACCGCTCAAAAGAGCGGATTCTGCCGGACACTTCAATGGTATTGGCTCCAGGGTCTTTATAGGTCAGCCGTTTCATGCTGTTCCTGCCGACTTTCGGGGTAGTGCGTTCCTGCTCCATTTTCCTGAGCACAGCGGCAATCGCAGAACGCAGCACCCGCCCGGACAGCTTTGCCGCCTGGATGGAGACCGAAACGGTCCGCTGTTCCAATTCTTCCTGCATGTGCATCCTCCTTCCTGATAGAATCTGTAATAATAAATAGGAAATAACTGTTTAACGAGCGTCCCCGATCACCTGCTGGCGCGGGGTATGTTCAAAGGCTTTTGCCGCCTGGTTCACCTGGATTTTCGCATGTTTCAAAAGCGTCTTGATGATGGTCGCCGGGTGATCCTGTTCCTCCAGGTGGTCCACCATATTCTTACAGCCCTCCGGGAGATATTCAGCCATATCTTTACAGACATCGGCCAGGTCGCCCATAAAGCCCCAGCAGCTATCCGTGAGTTCGCCGTTTTTGTAAAGCTCAAATCCGTAGCACTCGCCCCGCAGGTAGGAATCATAAGCGGCCACTTCGCTGCGCATCAGATCCTCCGCCTTTTTCCGAAGGGCGCCGGTCATTTTTTCGCCGCCGAACTCTTTTAGGGCATCCTCTTTGGAAACATAAATCCATCCCACCTGCCCGCTGTCCCAGGGATCATTGAAACTTGTGGTCTGCATGGCAAGGCCGCTGTGATCCATCAGATAAAGGGGCAGCGTAATGTATTTTTCGGAGATCACCTTCAGCATGGCGTCATCAACCGCCTGTTCCTCCGTCTTGGGCCCGTGCCGGAACCGGCTGCTCACAATGTTCACCATGTGTTCATAGCGTTTCAGGCCCGCTTCATCATGTCCCACGGTATCTAAATACATCTCCCGCAGGAAATCGTCTTTATCCATGTAATTGTGGCTGTCACCCAGTGCGTAGCGGGAGTGGAAGCAGACCATCGTTCCAAAATGCTCGTCTACCTCACGGGGAGAGATTAAAATATCGTCCGGCTGCACCATCAGGGCATAGGGACCTTCTACTGCCATCAGCATAAGCTATCAGCTCCTTTCCGGCTCTCTGGGCCTTTTATCCGGTGCTTTCGGCTCTGTCTGCGCTGCCTGTTTCCTTGCATTGTCAAGCTGTTCCCGCACCGAAACATCCCGCCTGGCCTCCGGTGCCCCTGCGTCAAAGAAGCCCGGCAGCTCCTTGAAGCCGATACTGTCCACGTAATATGCGGCATCCGCGCCATTCTCATGCAGGACCACCACATCGGAAACGGAAAGGGAGTGGCCCCTGAAATCTTCCGGGTGGTCGATATTGAACCGCCTGTAAATATCCTCCAGTGTTTCGCCCGGTTCCCGCTGCCTTGCATAGACCATCTGGTAATGATCCCGATCCACGGAAAACCCTTTGCTTTCCAGCCAGTCCAGAGACATAAAACGGAGGTTATCTGTATTGTCCGATAAGCCAAGCTGATAAATAGAATAAGTGCTGATCCCGTACTCTTTTTCATAGGAAGAAATACGCGCTAAAAGCGGCGCTGTTTCTCCCTCCATGTGTTCCTCGCGCTCAAATGCCGCCAGCCTCATTCGGATTTTTCCGGTATCTCCTGAAAGCAGCTCGTCCGCCATGCGCTCTTTCTCTGCATGGGAATCCGGGTACAGGTCTGCATAGGCCCCGCTGTTCTGCCTGAAAAATTCATCCAGGTCAAAGGCCAAATCCGTGGTATCGTCAAGCCTTATGTCATCCCTGCCCGGTTCCTCCATGACAGAAGCCGGCTGCTGCTTTTCTTCCGGTGGGAGGGGCTGCTTCACCGCAACGATCTCACCCGCCAGCCGGAAGAACTTCTCCGGGTATTTGAATCGCTCCGTGTATTTCTCTATCAGGTCAGCGGGAAGGTCTGTAAAATCTTCTTCGCCCAAACCGACGATCAAAAAATTGCCGGGAACAATATCGTACAAATGGCCCTCATCATCATAAAGTGCCCGGTTTAAGGGCAGACCTATGAGCTTGCCTTCATCATTGCAGATCAGCCCAACCAGATCGTCAAAGGGATAAGTTGCCTGAATATCTCCGCCAACGGCTGCCTGCAAGGATTCCAGCCCGCCCTCAATTTCAGTCTCATAGGGCGATTTGCCCGGCTCTACCATTAACACCTTCATAGCTGCATATCCTCCTTCTTTTTATTTGCCGCACCGGGAGCAGCAGATGTTTTCTCCTGCGTTTTGGCCGCAGACAGCTTTCCCAGCACGGAAGGTTTCTCCGGTTTTTCAGGCATAGAAATACCGCCCTCCGAAACATCGGCGGCGGTACGGTCTGTTTTTACCGGTTCTTGACCCTCCACCGTGTACCCCGGCAGGAGTGCTCCATATACAGTGAAATGGTGCTCATACTGTTTTGGTATCTGCGGGGAAATTTCCGTGAATAAATGGGAGTAGGCTTTTTTCCGGCCTTCCAGATACTTTTCAGCGGCGGCCTTGTCCGTGTAGCGTTTCTGATTCTGCCCGGCAATCTTTTCGCCATAGCCCTGCTTTGGGGAGTTCACATAGACATCCCAGGTCACATACCAGGCAACCGGTACGCTCTGTTTGGTTTCCCGGTCATATTTGGTATCTTCCCAAATACCACAACTCATGCGGTAGACGCGGTTGCTGATTTCTTCGTCATTCCGCCAGTTGCCGGTTTTGCGCCATTCATTTGCGGTATGCGTCACCTCCGGGGTTCGCAGGTAAGAAAGCGCCCGGTTGATCATCTGCGTGGCGGCTGCCTGCTTTTCCCATTGCTTTGCCGCCGCGACCACAATCTCATAGGCTTTCTGTTCACCGTCGATACTTCCCTGGCGCATGGCCTCCAGATTTTCGGCGCCCATTGTAATCAGGGAGGAAATATCCACATCTTCACAAGAAACACTGTGCTCGATTTTCAGCTCTGCACCTGGTTCCAAATGATCGCCGTACCGGTAAGCACGGTAATCTTTATTTTCTTCCAAAATCTTTCACACCTCCTTAAATCTCCGGCACACGGCTCTTTTTCGGGACCGCCTGTGCCGGGGTAGTTTTTTCTGCCGGCTTCGCCGCTGCAAGCTGTGCCATGACCGAAGGCCGCTCTGCCGTAAATATGGAAATCTGCTCATTCTCTGCTAATGGCTGCGCCGGAAGGGGCAGCGTCACATCCGAATGGGTAAGTATCTGCTCCCGTTTCAGGTCTGCCACGATCTCGTCAAATACCGCGTTGATAGCCCGCCGTTCCTCACCTTCAGGATAGGCTTTCAAAACCTCCATTTTTCCGTCTTTATCGGAAACAAAGGTAACGGCACAATCCGCATGGCCCACCAGATAATCCGATTGATAGGGCAGCTTATCCTTGATGTAACAGGCAAAGGCCCTGGCGGTCATTTCCACGTTGCTGTCCCAATAGCCGCCGTCCTTTTCACATTCCTTTCCCATGCGCACGGAATTTCGGTAAAAATCGGTCTCCACACGTCCAATCTGCGGGGCCTCCTGTGCCTGCATCCCGGACAGCATGTGCTCGAATATTTCCAGCCTTTCCCGCTCACTTTTGGGGATCACCCGCCCGGTGACAGACTTCTTAAAGGCACTGATCTGTTCCACGGAGCCGGCCTCGCCGGACAGAAACGCCTCCCTGAGAACCGCGTAAGTTTCCATCTGTTCCTCATTGCCATGCCGTTTCAGAGAACCGAGCACCGCAGAATCCAGCCAGCTTGCCGCATTTTTCCGGGTGCGCTCCGTCTGTGCTTCGGTACGGGCCACCGCCTGCTCCGGTGTCTCCGGTTTATATTTCATGGCTTCAATTAACTTCTGAAATGGCGCATAGAGGCGGGGCTGTTCTGAGAGCATCCCCTTTGCGCCCATTTTCGTACCCAGGTAATCGTCCAACCCGTGCCACCATTCATGTGCCAAAGAGCCGGCCCCGTGCATCTTCGTGAGATTGATAACCTTGCGAAGCGGTTCATAGTGGGCTGCCGCATTGCCGCTGCCCCTGGCGCCGAAAGCGATAGCAAGCGTCCCCTGATAGGCAATATCTTTGTCGCTGACCTGCAGGGCTGCCGCCAAATCTTTGAGCGCTTCAAACCCCATGTTGAGGGAAGCCTGCCGGTCATTCTGGTTCATCCAGTTCCCAAACTCACCGCCGCGAAATCCGAAAGTATCAAGGTAGTGCTGACCGGTAATCTCTGCGCCGTTTCTGTAATCCGGCCCGGTTCGCCGCACAGCGATAAGCTGTGGAGGCACAAACCGCGTCTTTCCGCTTTTGCTGCGGCCTTTTGCCAGCTCCTGCACCCATTTCAGGGCAGCCTCCCGCGTTTCAAAATTTGTCTGTAAGATGGAATAGCCCTTCGTCACATACCAGGTATCAGGTTTCCAGTCATTATTTTTGGAATAAGTATTCTTCCCGTCGTTGAAATGGATCGCATAGCCCTTCGGCACCTTCTGGTCTTTGGAAACGCCAAACTGTTCCTTCTGTGCTTTCTGTGTGAAGTTCCGCTCAAAATATCCTGCCGAGCGGACCATCAGGGTATTGGACAGCTTGTTTGTAATGGCCGGGTTCTCACGGCCCTTTTCCGTTGCCTGGTAATGGATTCCGCTGCCCCAGCCCTGCACCTGTTCCAGATACCCGTTTTCCACAAAGAAACGGTCATAGACCTGCATGGCGTCCTCCACGGTGCGGACTTCCGAAACCGCGCCCTGCAGCTCCCGTACCGTCTGGATATATTCTTTCTGCCTTGCAAGGCGTTTCTCCGGCGTATCATCCCTGCGGTAATACTGCGGGGAGGCGTTCAGCCCGTCCCTCGCCTTTTTGATGAAATACACCACGCCAAGGGGAATCCCATCATCAAGCATGGCCTGATAATCCGGTTTCTTCCAGATATTATCCTTTTTTACAAATTTCTCGGCTTCGCGCTCATTCATGGCGTCCAGGTCGTTCACATAGAGCCCCCGGTCCTTCCATAAGTCTTTTTTCGCGCCGCCGATCTTTTCCCCGAAATCTTCATGCTGTATGTTATCCGCCAATCAATATCACCTCCAGTCTGTCATAAAAAATCACCGCTCCGGGGAAGGGCGGCGTTCCTGTGATTTATCAAGCTGCGGGCGTATTCTCATGAGCCGGTCTGTCTCCCTGCGGACCAGCCGGTCAAGCGCGCCCAGGTCCTCCGGGGTAACGGCAAACTCCCGATAATGCTCATACCAGAGGCCCGCCCGGACAGCCGCAATAGGCGCAATCTTTTCCGCCCCTCCGGGAAGGAGGCGGTAGACCGAAGCCCCGTCAAGAAGCAACTGCTTCGCCGTTCCCAGGGGTATGCGGTACATATCTGTGTCCGGGTTCTGCGCCTCCTCCATATACTCCACATTCAGACGTTCCTCCAAATCCTGGGGCATATAGGAAAATGCCTGTGCCTTCCACTGGCTGAACAGGTTGGAATAGTGGTGCTGCCATTCCGTCACCTGCTCCGGCGCATAGAGGTAGCGCCAGGTTTTCAGGGCGTCCTTTTCGCATAGTTCCATTGCCTCCCATTTTTCAATGCCTGCCTCCGCCTTCGTGCCGTCCCGGTATTCCATGTTGACTCCGTAAGGGTAGAGGGTATTCCGTTCTATGTCCTGCCGCAGCGTGTCAAGGTCCGTCATCAGGACATCCCCGTACAGCCGTCCGTCCTCCTTACGCTCTGTGTGGAACAGGAAAGCCCTGGCGCCGGGGTATTCCGTCATGGCGGCCATCCGGTAAAGCTCTCCTGTGGGATAGTAGGCAGACAGGGCATCAGCAAGCCATATGTGGTTTTTTCCCATGATAGCGATAGAATCCGCTCCAGTATTTGTCATCAGAGAGCGCATATTGAATTCACTTTCCCGCAAAAAATCACCGGGGAAAATATGAAGCTCGTAGGCAAATGTAGTCAGGTCCGTGTCCCGGATCAAATAAATCTGCGGCAGCGGTTCGCTTTTCCGGTTTCTTCCCTCCGTCATTTACGAATCTCTCCCGTCCGTTGGAATGGGGCCTCCGGCAATCTTGCCGACGATCTCCGGCCCGGTTTCGTAAATCTGCATGAGCCGCTTGGCCGTTCCGCTGGGCTGCACGGCACCACTGGTCCAGAGCCGGACCGTGGAAGGGGCGACATTCATCAGAAGCGCAAAGCCTTTCTCGTTCATATCCAGTTTTTCCATCAGAGCCTTAACCATATCGGGGCCATAGTCCGGGCACCTGGCAGCTTCGGCAATCATCTGTAAAGCGGTATTTTCTGTATTTGTCATTGTAAATTCCTCCTGTTATTCTGGCCCCTCGCTGTTAAGCCGGGGCAAAGCTGATTTTGTTGTGTTCCATCCTCCGGGCAAATTCCTGGACGGCATATTTCACTCCGTCAATCTCCGCATGGGACTGGTCCAGGAACCGGCAGAGAGAAAAATGCGTATCCCCGTTCCCATAGAACAGGCAGAGCACACCGTTGTCCGGAAGCGAAAACAGTTCCTTTCCTGTGCTGTCCGTAAAGCAAATCTGCTGGTTTTCATTCATAAGCAAATCCCCCTTAAATAGAAACAGCCGCCTCTTTCTGGCGGCGTGGCTGCTGGCGTTCCTGTATCTGCTCCCTGATCCGCAGCAGCTTTTCGTTATAGTCCTTGCCTGTGCGGGGCGGGTTGATCCCCACCCGGATATGCCTGAAACGCCGGTCCTCATGGAGCATTGCCTGAATCCTCCTGGCATTTTTAAGGCCGCCAAGGTCATTGTCCATGTAGAGATTGATGCGTCGGATTTCCGGGTGGCGTTCCAAAAATGCAATCAGCGCCACATGGGAAGTACCGCCCAGCGATAGCCGGTAGCCATCCCATTTCCAGCCTTCCAATTCCTGCAGCGTGGCATGGGAGAGGGCGTCAATGGGCGCCTCAAACACTGCAACATGTCGGCTGCCTGGATTCTTCGGTGGATAGCAGAAGCTGTATTCCTTGTCGCTGCCGTAAACATCTTTTCTAAGATTGCCGGTAATGCTCCGCATACAGGCAAACTTCGCTTTGCCGGCTTCATCCTTTCCCACAAACACACAGACCGGCTCGCCATGATACCGTGCCTCATAGAACAGCCCTTCCCGGAAACACCGGCTGATCACATCAGAACTGATCCCGCGCCGCTGTAAATAGGAAACGGCAGAGGTAGCGCACCGTCTGGCCCAGGGGAGGGAAAATATTTTCTTCTCCGGTTCTTTCTGCACATGGGCTGTTATTGTTGTACTCCGATAGGCCGGTGTCTGCTGGATTTCTCCGCCTACCAGCGTATGGACCGCATCCACCAGCCCATAGCCCCGAATCTGGATCAGATAATCCAGTGCGTTGATACTCCGGCCCCGGCTGTTCCAGTACCAGTACCTTTTCCCGGTCACATAGACCAGGCTGTCATGCTCCTTGTGCCGGTAATTGAGCCCGTCCCGTTTCAGTACCCCAGGCTCATGGAACTGCAGGTATGCGAAAAGGTCCGCCTCCCGCGCCGCCTGAATCTGTTCTTTGGTTACGCCGGGCATAGTGCCGGCACAGTATTTCTTTTCATCGTGCCCCGCCTCCTTCCTGTGATGAAAAAAGACGCCCAGAGGCGCCTAACAGCCGTACAGATCATGGTTGACCTCGGCACGGTAATAACTGTCCATTGTTGCCGGGGCATTATACAGCGCCGCCAACAGGTATGCCTTGATATTCCCGACTTTTGTGGTGTTCTTGTCAATACAGTCAAAGACATACTCCAAGTGGCCGGAATTGATCTTCAGGAAACGGCCCTTTACCACCTCCCTGGGAAAATCATCCCCGGCGATACGGATATATGGACGTTTGGATAAAATCACTTCAAGCATAAGTTCCACAGTCTCGTCTAAGCGTTCCTTCCCATACCGGGAGACCATACAGTCATACTCGATATTTTCTTTCAGAATTTCACGATAAGCGTCTATCAACTCTATCCGATCCATCCCATCCGGGCGGCCCGCCGCCTCCGGCTCTGCCGGATAGATTGATTGATGAGTCCTTGATATATCCGTTTTTGATTTTTTAGTTCTTTGTGGATTAGTATTTAATTGTGCGGGATTTTCCTGTCCAGGTTCGGCCTGTTCAGGCTTTGCCTGTCCTGGATTTACCTGTCCTGGATTTTCCCGTTTAGGTGGAAACGCCTGTTTTTCAGCGTTTACAGGCTTTTCATGGATGGTATATTCAATATCTCCGAGCTGCCCGTTCTCATAGCGGAGGCGCTGTCTGGTGAGATACCCGTGCCGCTCCAGCTCCTTCAGGGCGGTAGTGATCGAATCCACACCGTCCTTACAGATATGGGCGAGCCCCTTTGTGGTGTAGTCCCAATCTTCCGGCAGCGACAGCATGAGGGAGAGAAGCCCCTTTGCCTTTAAGGACAGTTCCGTATTGCGCAGATGGTGGTTGCACATGATCGTGAAGTCCTTCGTTTTTTCTACCCGGAATACAGCCATTTCACAGCCTCCTTTCTCCGGTTATTTCCGTTACAAGGCGCGGTCCCTGCGGTCATAGTGGAGGTGCCCGCCTGAAACCTTCGCATGGTTTTTCAGTTTGACTTCGCCCCGTTCCTGGCTGTCTAAGAATTTCTGATAGCCGGCATCCGTAAGGAACAGGCGCATCTTATCACCTTTGTCACCCACCGGGGAATCATAAGACAGCACATCAAAGACGATCATGTGGCGTACCTCCGGGTCGAAGCGTTCCAGCGCCATGATGTCATGCCCCTTCAATTTCTCCGCACCGGATTGCTGCCTGGCCTCGGCAATCTTTTCCCCAATCGTCCGGGGAGGGTAAGGCAGACGGTAATTCTTCTGAATATCTCGCACAATGTCCATGCACTCGGCATCCGTCAGAACGCGCAGCTTTGCCATCAGATTCTCCGCTGCCTTCCGCTGTTCGGGATTCTTTGTGTACCGGGCGGTCATGCAAAGCTCGTTCAGGACTTTGGATTGATAGTCACCCTCAACCTGAAACAGCAGCCGTTTTTCCATTTCATTTAATTCCATGTGAATATCCTTTCTCTTGAAAATGGGTATGAAAAAAGGGCGTCCACCTGTAAAAGTGAAACGCCCACGGCAATCAGCGATCCGGCAATACCGGACCGCTGGCACTATTAAATTTTGTCGTTAATGAAACAACCTCCTTTTTTCGATGATTTTCTCGTCGCATTTCAACTTGGAAAAGGAATTGAATAAATGACGGCAAACGCTCAAACCCCTTGAAAATAAAGGCTTTTTCCGTTTGTCGTTATTATACCGTAACGGCATTCCCATGTATCGTTATTGATTAATATGGGATTTACGGGATTAGCAATCGCAGACCGAATGGGACATGCATCAATCTGGCGGTGCTGATTCACGTCGATCACGATTTAGTATGGATATGCCATTTTTTCTTTGCATGGCATTAACCGGTTTCTCCAATATGTTTGTAAATATTAATGCATCCAAGATTACTGCAAGTTGGTTTGAGCAGGAAAAGCTAGGAATTTTGATGGGTATATTTGCATTTTGCGGACAACTTCCGGGAGCCTTTGCGACAGCAACGACGGCAGTTTTGTTTGATAGCAGGACATCTGCTTTTATTGTATCAGCAATATTCTGTATTAGTGTATTTGTTTTATGGTTGTTTTTTGTGAAAGATAAGCCAGAGGATACAATGGAAGAAAGGGAGAAGATAGATCAGGAAAATCAACCTTCCATTGGGGATTCTCTTAAGGTAGTACTTTCTAATAAAGGTATATGGCTGGTTTCTATTTGCATTATGATGGCTCTTGGCAGTACGGTAACTTTATCCACTTTTATGCCGATGGCATTGCAGACCATGTATGGAATAGATTTGAAAGTATGTGGTACGATTGCATCTATGTTGACATTGGGAAATTGTATTGGTTCTATTACAGGTCCCATTGTATTCTCTAAAATCAAAAATGTTAAAGTGTTTGTATCAGGAGCTGCCGTGTTGAGTTTTGCCGGAATTATTATGTGTTGGAGATTTCCGTCCATATTCGTTTTACACATACTGGTTCTTTATACTGGAATTATGCTTGGAGCGTCAATGCCTATTTTCCTTTCCGCACCGGTTTTGTTAGAAGGAATTGGAACTAAATATGCAGGAAGTGCGGCGGGTGTCATCTCTACATTACAGCTTCTTGGAGCTGTTTTGATTCCAACTTATATCTTAACACCAATTGCGGGAGATAATTATAGTTTGTTGTTTATGCTTGCATCCATATGTATGGTAATTATGTTCCTCTGTGGGCTGTTACTCCCTCAGTTCGGAAACAATCAAAAGTAAGAATCACAAAATAAATGAAAATCTTCCTATGTTGCAATGAAATTGCTGTCGCAAGCCAAATTTCAAGCATAGGAGGATGTCCAAATTAGAGTGTTTCGCAGATGAAGCAGGATATTAATAAATAGAGAAGCATATTTTCATCCAGGTAATCCAGTGAAATATGGAGCAGGTCTTCGATTTTTCGTAGCCGGTAGATCAAGGTGTTTCTATGAAGATGAAGCGTCCGGGCAGTCTCCGCTATATTTCTTCCGTTGATAAGATAGCATTTTAAATTATGAATGAGTGTGAGATCCTGCTCCATATGGCTTTGCCACAGGGATAAAACAGCTGGGTGGCAGAAGCCCGGCAAGGAGTTTTTTTCCTTAAGGACACCATATAAAACATGTAGAAAGGCTTCATCAAACCTTTGAATATGTTTTTGAGGCTCCAAAGGGTAAGATTTCATAAGCCTGCATTGTCCATATGCCATGGAAAGATCCGTGAATCTAAAAAAACGGGTGCTTATATAGACCTTAAGGGAAAGCCGTTTTAGCAAATCCTCCAGTGCGGCGTATGATTTTTCATAATCAGGATCAAAATCCCGCCTGCGGCAAACCGCAACAATAGAATGTTCAAAATAGAGGACAACTCCATGAGGCAGAATGTTTTTTATCTGGTGAATATAGGCAGACTGACGGGTATCCGAGACGTCAGATTCTGGAAGGGAAAATTGATAAAGATACCAAATATCCTCGTTCGTATAATTTCTGGCTTGGAGATAATAAGAGGTAGAAAGCTCATCTGCCGGATATCCCTGTAAAAGCCGTATAACATAATAGTTTTCTTCATCCTGCAAAAGAAAAGGCTGAATCTGGTGATTCATAGCAAGCTCTGTAAAATGAACGACTTCTAATAACAAAGCCTTTTGTGCTTCCGTAAAGGGACCGTTCATATCTGTCGTACCGAATGCTCCAAAGTTTTTTCCCTCAAAATAAAGCGGAGCGGTCAGAGAGTGATGGGATGGATCCTGACGAAAGACGCTGGAGATTAAGCGGTTTCCGCTGTGAATTTCCTGCATAACTCTCTGGTGTTCGTCAGGATATATGGATTCTGTCGGTGTAAAGCCGAAATTGATAACCTCGTCCCAGAGAGTTCCCTCGATTTTTTCCTGAAATTTCCCGGTATAATGCAGCAGCTTTCCGGTTGGAGAAAAAAGGGCAATCGGGTTGCAAAGAAAGGTGGCCGCATAATCAAGCAGATCTGAAACGTCTTTGTTTTCGATAATTATCTTTAGGCATTGCTCATACCAGGCATAGTACTTATCAAAAATATCCAGAAACTCATGGAATACCTTATGAAAAGGCTCGTCCGTATATAAGATGGCGGCATGCTCCATCCAGGAAGGGTTTATCTGTCCCTCCTTTGATCCGGTTTTGGTACAGAAAATCAGGAACCGGGGCTTACGTATATCCCATTCCCTATCAAGGAAAGAGCTCTCTTGTGTTAAATACAGAAAATCATTATCGATTATTTCCATGGAATCATCAAGCATGCGGGCATGCCGGAATAATTGATCTAAGCCCGTAGATTTATAAAAAATCCTGTATTTATCAGGAATCCAGTCAAGGATGACAGAAATGCTCATAGATTTCATTGCAAAAAACTCCTTTGGTTATTTTTGACGAAAAAAGACAGTATAAATGAATTATATAACTGATGACGGGAGATGGCAACTGCTTTACTATGAATATATAGGAAACACTATTCAGGCGCCGACAGTTAGAGAGGAGATAATATAATTCAGACAAAAGGAAGGAGGCAATAAAAAGAGCTGAGGGAGCATCCTATAAAGGGGTATCGATTTTTTAATATTATAACTATATAGTGAAAGGATTATTTTTTATGAAAAAGATATTGTTAAATGGAGTAGACGGAAATTTTGGAAGCAGATCAGCCCGTGTATTGCTGGAAAAATATCCTCATGAAGCTTTGATTTTTACGGCTCCAACAAAAAATGGTCTTGAAAAATACCAGGAAATGGGCATTGAAACCAGAATTGCCGATTTTAACAATGCGGAAAAACTGACGGAAGCATTTAAAGATGCGGATACAGTTATTCTGATCTCCATGCCATTCGTTGGACCGAAAAGAAGAGCGGCACATAAAATTGCAATTGATGCGGCTGTGGCGGCAGGTGTAAACAAACTGGTTTATACATCGATTGTAGGAGCCGGACATGAGGATATCAATGCTTACGAAGTAAACGATCATGTATGGACCGAAAGGTATATCAAAAAACAGCCCATCCATTATTTGATTCTTCGGGATTCCCAATATGCGGAAGCAATGGTCTCCACATTTGTGGAAGCAGTTGAAAATACAAACGGCATCATCCGCAATAACATGGGAGATGGGAAAATGGCATTTGTTTCGAGGGATGACTGTGCGCTTGCGGCGGCCTGTGCGGCAATGTCTGATTGGGAAGATCGAATTATTGATATAAATGGAGCCGAGCTTCTGACAATTGCACAGTACATGGCAATCGCCTCGGAGGTTACGGGTAAAAAGACGGAATATCAATATATCAACGATGATGAGATGTATGAGTTCTTTGACTCCATCGGCGTTCCAAGGACAACGGAGGAAATGTGGGCGGACACGGCGAAGAACTTTCCATTTTGCTCAGATGGAATGGTGTCCTTTGGCAGGGCAATCCGTCTGAATCAAATGAGTACATTTACAGATGATTTTGAAAAGCTGACGGGGCAAAAGCCCATCACGGTAAGAGAAATGTTTGAAGATATGGAAAATCATTTAATCGGAACAAGAACATCTACAGATAATTAAAAACAGTAGGAGGACGAAAAATGGCAGAAATGATGAATCCGGCGCTGGAAGGCGCCACCTTATTGTTCCCACAGGGATCTTTTATTACGGCATATGCTTATACGGGCGTGGAGGATGAGATCAAGGCATATCAGACCAGCGCATGGATTGGAACGGCGCTTATGACATCCCCCATTTATGATGTATACGGACCGGATGCCGTTAAATTAATGGGACAGGTTTGTACAAATGATTTTACCACGCTGGGAATGAACGGCATACGCCATGCCGTAATGTGCAATGAGAAAGGTCAGATTCTGACAGACGGCGTTGTAATCCGTATCGGAGAAGATCGTTACAGAACCTACTGGCTTGATCCGGTGATCTCTTATTATGTCAATACATCAGATCTGGATGTGCATGGCGAAAACATGAGCGGAAAGGAATATTTTATCCAGATTGACGGTGAAAAGTCCTTAGAGATTCTGGAAAACGCATTCCAGGCCAATCTTCACGACATCAAATTCGGCAGACATAGAATCCAGGAGGTAAACGGAAAACAGGTACGCATCATCCGGCTTGGCATGTCCGGCAACCTTGCTTATGAAATTCACGGAGATATGGCGGATTATGCGGAGATCTATAATCTGGTATGGGCGGCAGGTGAAAAGCTGGGAGCAAGAAAGCTTGGGCTCCAGGCTTATAACCTGTTTAACCATACGGAGGCTGGATTCCCGAATATCAATCTTCACTATCCGCTTCCGTGGCTGGAAACCAGCGAGAAAATGACAGAATATATGCGCACAGTGCCTCAGTTATCCATGTTCAATCTCAATCGAAGGCTTCTCGGAAGTGTGGGGGATGATCTTCAGGCTCGCTTTGTTACTCCCTATGATGTGGGATGGGATTTCCTGATTAAATATAATCATGACTTCATTGGAAAAGAAGCCCTTCTTGAAATGTCGAAAAAGCCACAAAAAAAATGCGTAACCCTGGAATGGAACGCCAAGGATGTGGCAGAAGTCTTTGCAACCATGCTCAGCCCTGGGGAGGAACCCTGCGAGGATATTACCAAACCATCCGCTCTTGAATACTATTTCTGTGTCAGAGAGTTTGGTTTTGAGTACCGGGCAGATAAGGTGCTGGCTGCAGATAAGGAGATCGGGATCACAAGCGGAAAAATCATCTCTTATACCTATAACAGCATGATTTCTTTGGCCTTTATTTCCGCAGAATATGCCAAAGAAGGAACGGAGCTTGAAATACTCTGGGGAACGCCGGGAACCCGCCAGATGAAGGTTCGCGCAAAGGTTGCCAGATTCCCGTATAATCAGGATTATATCCGTAATGAAAAGCGGGATGTTTCGGATATACCTGTTTTTGAAAGATGAAACCGGAGATGATTACATAGGGAAAATAAAATTTATGTGTTCCCCTGCAGAGTTTTCAAGCTTTGCAGGGGATCTGCGAGACTGTGAGAAAAAGTCTGTAAATAAGATTCTTCTATGATATGCAAGGGTGGCAAGCCTGAAAATCAGGCTTCTCACCCTTGTTTTATATATAACAGTTGTTGAATGGCATGTCAAGAGCAGGCGGTTTTCCGCCCGTCTTATTCGCCTGTTTATTCGTTACTCTGGGAGGCGTCCTTCGTACATAATACTCAGTTCACCATACACCTGTGCCCAGTTGCGGATCGTACTGGTCCATTTCTTCGTAGCTTCAAATGTGGCAAGATGCAGTGCCTTTAATAGAGCTGTATCGCTTGGAAATACGCTTCTCTGGCGATTCAGTTTCCGGTAGGTAGAATTCAGGGATTCAATAGCATTTGTAGTATAAATCACCGTTCTGACCGTCGTTGAAAATTTAAAGATCGGCGAGATTGCGTCCCTGTTATCCTTCCAGCGCTTCATGGAATTCGGATATTTCGGTGTCCATTTTTCTGTTACACGCTCTAAGGCTGCCAGAGCTTTCTTTTCATCTGTGGCCTGATAAATGGTTTTCAGATCCGTAGCGAAGGCTTTTATGTCTTTATCCGGGACATATTTCAACGTGTTTCTTACCTGGTGTACAATACAGCGCTGGTATTCCGTCTTTGGAAAAGCTGCTGCGATCGCTTCTTTGATTCCGGTTAAACCATCGGCACAGATGATTAATACATCTTTGACACCACGATTTTTCAGTTCATTCATAATGGAAAGCCAGTATTTTGCGCTTTCGTTATCGCCAACACTGATGGTTAAAACTTCTTTTTTTCCTTCCGTGTTGATTCCCAGAATCACGTAAGCAGCAAGCTTTCGGATCACGCCATTATCCCTTACAGAATAATGGATTGCATCAATGTAGAGAATGGGATAGACCTCGTCCAGTGGCCGGTTCTGCCAGTCTTCGATCTGTGGCAGGATCTTATCAGTCACATCAGAAATAAAGCTTTCAGAAGTTTCAAAGCCATAAATATCTTCGATGGTTTCGGAAATCTGCCGGGTAGTCATTTCTTTGGCATACATGGAAATGATCTTCTGATCAATATCGGAAATATCTTTCTGACGTTTTTTCACAATCTGTGGTTCAAACGTTGATTTGCGATCCTGTGGCACTTCGATTTCCATCGAGCCATACCGGCTGTTGACCTGTTTCCGCTTATAACCATTGCGATAATCATCATTATCTGAGCGTTCGGATTTTTCGTAACCAAGATGATCATCCATTTCAGCTTCCATCATTTCCTTAATGGTGCCGCCTAAAAGATCCTTGAGCGCATCCTGAATGTCTTCTGCAGAATGGATATCGTACTCTTCCAGGAGCTGATGGATGATGTTTCGTTTTCCTTCTGTCATTTGTACACGATGTACAGGTTTCTTTTGTCTTGCCATAATAAAAGGCCCTTCTAATGATATTTATTGTATCATAGAAGAACCTTATAAACATTATTTTACAGAAAAAGTTTCATCCTCTCAAAAAAGGAATGGAAAGTTACTGTTTTAGTAGCTTCCATTCCTTTTTTGAGAGAGAAGGGTAATTTCTTTCTGATTAAAAAGGTTGTTACATTCATCTATAATAGCTTCAACTGTGCGTACCTGTGAAGGAGTGAGTCGACGGAGCTTATCTGAAAGAATCAACAGATCCTTATCTATAATTTCACCAGTGAGTAAATAATCGGCACTTACTTCTAAAGCAGAGGAGATTTTTAGCAGATTTTCAGGCCTCATTGCTCGCTTCCCTGATTCAGCATAAGAAACAAACTGGGTAGTGACTTCCCCTTTTTCTGCAAGTGCTTCTTGAGTGAGTCCCAGCTTTTTTCGACGATCCATAATTCTTTTTCCGATTTCCTGTAAACATAATTCGCTATCCGACATTAGTATAAGACATCTCCTCTCGTATTGTTAAATTATATCCACAATAGATGATAAAAATAAGCGTCTACTGTTGACTAAAATCAACAATACGATATATAATCGGAGATAAATATTGAAAAATCTTGGATGCATAACAAGTAGAAAAAGTAGTGTATGGGAATACAAAAAAGCGAACAGCTATAATGAAAGAAAATGAATTCTCAGGAGGACTATGATTATGGAACAGATGGATTTTTCAATAGAGCTATCAGAAAGTGAGATAGAAAAATTTGCAGATTATCTATACCAGAAAGAAAATGCAAAGGCAACAATCAATAAATATATGGCAGATATAAAAAAGTTTTTATCTTTTTTGGCAGATGATAAGCGGATCAATAAAAAAGTATTGTTGCAATATAAAGAATGGCTTGCTCAAAAATATGCTGTCAATAGTGTTAATTCAATGCTTGCCGCCTTGAATCAGTTCCTGGAATTTTTGAATGTAGGAAAGCTGAAAGTGAAAAGAATAAAAGTGCAGAAGCAGCCTTTTTTACAGGATCAGAAAGAATTGACAGAAAAAGAATGCAGGAAATTGATTGCAACAGCTATGGCAGAAGGAAAAGAACAGCTTGCATTGTGTATTGAAACAATAGCATGTACAGGAATTCGGATTAGCGAAATAAAATTTTTTACAGTGGAGCGTGTAAAATCTGGAAAGATAGAGATTTATAATAAAGGAAAGTATAGAAGGATTTTTTTGCCGAAGGTATTGCAAAGGAAACTTCTTTCCTATTGCCATAATAACCAAATAGCAGAAGGTTGGATATTTGTCACGAAAAATGGGAAGTTAAAAGACAGAAGTAATATTTGGAGAGAAATGAAACGATTAAAAGAAAAGGCAGGAGTAGCAGAATCAAAAATATTCCCGCATAATTTTCGACATCTATTTGCAAGAATTTATTATAAAGTGACAAAAGATATTACAGGTCTTGCTGATTTACTTGGACATAGCAGTATCAATGTAACGAGAATATATACAGCAACTACAGAAACAGTGTTCCAAAAGAAGCTGGATAAGATTGTCGAACAGGAAATATTGGAATGTACAACATAATATCTGTTATGTTGTACAGTGCCTCTATTAACCTGTTCTACCCTATTTCTGCAAGTCATTCATTTTCTCTAAAAGAGAACTTTAAGCAATAAAAATAATAAAGATTATAGCCAATTTACCAAGAGCGGTACTTAAATAGGGCACAGCTACCAAAAAATCAGAAAGGAACTATGTAATATGAACAGCATAACAGATAGCAGGGTGTTATTTAACATTATATCGTACGAAACTTAATCTGTCCATAAACAACATAACAGATATTATGTTGTATTGATTTGGCAATGGATAAGGAGTAACGATGGCATATACTGTAAGAAAATTACTTGAATCAGAACAATTTCCAAAAATGAAGCTGCTTTGCGGTGAAAAAGGTCTAGATTTGGAAGTGAAAGGCATTCGAATAATCGAAATTGAAGATATGGAGCGATACCTGACGGGTGGTGAAATACTCATAACCAGTCTTCAGGTATATTTATCATGCAGTGATCGAGAAGTAGAGCAGCATTTTGAAGATTTAGTTAAAAGTGATATAAGTGGATTCATTGTAAAGAAAAGAAAAGAATATGATCCTACAGGACGCAGATTGAGTTTATTAGAAAAACACTGCAAAAAATATGAAATTCCTCTGGTAGAAATTCCAGGAGATTTATATTACTGGGGAATTATCCGTCATGTTATGATGCAGGTATTCGATAAAGACACTGCACGCTTAAAGTATTTTAAAATTACACATGATAATTTTAATACGTTTATTTTAAAAAATAATGGATCAAGCAATACAGCAAGTGATATTATCAAATTTTTAAGCATCATGATCGAGAATCCTGTTGTATTGTATTATGGTAATCTTAATTGTATGGTTTCAACAAACTTGGATAACTCCAAGTTAATATTGTCAGATGAAATTCAGCCATATAAACCCAATATTATTACGAAATTTCAATATATGAAGCAGATGAAAGGAAGCTGTGTTCAATATATAGTGAAATTTGCCATATTGAGTGAGGTGGATATATATATAACAATAACAGAAGAAAATAGAGAACTGATAGAACTTGATTATATGGCAATCGAGAATGCGATTATTAACTTGCAGTATGAATTTTTGAGTGAATTTGCACAGGATGAAGTGAAAAAGAAGTATCAGAGAGATATTATCCATAATATTCTGAATGGATTACTGAGTTCGAAAGAAATGACTGAAGCGGCAGCACAGCTCGGAATGAAAGAAAGCGATACTTACAGGGTTGTTGATTTTCATACCATCACAAAAAATGTACAAAGAAAATATACAAAAGAACAGCTTCACGAAGTAGGTGTTATCGAGGGTGAATTGATGCATCTTTTGCCGGATGCGCTTATTTACAGAAATATGGATCAGATTGTTATGATTCAACAGGTAGATTCCAATCAGACAGAACTGGAATATCAGAAAGAGATGGAAGAAATAGAGGAGGTTATCCAGCGAAGCATCCTTTATAGAAAGAAAGATACAGACTTTCAGATTGGTATAGGAAAAAGTGTGGAAGGGTATCAACGATTGAAAGAATCTTATTACGAAGCAAGTCAGGCTATCAAGTATATTGAGATTATCCGCCTGGTGACTGGTGATAAGAATAAGTCAGTAGTACATTATTCGAACCTCGGATTTTTCCAGATATTCGGCAAAGTTGATGATATGACGGAATTGGAAAGATGCATTCCGGAAACATTAAAGAAATTATATTTATATGAGGATGAACATAAGGGAGAATTGATTACAACCTTGCAGATGTATCTTAGAAATAACCAAAGCATCAAGAAAACTGCAGGTGCAATGTTTGTTCATTATAGAACGATATCTTACAGACTTGAAAAAATAAAACAAATTTCTGGAATTAATTTTGACAATGCAAATGAAGTGCTGGCAGTCAGTAATGGTCTGATTATTTATAAAATGTTAAAAGAAATAGAATAGAAAAAGAAAGAGAAATCGTGTTGAGGCATGGTTTCTTTTTTTTTGAACGAAGTTCATAAAAAGATATTAATGGAGAATATCGATACAATGGAACAGATTTTACAAAAAAACGGATAAATATTTTCATTGATTGTACATTATATTAACCGGTTTCAATCTGTATAATTGGGAAACTGATGAGAAAATATTTCAGGAAAAGAATCACTGCTACAGAGGATAGTATTTTTTTGATACAAACTAAGACCTTGCAGGGTTTAGATTAGAGGGATAACGATGCAACTAAAAAATTCAACAGATTACGCAATTAGAATTGTGTGTTACTTAGCAGCACAGGAACGGATGGTATCTACATCAGAATTATCACGGAAGCTAAATGTTTCTGCTAATTATGTTCCTAAAATAGCGAAAAAACTGAAAAATGCAAAAATAGTCACTGCCTGTGAAGGTACAAATGGTGGCTATATGCTGGCAAAACAACCGGAGAACATTTCTTTAATGGATATTATATCGTGTGTAGAGGAAACAATGGCAATTAATCGTTGTTTGGAAGAAGATCGTTTTTGTTCCGGAAATTTAGAAGATACCTGCAAGATACATAAAATATTGTTGAGTCTGCAGAATACATACAATAATAAATTAGAGAGTGTAAAGGTTTCAGACGTTATCCGCCCTGGAGAAGATGAATATTTTGGACGGTTTTATGTTGTATTAAAACTGAACTTAAAGGAAAAAAGCTACGAATGTGTGTATTCACATATCCGTGAAGTGTATGAGAAAGTGAGAAAAGCAGAAAGCTATGAAGAGTTCATAAGCCAATATGTAGAAAGATACGTGTATGATTCTGACAAAAAAATGGTTCATGACTTCTTATCAAGTGAAGGATTAGAAGAAAGACTAGTTGATGGATGTATGGAAAAAGATCTTCCGTATCGCAGAATTACTGGAAAAGATAAGAATGCATATGTTTGGATGGAAGCAAAAAAATATATAGATGTAAATGAGAATACTGCAATTATTACCTTGCATAATGAGAAGATTATCCAGAACACAGTTATAAAGATGGAACGTGAACTCATAAAAAAAGAACAGGATATGGCAAAGCAGTATTGGGATATGGTATCACTTTTAACTACCGTATTGAATCATAATCATTTAGTTGAAACAGGGTACCAAGACGATATCAGTTTCTATACGAAACAGGTATATCTTCAATTGCAGAAAAAATATCCGGAATACGGGATTACGGATGAAGAAATAGCGTCAGTAGCTCATTTGGCACCGATTCATGATATTGGAAAGATAAAAGTACCACTTGAAATTTTAAATAAAAATGGAAAATTGACGGATGAAGAAATGAATGTAGTGAAGCAACATCCATTAGTAGGTGCAGCGATGACCCAGAGATTCCCAGAAGGGATAACAACGGAAAAGCTGAATCAATATAGCTATGAAATATGCAGACATCACCATGAAAGATATGATGGATCAGGATACCCGGACGGTTTAAAAGGGAATGCGATTCCAATGTGTGCACAGGTTGTTGGAATTGTTGATGCTTACGATGCATTGATCAATGATCGCCCATACAAAAGAAAGTATGAACCTGAAGAGGCGATACGGATGATTTCAAATGGTGAATGCGGAGCATTTTCCAATCAGCTGATGCAATGCTTTCAGGAGGCAGCAAAGCAGCAAAACTGGTTAAAAAGGCAAAATTAAAGTAACAAATGAAGGCAAAAGATTAGAGGTCCAGATATGAAGAAAAAAAGAAGGATAGAGAACAGAATTATCGCAGTAATATTATGTATAGCTATCTTATTTTCTCAAGTGAATATTGCGGATGCGGCAGATCTGAATCCATCAGGTACCAACACGAGTCAAGTGGTCCTTTCTGATGAAACCAATATGAGCAATGATGAAGCATCAACCGAATCCACAGTTTCAGATGAAATAAATGGCACCACGGAATCCGAATCTAAGATATCGGAGGAAACAAGTGAAAACTCGAAAAATGACGAATCGGAATCGTCCGGTGGAAATGTTAAAGCGGAATCAACAGATAATATAGATGCTTATTATAAGGATAGTAAAATATGCATTTATAATTATGAACAATTAAAACAGATTGGTTCAGATGCTTATATTTACACAGGTGATAAGGATGGAAAGATTGGTTCTGGAGAAGTAGTAAAGAATGAAGGCACAGAGCTGAAATACGGTGCAGATGCTCAGTACATTTTGATGAATGACATCCAGATGAACTCGGAACAGATGTGGTTAGTACCGGATTCCTTTACCGGAACTATCACAGGTACGAAACTAGAAGAAAACGAAACACCAACGCTGTATGATAAGGAAACGGATACAATCTACATATATAATCCATATCAGTTAATGGTACTTGCACAGGAAGAATCTGAAACAGAACCTGTTATGACATTAGATTATGATGCACCACAGTTTGGTATGGGGCAGATGATTTACCCGGATGGAGAAGATCAGGAGTATCTGACTTATAGTAAGTCTCATAATTATGTGTTATCGCAGAAGTTTAATTCGGATAAGCCAGAACTGGTTGCAGATCAATTGACAGAAAAATCAGCGAATGGAGTTCAGTGGCTAGATGGTGAACATGCAGATGGAAGAACAAAACCGGGACAATTATATGTAGAAGTTTCCGGGAAGAAATATATTCTGATCGGAAATGAGTCACAGTTGCGGGCGATTGGAAGCAATAAGAGCGTAACTCCGAGACTGTATGTTTATTACCGTCAGGGGTTAGTAAGCGGATTACTTGGCGGAAAGCCTTTCTACACACCATACTATCCAGGCGATGCGGATCTTGGACTTGATGCTGTTGCTGCAGAAGGGGCAACTACCCATCTTTCTGGATTCCAACAAAAGCCAGATACAGTGAAAGGTGATAACTCGTATTTATATTATAAAGATAATGGTAAGTATAAGCTGGCAGATGTCGATTTGACAAGCGATGATATTGTTACGGGTCTGTTGAAGGGAGTAGGTGGACTGTTAGGGACATTATTGGGTGGTCTTACAGTAGGAACTGGTAGTTTATGTGGCGTTAACGACCAAGGGTTACCTGACAATGAAACAGCGAGTCTGATGAAGTTAAAGCAAGAATATGGTGGTTTAAAATATTCATCCAATGCAAATTACATCATTTTTCGAGATATTGACTTATCCAAGGATGGTGTGAACTCAAATAAAGAAGATGATCTGTGGACACCGCTTATGGTGTCGGGGGACATCAAAGGTGCAAAGTTAGCAGATGGACAGGCGACACTTACGGATGGAAATTCTATTTTGGCAACTGGAAAACCTGTAATTTCTAATGTGAATGTGAACCAGACAGAAGAAATGGATGGTTCTAAGTATATAGGAATTGGATTTTTTGGAACAATTACGAATGAGGTGAATGTAAACAACATTGGTGTCAGCGCCGGAACGGTTTCCGTATCAAACCTGGAATTACAAAATGTAAATGTACAAAATAACACGAATAAACATAAAAATACACAGACCATAATAAGTGGACTTACATCGGGACTTGGATGGCTTGTAGGTGGTGTAGTTGATTTATTAGTAGGAGTTTTATCATTTGGAAGCGTAAAACTGAATTTGCAAGATACATTATCAGCACTTTTAAATGCAAGAGCAAAGGATCCGACGATTTATGCAGCAGGTGCATTCGCCGGAAGGCTAGTGGGTGATGTTTCCATTGAAAACTGTGATGTGACAGGAAAAGTCAGTGTTTCGAATATTAATGATCGTACTGGTGGGTTTGTCGGTTATACAGAAGGTGTAACAGAGTATGACGGATTGTCAAAAGCTCTTGGAGTAACGGTGAATGCATTATCATCATTGTTAAATGCAATTCCGGGACTTGGGCTTGGAGATTTGATCACAATTCTTCTGGACAATGCATTGCCGGTTGGTAGTTTAATCCCTACTGGATACAAAAATGTAAATATCAAATACTGTCATGTAGAGAATCTGGCAGGAACTATCGGAGCTGCGGATAAAGATTATGCAGGTGGTTTTGTAGGACAGCAGGTAGGAACAAGAATCTTTGACTGCTCCGTGAAAAACAGTAGTTATTCTGTAACGGCAAAAGAATACGGCGGAGGATTTGCAGGAATCAGCAGAGATGCAGAAATCCGAGGTTTGTTAAGTGATGTAGGTGTTGAACTTATTCGAGTAATGCAGCCACAGAGTATCTTGTTAAATTGCAATCTGACAGGATGTAATGTCTCAGTATCTGGTGAAAATTATCAAGGTGGTATTGTAGGAGCACAGACAAACAGCTATGCAGTCAATTGCGGAGTGAGCGGAAGCATTGCAGTTAAAGCAAGCGGAAGTTATGCCGGTGGTGTGAGTGGTATTTCAACAGTTGGATGGATTACAAACCTTGGAAATAAAGAAGTCAAGGATGCAAGCCTTTTAACAACAGTGAAAGACTTGTTGACAGGTCTTTTGTCGAGTAATCCGGAAAAAGCAGGTATGCTCTTGTCACTTGTAGGAATTGCACCATCAGCAATCCTGGGATGTAACATGGATTGTTCATCAGTTTCAGTTGAGGCTGGTAAGAGCTATTCCGGTGGTATTCTTGGTGGTGGTGATGGCGTCTATATTGCAGAATCCAGTTCCGAATATTTAAATAAACTTCCGTATTGGAAACATGGCGGACGAGATGCGAGCAGTGTAGCCCAAAGAGATAATGTGCTCACAGGATTAAAAACAGTTACGGCAAGTGAAAATCGTGCCGGGGGTATTGCCGGAAGTGTAACAACAGCAAATGTCACAGGACTTTTAAATAATACGCTTGGAATCGGAAACTTCCTTGGATTTACTGTGCATCATGTAACAGTGACGGGAGTAAATGATGGATATACAGTAGAAGCAAAAGAAAACTACGCCGGCGGAGCGATTGGTGAAGCTGTCGGTGGAGATGTGGATACTGTAACATTGAATCAGGTAAAATCTGTTACAGCAAAAAACAGAGTAGGTGGTTTTATCGGTTGTGCAGGTCCGGGAGATCTGGCTGGTGGAAACGGACTGACTTTGAATCTGTTAGGACTAAACAATTTGCTGAAAGTAGGAAATCTGCTTTCTGTGGCAGAAGGTGTCAGAGTTAAAATCAATGAAGCTCATGTAAATGGCATCGCAGGAGGCATGACTGTAGAAGCAACAGGTGCAAATTCCAATGGCGAAGTAGTGGATTATACAGCCGGTGGTTTCATCGGAAAGAGTAACAGCTGTGAGATCATTAAGTCTGATGTGAAAAATTTAAAAGAAGTAACAGCAAATGATACAGATGGTTTTGCAGGAGGATTTGTAGGTTCTTCACAGACCGGAGGTCTTGCAGATGTAGCTGGTGAAGCGGATGTCAAGGCTTTGCTAAATGCAAATAAGTTGTTAGGTGCTGTCACGTACTTGCTTCCTTCTTATACAGAGTGCACGGTTACTTATGTTGATAAAGGCGGAGTTGCTGCAGATACAGCTGGCGGTTTTGTCGGAAACTTCCAGAGTGGAACGGTTAACAACCAAGGCGCAGGAGAAGGTAGCTATTATTCTGTCTATAATCTGGATCATGTAAACGGGCAGTCTTATGCCGGAGGCTTTGGCGGAAATGTTTACTCCGGAGCATTGGCAGATGCTGGAGGTGGAATCAGCATTCTTGGAGGTATCAAGGGGCTGAATATTAATGTCGGAGATTTGCTGAACCTGATCAATGCCTACATTCCATATGTGCAGTATGCAGGAGTCAAGTCAGACAACGGATTTACTGTTACTGCCAACAAAATGAAAACAGACGATAGCAATTCTGGAAGTGCCGGAGGATTTATCGGTTACGGAAGCGGTGTACAGATAAGCTACTGTGATGTTACGAATCTGAAGCATACTACTGTAAAGGAACCGAAGGATCTGGAAGCAAATGAAGCACCAACATACTATGATGAAAATAAAAGCACATATGCAGTAACCGGTGCCAGATATGCAGGTGGATATATCGGATATATGGATATTGGTTCTGCGGCTTCAATTGGAAAAGGTTTGAGCGTACTTGGTAAATCGATAGGAATCAATCATGTGCTGGATGCATTGAATGTCGTTGTTTCTACAATAGAACATTCTGATGTTACAGGAAATGTTGGAGGTTTTGCAGTAAAAGCGACCTGGAAAAATACAGCATCTGATGCATCGGCAAATGACATACTTGGTGATGCAGGTGGTTTTGCCGGAAAGATTTCCGGTGGACACATTCAGAATTCCAACGCAAATAACTTCTCATATATCATTGGCCAGATTACAGCCGGTGGTTATGTGGGAGACTTGCAGCCAGGAAATGTGGCAAATGTCCTTGGCGATACTGGTATCTTAGATGATCTTGTTAATGTGTCAGATACATTGGCATCATTAGCGGAGGACTTTGTACCGACGATCAGAAACAGCTCTACGACTTGTATTCCTTGTGGTGGTGCAGTTCGTGCAGATGCTGATTCCACAACACAGGTACAACGAGGTATGGCCGGAGGTTATGCAGGACATAATGAAGGTGGTCACATCTGGGGAAACAATACAAAGAAATGGAAAGGTAAAGACTATACCGGACCAACAAGTGTCTGCAAAGCAGTCCGGATTCGCTCGGTATACGGAGAAGAAATTGCTGGTGGCTTCACAGGACTTATGGAGTCAGCAGATACGGCAAGTACCGGAAACCTGTCCTTGTTGTGGGGACTGGTAAAAGTAGATAACATCCTGGGAGCTCTTAGTGTTGTCTATCCGACGGAAGAAAATACGGCAGTTTACGGACCACTTGCCTTGATGGATTATGAAACCTGGAATAAATGGGTGGAGTTTGTCGGAAAAAAGGGTGGTTACGGAAGTGATCTTGCGGAGCATGGAACAGTAAGTAATCAGGCTGAACTGGATGCAATCATAGGAAAGTATGCTTACGGATACAATGTTGTAGCAGGAAGAGTCAATTACCGAGATGAGACAAAACTGGCAAATGGCGGAGCAGCCGGTGGCTATGTCGGATCAATGCAGACCGGAACTATTACAAATGGACAGGCTTATCAGGCGAAGACAATTAAAGGACTTCGATGTGCCGGCGGTTTTGCAGGGGAAATGATAAACGGCGGAGCAGCAAAGCTTGGAGGAGTTGATATCCTCGGTCTTAATCTGCAATTAGGACAAATGCTGCAGGTACTTAATGTCTTTGTGCCAGTAATCAAGAAATCTTCGGTAGAGGGTTATCAGAGTGGACTGATTGTCCAGTCAGAAGGTGTAGATGACAAAGATACCTGTGGTTATGCCGGAGGTTATGTAGGAAAACTGATCGGTGGGCAGATCTGGGGCGAAAATGATGCACGCTGCAAGGTCACAAAGCTGAGACGAGTTGACGGAAGAAGCTATGTCGGAGGATTTGTCGGAAGCTCCAGACCAGGAAGTGTAGCAACAGTGGATCCTACTGCAGGAGAAGGATTACTTAGCCAGCTTCTGAATAAACTGTTAAGTACACCGACAGATTTGATAAAAGTATTAAATGCCACAGTCGCAACTATCCGTTATGCGGATGTGGAATCCTGGGATGACTGGGGAATCATCGTAAATGGTGCTTACGCAAGTAGAAGTAATAACACTTCTTATGCAAAAGCAGCCGGAGGATTTGCCGGAAATCTGGAAGGAACTGTACTCGGTGAGAAGGGTACGAAAGAGGCAGGAGTTTCTGTACAGAATATCCGTTCCGTAGTCGCAGGTGAATATGCCGGAGGATGCTTTGGTGTTGCTGACGTGGCCGGAGTTGCCAATATCAGTGCAGGAAATGAGACCTCGCTCCTTGATAAATTATTAGAGCTTGGAAGAACCGATGTGCTGGATGCGTTTAGAAGTTATGTATATTACGGAACTGTAAGTGGAAGTAAGGATGCTGGCTTAAGTGTCAGCGCAAACACAGCGATAAAATCCGGACAGAACAATCAGGTTACCTATAGCGGAACGGCCGGAGGTTTTGGCGGCTCACTGTTAAATGGTTCTGTGAAAAACAGTAAAGTAACAGAATTAAGTAATGTAAGAGGTTTAAATAGTGTCGGAGGATTTGTCGGCTATTCTGGAAAGAGTGGAGTAGTTAAGGCAGACAAGATAGACGTTATTGGAGACAATACAGGACAGTTACTGGGTGGAGCTCTTGGAGTTATGGACATTTTTGGTTCTCACATTGATGACTGTGCAGTTACAGGAACTGATGAGGGTTACACTGTGCAGAGTACAAATGGAGAAGAGCAGATTGCCGGAGGATTTATCGGATATGCAAATCTTGCAAGAATGTCGAATTGTACAGCAGGTGACAAGACAAACCAGAAAATTGGACTGAAACAGGTAGCGTCAGGTGGAACAGCCGGTGGATTTGCAGGACGAACAAGTTTCGCTTATCTTGCAGATTTGAAGTTGGATTCAGGAGCAGTGAATGTAATATTCTCAGTTGTTAATCAACTTGTAAAAGCACTATATCTGGATAAAATCCAGGATTCCGATCTTCTGAAGATTAATCTTGGAATCATCAAAGTGGATGCGCTGTATGATGGCAAACTGCTTCATGTAAATCTGCTTGGATTGGATATTTCTGTAGGACTTTCAAAAAAGTCAACGGATAACAATCAACAGACAGACCTTGCAATTATTACGATTGGAGATTCATCCATCAAACTTCCATGCGATGAAAATGGACTTTTGAATGATAATGATGCCAAATCCAATATCAGTGTGAGTCTGATCAAGGCGAATCGAACAAAAATCACAGATAGTAATGTCTACGGTGTCAGTCAAGGATATGATGTCTATGCCGGTGGAGCCGGAAATAACAATGATGGTGATGCTAAAGACGGACGAAGTGGTGGCTTTGTTGGATTCAACGATGAAGGACTTTTGAAGAACAACAACATGTATTACTGTGATGTGGTTCGTGGAACAAAAGATCTTGTTGGACCATTTAGCGGAAAGAGTAAGTTGGATTCTGTATATGAAGCTAACACACAGGAGAAGGTGGAAGGCGAGAATAATAATTACCGTATTTACAGAAAGCTGGATGTAGCGCTGGATCAAATCAAAAAGGGTTCAGACAAGCTGAATCTAAGCTATGAAAAAGATACTTCCAGTGGATGGGATATTTACACGCTGGGTCATATGAATTCGATAAAAAGCTATGAAACTTTGCAAAATGCAAAGCTGACAGATGATACTTCGTCTACGACAGCAGAGCTTAAAGCTTATGAATCACCAGCAAAAGCAGTATTGATGTCAGATACAAAAACAACACTGAACACAGGAGATAGTGATACACCGGAACCATCCGAGTCGCAGGATCCATGTGATGAGTACATCAAGCTGACAATCAATAAAATCTGGAAGGATTTAAACAATTTTGATCATAAACGACCAGATAGTATCACGGTAACAATATCACGTACCTGGACAGATGCGAGCAGTATAGAACACACAGAACCAGTTTCGGGTTACGATAGTTACACCATAAAAGGTTCCAGCGATAAATCTAAGTGGCAGGAGGTGATAAAGAAACTTCCAGCATACAAGACAGTTGGAGATGATATTTATTATTACACGTATTCCATCACAGAAGCAAAAGTGGATGGTTATACAACAACGATAGATAAATCGCAAGATGGATTTACCTTCACAATAACTAATAGACATTTCCCAGGTCTTCCGGATACCGGAGGATACGGAAGCTATTTGATTTACCTGATAGCTGTTCTGCTTTTCCTGGTATATTTCGTAATGAGATATAAAAAATGCAAGGAAAATAAAAAAGCAGAAAAACTATAAAAAAAATTCTCAAGAAAAGGAGATAAAGGACATGAAGAGAATGAAAAAAATCATGGCATTAATGCTGGCAGCGATTATGATGATGGCTATGTCTGTCACAGCATTTGCCGCAGAAGGAGCAACAAAAGGCACACTTACAGTAAATGTAAAAGATGGACAGACATTAGCAAATCAGACAGTTAATATCTACAAATTATTTGATATGACAGTCAGCGGTTCTAATTATGGTTACAAAGTAAATAGTCTGTACACACCAATTTTGGATCAAGTTTTAGGTGATGGTTTCACTGATAAAACAGATCAGGGATATTATGACGCAGTGAAGAAAGCTACAGATACTAATAATGGAACGAATACGCAGAAATTTGCAAATGACTTCACAAAAAAATTATTAAAGTATAATAAAGAACATCCAGACCAAATGATTAAGGAAACAAGTACTAGATCATTTGATGAAGATGCAACAGATACAACTTTTAATGTTGAGGGGTTAGACTTTGGTTACTATCTGGTTTGCCAGACTGGTACAAAAGAAATTCAGTCTTCATTAGTTCCAGTAGTCAGTGCAACAGCAACAGTGAACTTAAAAACTCAAGCACCAGATATTACAAAAACAGCAGATAAAGATGCAACTACAGTTCACGTAGGACAGACTGTAACTTATACAATTACAGGACAGGTTCCTGATATGACAGGTTATAGCAATTACGTATATAAAATCCACGATACATTAACAAATGGTTTGGATTTTGTAACAAATGAAGCAGGAAACGTTGTTGTAACAGTTAAAATTGGAGAAGCAACTTATAATGATGTAGTAGGTGCAATTTCTAAGGATAACGAAAGAAATATGACAATTGACTTATCTGAAAAAGTGAAAACAGCTGCTACAGGAGCTAAAATCGAAGTTACTTATCAAGCAAAAGTAAACAAAAATGCAGTTGTTGAAACAAAGAATAGTGCGACATTAGAATATAGCAATAAACCAGGTACAGATGCAACAGGAAGAACAAAACCGTCTGAAGTTGTAACACCTACATATCCACTGGATGTAAAGAAAACAGACACAAAAGATATTATGTTAGCAGGGGCACACTTTAAGCTGTATGCTTCAACTACAGATGGTAACATCGATAAAAATGCAGTAATCAAAGTAACAAAAGATGTAGAAAATACTGATGGTGAATACACTTATGCAGCTGATCAAAGTGCAGCAGATACAATTGACGAAATGGTAACAGTTGCAAGTGCAATTGATGGAAATTACAATTTACACATTAACGGTCTGGCAGCAGGAATCTATTATTTGGAAGAGACACAGGCACCAGATGGTTATAACAAGCTGTCAGCTCCAGTTAAGGTCACAATCAAAAAGACCAGCGACACTGAATGGACTATTACAAAAGATAACAATGAAACTCCAGAAAATGATAAAATCATCGATATTCAGAACAGCACTGGTTCCCTTCTTCCATCCACTGGTGGACGTGGAGCAATTGCATTTTCTGTAATCGCAGCTCTTCTTGTATTCGGTGTAGCAGTAAGCTTCATCCGTGACAAAAGAAAAGAAGCATAATAATTTTACCAGAGATATAAGATAATATTTAAGGAATTGGCGGTTATCTTCCACGGAAGGTAACCGCAATTCCAAGTATAACAACAGGGAGAATGAAATGAAGAGTAAGAAGAAAAAAAAGAAGGTAACAATAAAAGATATTATTCGTCTGATTGTGCTTTTGGTTGCATTCTCCGTATTGTTATATCCAACGTTTAGTAGTTATTTGAATGAAAAGAATGGTTCCAAAGTTGTATCCTATTATGATGAGGAAAGCGTAAAGTTAAGTAAGGCAGAAAAAGAGCAAATGCTGGAAGATGCGAGAGCATACAATAAGGAAATGCTGGGAAATATTGATTTGATTGATCCATTTTCGCAGGAAGATGTGGAAATAGATGCTCGTTATGAGAGCCTGTTAAATGTAGATGGTTCTGGAATGATGGGATACATTCGCATTCCTAAGATTAATGTAGAACTTCCAATCTATCATGGAACAAGTGAAGCTGTGCTACAGGCAGGTGTCGGACATTTTTGGGGTACATCTCTTCCAGTTGGTGGAGAAAGTACACATACAGTTCTGACCGGACATAGAGGTCTTCCGACAAAGACACTATTTACCAATATGGATAAACTGGAAGTAGGGGATATTTTTTACATTAAGGTTTTAGATGAAACACTGGCATATCAGATTGATCAGATATTAACAGTTTTACCGGAAGAGACAGATGGGTTATCTATTGAACCAGGCAAGGATTATGCAACACTTGTTACTTGTACACCATTTGCAATCAATACACACAGACTTTTAGTACGTGGAGAGAGAATACCTTATGAAGAGGCAACGAAGCAAGAGCCGGATACAAATATAAAACCGGAGTTATCTTTTACTGCTAAAGTGCTGATTGTAACAATTATAGTAATTTTTATAGGGTTGCTGATTGCTGTAATTTATAGTATACGAGATAGAAAAAGGAGGAAAGTAAGGTGCGAAAGAAGATAAGAAGTATTCACATTATTTTATTCGTTATGCTTTTTCTTGTCGGTAGTTTTATAGATATTTCAACAATCCATGCTGAAGCAGGAAGCAGAACAGGAAGCATTCAAATTATTTACAAGGGGAGAAATAGTTCGGATAAAGAAGTGACTCTTTCCGGAGCAAAGTTCTCAATATTTCCAATTCAATATATGAAAAATGATGAGCTGGTCTGGGAAGATAGTTTTAAAGATTCAGGTATATCATTACAAGATACCAGTGCAGAAGCAAGAGAAAAACAGGCAAAACAATTGTTTGCATTTGCGAAGGAAAATGATATTTCCGGCTTAATGCAAGAAACAGATAGTTCGGGACGCACGAGTTTTGGAGGATTGGATGAAGGAATTTATCTGATTGCACAGATTGAAAATGTGGAAAGTGGTACAGATAAATTTGAATCTGCGCCATTCCTTGTTAATATTCCATCTGAAATCAATGGGAATGTAGAATATAATGTAACGATAGAACCAAAGGCTGAATGGGTTTCACCAGAAACACCACCGAGCAATCCAGATAAGCCAAAGGATCCGTCACCTTCAAAACCAGATAAACCAAATACTATTCAGAAAATAATAAATACGGTAAAAACCGGAGATATAACAAATATAGTTGCATGGTTTTTAATAGCGATTGTTAGTCTTGGTTTGATTGTAGGATTATATAAAAAGA
The DNA here is from genome assembly GCF_003480905.1 of Blautia sp. AM28-27. NCBI lineage: Bacteria > Bacillati > Bacillota > Clostridia > Lachnospirales > Lachnospiraceae > Blautia > Blautia sp. AM28-27. Next base: position 42,983 of record NZ_QUJK01000021.1, read on the forward strand.
GAAAAATGAAGTAGGCATTATTTAAAGAAAACTGATCCATTGCGGTGGAATCAGTTTTCTTGTGTTATATGGTTTAAAACGTTTCTAATATTAATGTTGAAGTGGTGGTGCAACGGTACGATTGATATCGTTGTTTGATATTTGAGGAGCATTGAGCAGTGCTGTGAAATTCTGTTGGATGATATCTAGTGTCTTCTGTTTTTTCTGCAATTCCTGTTTTTCTCGGACAGTAGCAGCCTGTTCAGATTCAAGATGTTCAATCCGCTTTTGGATTTTCTCAGAGCTAGGGATTTTGGTAACACCCAGATCCTGAAGCTCTTTTTTTAGTGAATCGTGGAGCTGGTATTCTGCCTGATGTTTGGTGCGGTATGCTTTTGGATTTTTAGCAGATTTACAATCTTCAATTACTTTACGACAAAGCCGGTAAGAATCGCAGTGTTTCTGAATGACTTTCTGCGTGCTCAGCTCACTGTTGATTTGTGCTATTCTTTGGTCGGCAACTTTCATAGAAGCTTCAATGTCAGATACATGCTGCCTGAAATCGTCATAATTCAGCAAGTTATTTTCGGAAAGATAGTTGAAGGTACGAACCGCTTCTTTCAGGTTATTGAGTTTTGCCCATCGTTCAAAACCTTCACGATTTCCAGTTGTGACATAAGTGGAGATATTGATATACAAGCGAGCTTCTCTGGACAGATGTCTTGGAGTTTTTACTTTGCTACGATTTTTAGCCAGACGGATGCGAACATTTTCTTCGGAATAATAGCTTCCGAGAGATTTCATATAAGTGAAGTTCTGCTGTTCCGGTGCACGGAATGACAGGTGCTTTCCCTGCCGGATTTCATATCCGGCTAACTGCATTTTTTGTAGAAATTCCTCATAGTTGATGGAAGTCCAGATTGCCTTATCAACTGCAACACGTAGCTTGGCTTTCCAACTGGTGCCACGATGATATTCCATATTCTCTTTATAGCTTTTACCTTTTTCTCCGGTTGGCATGCTTGTGGCAAGTCCATTTTCATGGCAGATACGATTACTGACTCTGCAGAGTTTATGGTAGCTCCGCTTATTGGAAACATACTTGTGATGGTCAACAAAGCTTGCGGCGTTGAAGATGATATGGTTATGGATATGATTTTTATCAACATGCGTACTGATCACATATTCATATTTTCCTTTCAGTACTTCGTCAGCAAATTGCTGCCCTAAGCGATGGGCATTTTCGGCATCAACTTCTCCAGGCTTAAATGACTGGATCAGATGAAATGCCAAGTTATCGCCCTTGTCCATTCCATTCTTTTTTGCCATTTCTCTTGTCATAGAAAATTCAAGATCTGCAGTTTCCGGGGAACAGCCAAAACTGGAAACTAAAAGTTTTTCATCTGTCTTATCTGGATTTGTAATATAGTCCAGAGCTTTCTTGTCTGTTACTTTAATGGGGAAGATTTTAAGATATGCCATATTTCTTTTACCATCTCTTTCAATTCTTGCATTTCTTCCGGATATAGATCTCCGGTGGTATTTACCTTTTTTGCAATCTGGTTGATATTTACACCAATCTTGTGCATTTCCTCATACTGTTTCTTCAGTGGAGTGGTATCGGTGTTGACGATGTAACCGTCGATTGCCATTTTTCGCAGATAAGCTCCCATGTTTTTAGTTTTTGACTCTATCATCTTTCTGCGGATAAGCTTCCTTTCTTCTTCGGTGACATAAAAATGAATTTCTTTGTTTCTTTTTCTTTCAGCCATTAGCAGTTTCTCCTTTCTGAGAGGGCAGTAGTATCGTTGCTTTCAGCGTTTTTCAATTTAGGGCAGGGTACCCTAAATTGGGATTTCCCGGAAGTGTATCCTCACTTCCTGTCCTTGCTATTTACCGGTGGCACAGCCGCCGGAAGAGAGTCCTTAAAAAGATTCCTCTATAAATAAGGTACTGAGAGAAGAAAAAGAGGACATCGAAGCTCAGAAGTATGACGCAGGCATGATTCTGTGGTATAGTAAAATCTGAATGAAAAAGAAGAAAAGAGGTCAAACCGATGTCACGGAAAAACCATAAGATGATAGATGGGAGACTACTGCAAACGAATAAGAAGTATTCCCAATTAAAAATGAAGCAGAAAGAAAAGATTGCAGAATGGATGTTTCAGGTAACCAGAGATTATTATATGAAAAAATGTACTTTTCCGAGTGACAAACATCTGGAAGAAGTGGTGGATTCTGTTTATGAAAAAATTGAAGATGCAGAAATTTGGATTCCGTATGGAGAGGTCTTCAAGCATTATAAATCCAAACGATCGGATATCAACAAACATGTCAGAAAATCTCTGAATGAAAAAGAAGAGAGTCGGATTGAGAAGGTCTGTTTTATGAATATGTGTATGATTCAGGATCATAAAGGAAATGTACTGGCTCTGGATAAAGTAAATGATAGCTATACCGGTACAACTTTTCCAGGCGGTCACGTAGAAGCAAATGAGATTTTTCAGAAATCTATGATTCGGGAAGTCTGGGAAGAAACAGGACTTAGGGTTGAAGCACCGAAGCTTGGAGGATTATATCATTGGCATAAGAGCGGAGTGCACTATGTTATTACCCTGTATAAAGCGGATAAGTTTACCGGAGAATTAAAGAGTTCTGAGGAAGGAAGAGTTTATTGGATTCCGCTGGAAGAGTTAAAAACAAAAGAACTTGCTACAGGTATGGAACACGTTTTGCGGATTCTGGAATCAGAGAAGGTGGATGAGTGCTATATGCATCTGGAAGCAGATGGATATGTGGGAGACTTGTATTAAAGAATTATATGAGAAATGTGTGCTTGGGTAATGATGAGCCAAGTGAATATTCTGGTGCTAAACAGGCAAGGAAGATTCTTGAACAGGCAGCTGCTTTATTTGCCAGTGGAACTATGAACAATGAGGACAAAACTACTTTCATGGATGAGATGACGAGACTTTATCTGGCATCTAAAAAGAACAGAAGAAAATGGTAAGAAAAAATGAACTGTTTTGTTTTCTTGCTTGCTAGAAAAGAAGGATAGAATGTATAATAGTGTTAATGATCCAGAGAGGTTTACTCTGGAAATAGAATTATTCGCACCAATGGTGCGAGTATAGATTAGGAGTGAAAGAATGGTAGAAGATACTATGTTTTCCGGGGAATCGAAAAATATTGAGTACAAGGTATCCTTACCTGATAAAAGTGAAAAGTACATGAAGACAATCGTAGCTTTTGCCAATACACAAGGTGGCAAGCTGATTTTTGGAGTAGATGATAAAACACACCAGATTGTTGGTGTGGAAAATGATGTGTTGTTTCAGCTGATGGATGGAATTGCCAATGCAGTTTCTGATTCCTGTGTGCCACAGATCATTCCTGATATTGAGCCGCAGACGGTAAACGGGAAAACAGTTATTGTTGTATCAGTAGAAGCAGGAAAGAATAGACCATATTATCTAAAATCAAAGGGAAAAGATAATGGTACTTATATCCGTGTTGCAGGTACATCAAGGTAGGCATTTTCAGAGAAAATAAAAGAATTGGAGATGGAAGGAGACAGAATCTCCTGGGATGAACTTACCTGTGTAGGATATCCAGTTTCAGAAGAAGCTACAGAGAAACTTTGCCAGGATATTGAAAAGTTCCGGAAAAAAGCAGGAATGTCAGAGCATTCTGTGAAGAAAGAGCAGCTGATAAACTGGAAGATCTTAAAGCAGAGTGAGGGACAGCTTCTGGCAACGAATGCCTATGCGTTGCTGACATCAGATTATTTCTCATTTTCTAAAACCCAATGTGCGGTATTCAAGGGAATAGATCGTGCAGTATTTCTTGATAAGAGAGAATTTATAGGACCAATCTATACACAAATCGAAGAAGCAGTAGATTTTGTATTGAGAAATATTCGACTTGGAGCAACAATTGACGGATTGGTGCGAAAAGAGAAATATGAGCTACCACCGGAAGCAATCAGGGAAATGATCATTAACGCCCATTGTCACCGTAACCTGTTGGATGAATCTTGTATTCAGGTCGCAGTTTATGATGAAAGACTGGAGGTGACTTCTACGGGTGGATTATATAACGGATTAACTTATGAGGAAGTCATGAATGGTCATTCGAAGATCCGGAATAAAGGCATTGCCAATATATTCAGTCAGATGGGACTTGTAGAAGCATGGGGAAGCGGAATAAAAAGAATCCTTAATGCTGCAGAAGAGTATGGACTTTCGAAGCCGAGATTTCAGGAATTCGATAATATGTTTCGGGTAGAGCTGTTCCGTAGTTCATTTCCGATGACAAATGGAAAAGAAAGCATCGGAGAAGCATCGGAGGTAGTGTGGAGAACAGACCTCAACAATACACAGCAAAAGATTATAAAGTTACTTTCAGAAGATCATCAATTATCAGCAGTTAAGTTAGCTGAAAAAATTGGGGTTGCCAGTCGAAATATTGAGAACAATATTAAGAAGTTAAAAGAGTATGGTATTCTTATAAGACATGGATCTCCAAAGAATGGTTACTGGGAGATTGTAGATAAAGATCTACAGGAGTGAGAAGTAAATTAGTCCAAGATAACTCAAGATTAGTCCAAGAGAATATATATATAAATAACAAAAATAGATTGACATTTTGTAGTAATCAGTAGTAAACTGTACTTGTGGAAGGGAAGTGATATGTTTGGCTAGAAAAACACCAAAAGATGGCAAAGAAGAAAACATACGAGTACGGGTGACTCCAGAACAAAAACAGAGACTTGTTGAGTATGCAGAAAGACACTATCAGAGCATGAGTGGTGTTGTATGTCAGGCATTGGATCTCCTGTACGCAAGAGAAGAACAACAAAATAATAAAGAGTAAAATGGAGTTATTTTGGAGTTTATTTCTTCATAAGCGGTGCGAAAAACGCAAAAACAGAACACATGTTCGAAATATAAACCTCTAATAACAGCCTTTGCGTGTCATGAAACGCAGTCCGCAAAGGAGTTCGAGTAACGGACTAAAATGCCGAAAGCCTGTATTTATGCAATGTCATTAACTTAAAAGCAGAAGATATTTATTCCGAAATGGATTAGATAT
>NZ_QUJK01000022.1:0-47781 GCF_003480905.1 Blautia sp. AM28-27
TATTCAGAACTTTCGAGGATGTGTTTCACTGTTTAATTATCAAGGATCTCTGCTGTTCCGACTCGGATCAGCTCATTTGTTTTATCACAGAACTTTTCGTTTGTCAAGAACTTTTTTAATTTATTTTTTGAAGCTCTTTCGAACTTCTTTGCTGTTCTCTCGATCAGCAACTCGTTTATTTTATCAAACTTGTTTGCTTTTGTCAAGAACTTTTTTCAAGTTTTTTGAAGCAGTTTTTGCAACCCGCGGCAGCCACCCGGCTCCGAACTAGGTTTTTCTGTTTCAAAGAAACTCTTTTGCATCAGCTCTCGCTGACAGCTTAGTTATAATAACACCGCCCAAAGCAAAAGTCAACACCTTTTTTCGAATTTTCTTATTTTTAGAAAAATATAGTTAATTCTGCATATTTTGTATTTTATCTGAATTTTTCAAAAAGGACCGTACGCATCACACGCCGGTCCTTTTTCCACAACTTCCTTCTAATTTTTCCCCACGCGCAGAATCGCATCCTGAATATTTTCCACCGGAATCAGTGCGATTCCACCGATTTTCTCCACGGACTTCATGCAGACAGCAGGCAAAATCACCCGCTCGAAGCCCAGTTTTTTTGCTTCCAGTACACGCTGTTCCGCCATGCTGACGGCGCGGACCTCACCGCTTAAGCCGACCTCGCCAAATACGACCGTTTTCTCATCGATCACCTGATCTTTGTAGCTCGATACGACGGCAAGTGTGATGCCAAGATCGATCGCCGGCTCATTCATCTTGATTCCGCCTGCGATGTTGACGTAGGCATCGCTTGTCGAGAGATTGATTCTTGCGCGTTTTTCCAGCACTGCCATCAGCAGGTTCACGCGGTTGAAATCGCATCCTGCTGCGGTGCGGCGCGGGATTCCGAAATTACTGTGGCAGACCAGTGCCTGAATCTCGATCAGGATCGGGCGCGTTCCCTCCATGGAGCATGCGACAACCGAACCGGAAGCTCCCTCCGGCCGTCCGTTCAGCATGTATTCCGATGGATTTTTCACTTCCACGAGTCCCTCTGTCTGCATTTCGAAGACGCCGATCTCATTTGTAGAACCAAAACGGTTTTTGACGCCGCGCAGAATCCGGTAGGACGCATGACGGTCGCCCTCGAAGTACAGCACGGTATCTACCATGTGTTCCAGCACACGCGGGCCGGCCACATTACCGTCTTTTGTCACATGACCGACGATAAAGATCGAAATTCCCATTCCCTTTGCAATCTGCATCAGCACATTCGTCGATTCCCGGACCTGGGATACACTGCCCGGCGCGGAGCTGACCTCCTCGTTGTACATGGTCTGGATCGAGTCGATGACGGCCATCTCCGGCTTCTCTTTTTCCATGACGGCGCGGATGATATCAAGATTCGTCTCGCAGAGCAGGGACAGATTTTCGTTAAATTCTCCGATCCGCACAGCGCGCAGTTTGATCTGGCGCAGGGACTCCTCACCGGAAATGTATAAAACCTGATGTCCTGCTGTGGACAGCATGCGGCACACCTGCAGAAGGAGTGTGGATTTTCCAATTCCCGGATCGCCGCCGACCAGTGTCAGGGAACCCGGCACGATTCCTCCGCCGAGCACCCGGTCGAGTTCTCCGATTCCCGTCGGGATGCGCTCCTCTTTTCCTGTTGAAATTTCCATCAAATGCACCGGCTTTCTGCCCGCCGCGCTGTGATTTCCGATCCCCTGCGTTCCCGCCGGTGTTTTGGCCGCTGTCGGTTCCTCCACAAACGTGTTCCATTCTCTGCACGCCGGACACTGGCCCATCCATTTTGTGGACTCATAGCCGCAGTTCTGGCAGAAAAAGGCTGTCTTTTTTGCTTTTGCCATAGTTGTGTCTCCCTTATAATTGTCAAAAAAAGCTGCCGCACACGTTCTGCGACAGCCTTCTTTTCTTATTTCATCATGCTTTTACGATTTCTACTGCTACATCCTCTGCTTTTTCCAGCTCTACGCTGAAGGAAAGTTTTCCGCCGAGGTTTGTGGTCATGTGGCCAACGTTTACGCCGTCGAGCAACACCTTGTATTCGGTCTCTGCTTCCATTTCAACGGTGATCTGTGCATCCTCCGGTCCTTCTACTTTGAAGGTCATGCCGTCGTCGAATACGTTCAGATCGGTAACTGCGGTTCCCGGAACGGATTCGTATACGAACAGTCCGTTTCTCTCCAGCTTTGTGATTTCCTTAAAGGTTTTTACTTTATACAGATCTCCTCTGTGCTCAAAATCAGATTTTTTTGCCTTTGCCGCAAGCTCATAATCTCCGAAGCTGATGCCTCCGTCTGCCTCTGTGCGGATTAATTCTTTTACTACTGACATTTGTAAATGCCCTCCTGGTCTTGTCTTTTGTGGTGTTTCGTTTCTTTGTGAAAATCATACCATAATCAAAAAGATTTTACCATATAATTTATGGAATTTTATATTATTTTTTCTCAAGAACCTTAAATGTAATCTCTTTCTTATTCATTCCAGCCGCAACGGTATCGCCTTTTTTCACTTCTCCGTTCAGGATGGCTTCTGCGAGCGGATCCTCAATTTTGCTCTGGATCGCGCGTTTTAACGGGCGGGCACCGTACTTGCTGTCGAAGCTGTTTTCCACGAGATATTCTTTCACGGTGTCACGGACTTTCAATTCAATGTCCATCTGCTCCTTGCAGCGGCGCTCCAGATCTTTGAGCAGAATCTGCAGAATCTTCTTCATATCCGCCTTGGTAAGCTGATGGAATACAATAATCTCGTCGATTCGGTTCAGGAATTCCGGCTTAAACATCCGTTTGACTTCTTCCATCACCTGGCCCTTCATGTATTCGTAGTCTTTCCGCTCATCTTCTGTCGAAAGGAATCCAAGGCGTTTCGGCGCTACAATGTTCTGTGCTCCGGCATTGGATGTCATGATAATGCAGGTCTGTTTGAAATCAACTTTTCTGCCCTGCGCGTCGGTGATATGGCCATCATCAAGTACCTGCAGCAGAATGTTGAACACATCCGGGTGAGCTTTCTCGATCTCATCGAACAGGATCACACTGTACGGGTTGCGGCGCACTTTTTCAGAGAGCTGGCCGCCTTCCTCGTAGCCAACGTATCCCGGAGGGGAACCGATCAGCTTGGAAACGCTGTGTTTCTCCATGTATTCCGACATATCAACGCGGATCAGGGCCTGCTCTGTACCGAAAACTGCCTCGGCGAGTGCTTTGGAAAGTTCTGTTTTTCCGACACCGGTCGGTCCAAGAAACAGGAAGGATCCTGTCGGACGGTTCGGGTCTTTTAATCCGACTCTGCCTCGTTTTACGGCTTTTGCCACAGCTGTCACGGCTTCTTCCTGGCCGACAACGCGTTTATGGAGTGTCTGCTCCAGTCTTGCCAGACGTTTCGATTCTCCTTCCGCGAGACGCTGTACCGGAATTTTCGTCCAGGTGGATACGGTTTTTGCGATTTCTTCTTCTGTTACCTGCAGTTTTTTGTTTTTGCAACGGCGTTCAAAGCGTTTTCGGATCTGCTCCAGATCTTTTTCGAGCTCCTGCTGGCGCGCCTGCAGTTCTTTTGCCTGCTCAAAATCGCCGGTACTGATCGCGGATTCTTTTTCTTTCTGTACTTCGAACAGTGTCTGCTCCTCTTTTGCCATGTTGTCCGGCACCTGGTAGCCGGCGAGCTGTACGCCTGCGGATGCCTCATCGATCAGATCGATGGCTTTATCCGGCAGGAAACGGTCGTTGATGTAGCGGACGCTCATTTTTACGGCTGCTTCCAGTGCTTCATCGGTGATTTCCACGCCGTGGTGGCGTTCGTAGTATGGGCGCAGGCCTTTTAAGATATCAAGTGCTTCGCTTTCCGTCGGTTCTTCTACTTTGACCGGCTGGAAACGGCGCTCCAATGCGGCATCTTTTTCGATATATTTACGGTATTCTTCGAGCGTGGTTGCACCGATGAGCTGAATTTCTCCGCGGGAAAGGGACGGTTTTAAGATATTGGATGCATCGAGTGCTCCCTCTGCACCGCCGGCCCCGATGATGGTGTGAAGTTCATCGATGAACAGCAGAATATTTTCATTGTCCGTCACTTCTTTGACGACACGTTTGATACGCTCTTCGAACTCACCGCGGTATTTGCTTCCGGCTACCATTCCGGAAAGGTCAAGGACAACAACTCGCTTATCGCGGATCGTTTCCGGCACAATGCCAAGGGCAATCCGCTGCGCCAGACCTTCCGCAATCGCCGTTTTTCCGACACCCGGCTCTCCGATCAGACACGGGTTGTTTTTTGTCCGGCGACTTAAGATCTGAATGACACGCTCAATTTCCTGCCCACGGCCGACAACCGGATCGAGTTTTCCTTCGCGCGCAAGCTCAGTCAGATCCCGGCTGTACTGGTCCAGTGCCGGCGTTTCGCTGGTCTGCGCTCCACCTCTTGTCTGCGGTCCGCGGCCGGTATTTGCATTTCCGCTTGCACCGCCCTGCAGCGGTGCCTCGCCCATGGCAGTAAGGATTGCTCCATATAGTTTCTGAATGTTGATCCCCATGGTAAAAAGCAAACGGGTAGCAACACAGTCACTTTCTTTTAAGATTGCGATCAGCAAATGCTCGGTTCCCACAGCTCTGCTCTTAAAACGCGCTGCCTCCGCTTCTGCATTTTCAAGCACTCTGCGTACCCGCGGAGTATAGCCCGGTCGGGATTCGGTCACGGTGTTTCCGCCTGGTGCAATCAGACGGTCAATCAGTTCGGTAAGCTGTCCGGCATCTACGTGAAACTCAGAAAGCACCATGCCTGCTGTGCCATCCTCCACGTTCAGAAGTCCGATCAGAAGGTGTTCGGTTCCTACGTAATTATGTCCACATTTTTCAGCTGTCCTAACCGCATATGCCAGTGCTTTTTTTGCCTGACTGGTATATCCTTCTCTCATAATACTATTGTCTCCTTCATGTTTCGTCTGCGTAATTGCTGTAAATTTCATCTACAAGCTGATGTACTTCTTCTTTTGATATATTTTTGCAGACGGCTTTTGCAAGAATCACCTGCAGATCTTCGCGCAGTTCCTGCATGGCATACAGTTTATCCGCATCGATAGAGATAACGGCTCCTTTTCTTCGGTCAATCGAAAGAAGCCCCTCCTGCCGGAGTACGCTGTAGGCCTTATTTACGGTATGCATGTTGATTCCGATATTGTCTGCGAGCTGTCTTACCGAAGGTAGAGTATCTCCTTCCTGAATTCTGGAAGTGGCAATACCCAGAATAATCTGATTTCTCAGCTGGATATAGATCGCTTCATCGCTGTTGAAATCGATCTGTATTGTCTCATAATACATAGTTACACCCTGCTTTCTCGTATCGTTTTGTTATACATATGTTATAACAATTCGCAGACTTTGTCAACAAACGGTTTCCCTACCTGTTTTTCTCGTAGATGATCTGAAGACCTTTCAAGAGCAGATTCTCATCGATGATGATGTCATGTCTGCAGTGCGGAATCACAGCTTTCGCCAGACCTCCGGTAGCCACAATCGTGCATTTGCAGCCAAGTTCTTCTTCCATCCGTTCGATCATGCCGTCGATGCTGGCAGCGTTTCCATAAATCATACCGCCTTTCATACAGTCCAGCGTATTTTTGCCAATGACTTTTTTCGGTGCTGTCAGACTGGTCTGACTAAGCTGCGCGGCATTTGATACGAGAGCATCCAGCGAAGTACGAAGTCCCGGAAGAATCACGCCTCCGATGAAGCTTCCTTTCTGATCAAGTACACTCATCGTCGTGGCAGTTCCCATATCGATAACAATCTGCGGACATGTGTATTCATTCAGCGCTGCTACTGCTACAACAACAAGATCGCTTCCTGCCGTTGCGGGATCGTCCAGTTTGATATTAAGTCCGGTCTTCACACCGGGGCCGACAACTTTGACCGGCTTTTTAATCACTTTTTCTGCCGCACTCCGGCAGAGCTCTGTCACCTGCGGAACAACGGAAGAGATGATACCTCCTTCGATCTGCTCCACCGGAATCTCATACAGTTCCAGTACATTTTTCAAGCTGACTGCGTATTCCAGCTCTGTTTTTGCCTTGTCCGTGGAGAGTCTTTCGATGAAGTATGTTTTTTTCCCTTCCACACACCCAAGGACGATGTTCGTGTTGCCGATGTCTATTGCAAGGATCATGATTCAGGTTCCTCCTGTAAAAACTATGAAATGAAATTCTTGTGGTTTTATTATACATGGTGCGGCGCTTTGAGACAAGGAAAAAGACAGCAAGAAAAAGACAATTAAGTCGATTTCATACTGTCTTCTGAATATTTCATTTTGAATTATCTATTCTTGTTGTTCACAAAAATAAATTTTACATCATTCTCAAACGTACGATTTAGCAGAATTTGCCCTGAAAATGTTTGAGTACTATACATTTTTACATCATTCTCAAACCATTACTTACAGATTTAGGGGAGGTGGAAAGTTTGAGTACCATACATTTTTACATCATTCTCAAACTCAATCCCATTTTCAAAAGCAAGTTTAATCGTTTGAGTACCATACATTTTTACATCATTCTCAAACGGCGTGTCGCGGATCATCGGGGCCAGTCTGGTTTGAGTACCATACATTTTTACATCATTCTCAAACCCAGTGGAAAGCGCATGGAGAGCCGCAGAAGTTTGAGTACCATACATTTTTACATCATTCTCAAACTCATTTTCGTGTCATGGGATCGTTGGAAAAGTTTGAGTACCATACATTTTTACATCATTCTCAAACTCGCATCTGGAATTGGTCGAGATCAGAATGGTTTGAGTACCATACATTTTTACATCATTCTCAAACGCTTCGAATTATTGAAACAACTGATCGTGCGTTTGAGTACCATACATTTTTACATCATTCTCAAACTTGCACAGAATACAACTCGCCGCGGCAAAAGTTTGAGTACCATACATTTTTACATCATTCTCAAACCTCAAATTTAAAAATGAACTGCTTTCATCTGCACAAAACAGGTACTCAAACATCCGATGGATATTAATAGACATCACATCCATCTTTGTCAATTATATAATATTCTCTCTGATTCGAAAAGTCCCTTTGTATATTTTCTATGAAAAGCAAGGATATTTCATAGTAGCATGCCATTTGGGAGAGTTTGTTTATTTGTGTTTCGTTCAGATAGGATCGAATATTGACCAAAATCACCAGTTCTTTTTGGAGAAGTTCGGCCATAACTTTGATATATTGCGTTAATTTTTCCAGAAGCCCCATCTCTTTTTCGGTTTCTGTCTGAACTCCCATCAATTTTAGGAGTGCGCTCAAATCGATTTCCTCATTTTGTTCCAATTCGTACCCACTGACAGCTTCCAATTGATAGATGTATTTCTTCAGTTCCGCAATAATTCTCTGCGTTTCCAGAAACATTTCTTCATTTTGCGCACTTTTGACCAGCTCTGTAAATAACCGTTTTTGTATTCTGTGATCCGCAAAATCAAGAGAAAAGGGCGTTAATACCAATTCCACATCTCTTTTCATATTCAGCTCTGTGTCAGCTTTAGAAAGTACGAAATTTCCCTTCTCTCCCTGATTTTGTTTTTGCAGCTGCTCCACATATTTTAAAAACAGCTCCGGTGATTCTATAATCCATTCCGTGGGACAGTTCCGATGAATCGCAATAGGTTTTTCCAAGTCCACATGTACCAGTTTCATAAAATCACCAGCCTTTCATCCGTATTCAACACTTCACTCTTTACGTTCCCAACAATCAGATCCATTTTCGCATACTGCTTCTCAGTCACCGTTAAAAGCTGTATCAGACCTTCTTCCGGCTTATTTTTATGAATCTGATCCACGATTCCATTCACTACAGTTGTATTTAACGCAAGCTTACAGTATACGGATTCCTGGAGCATCAGGAATCCGCTTTTCAATAAAAACTTTCGAAATCTCGCATATTCTCTTCTCTGATCGCCCGTCAGCACCGGAAGATCAAACAGTACCAATACTCTCATAAAACGATAACTCATAGGCCATAAAACCGGATCAATGCACTGTCATTCTCATTTAAGGCATCAAATACACTTTTACAGTAAATTTTTATGGCATTATTCACATACTGTGTTTTCCCGTCTATCATGACTTCGTTGTTTAATACATTGACCAACTGTATTTTTTCCTCATGCGTAAATTCTTTCCTCTGCATTTGGATTACTTCCCGGTCAATCAGAACACGGAACGGTTCCATCAAATCGGACGCCAGATTAAACTGATTAAACATATTATCATGAAAGAGTCCGAGCTGTGTAATATAACCGCTCGCTACAATTTCTCTCGCAAACGCAGACAACAAAATGCTATATCCGTAATTCAGCGCTGCATTTTCCGGACAATCCGCAGTTCTGGTAAATGTCATACCGAACAATGCATTAAAATATACCTTTGCCGCATGCCCTTCCCGGTTTGTCTCATCGTTCCAGCCAATCTCCTGTAAATATGATTCTAACAGACCCGCTTCTTCCTTTCCCATATTTTTTAACAGTTCCTTCTGTTTTCGTATTTTTTCCGTCACAATTTCTGTCCAGATCGCTTCTTTACTGTGCCGGCTCCACTGAATCTGCTTTCTGATTTTATTGCTGGTATCATGACTTCCGTAATACCCAACCAGTTCCGACGATGGATTTCTCTTTTCATCGCAAAAAATCACTTTTATTTTCTTTTTTGTCAGCTCTGCCAGCAGACTTGTTGTGACTGTTGCTGCTGTTGACTCAATCAGAATGGTTGATATTTCACTTAAATGTATTTTTGTTACTTCCTCATTTCGCACCACAAGGTAACCAAGCTGATAGTCCAGCTTTGCCCGTTTGGAAATAACCACAATCCGCCAGCTCATAATGCATTCAGGTCTACTGTCTGCTCGTAGATACCGGTTGGCGATTGATGAATCATTTCGATTCGACTGCAATCGGTTATATTTTTGTTGAGACACAAAATTCCTGCTCTTCCAGATCCTCCAATTAATTTCAAATCAGCGGCAGCACTCTGGCACTGGAAAAAATGTAAAACTTCATACAAAACGATACACTTTTCTTCTATGCATAATTCTTTAAATTTTTCTCTTTTTTCCGTTAATGTCTTTGCCTGTGCTCCAAGTTTTTTTGCATATACCGTATTTGTTAATTTATTTAAAAAGGTTTCATACAGCATCACCACCTTCTTTTCTTCTAAATGGTCGGAATCGTAAATTTTCAGTTCTTTATTCTGTTTTTTACGTTCCACGTACTGTACTATTTTTTTCAGTATTTCTGTTTCTTCCTGGGAAAGTACCAGCTGATTTGCACCTTGCATCAATAGCTGATCCCCTGATCTTCCGGAAACCCACATATAAAATCCGTCCACACAAAACAGAGTATCTATTTTGATTTCCGGCACCAGCACTCGCGGATTCTTTAACTGTCTTTCCTCTTCCAGATACCGAATTATATTTTCTTCTGACTTCTGAATTTCCTTTTTCAGACGAATCGGCACATACTCGATTGTTCGTATTTTCTTTCCCTTTTTGCCCTCCGATTCTGCCAGTACAAAGTAAGCTCCCGCCTCTTTGTTATATCCTCCATACTTCTGTATATCACAAAGCCGTTCATCACTGCTCTTGATCGGAACCTGACCTTTTCCTTTTTTGACAATCTGCTGGTCAAACAATGCACCTGTTGCCTCATACGATCTTCGCGTCACAAGAATGTTGTTCTTTTCCATAAACTTTCGGACTGTCACAATGGTTCCGTTCCCGCCTTCCCAGGCAATTTCTCCGTTTCGTTCAATTCTTTCCTGTTCAAACATCTTCTTCAGATTATAACTTCTTCCCGGATTTTCCTTAATGAAGTGAATCGGATTTGATGTGAATTTTACAAAATATGCGTTGCCAACGACAATATTCAAATAAGCATCCTTCGCATGATGATAATCATTCATCTCCCGTACCTTCAGAAATTTAAAATCCTTACGGAACTTTGAAACGGTTGGCGCTTTTACATAAACAATCTGTGTATCCGGGATCACCTGCTGCAGAATACTTGCTGCCGCTTTTGTACTCTGACGAGTTTCCACCAGCTGCCTGGAAATAAATCCAGCCAATTCAGACGGTTCAAATCCATTTCCTCTTATCAGCCGTTTATATTTTTCTTCACTGATCAATCCGGCATCCACTAAAGATTTCCAGAATGGCTGCATTTTTTTCCGAACTGTTTCATCGATCGGATATTTATCCTCTTTCATCTGATTACACTTTTTCTTTACAAGTACCCGGTTATCCAGGCTATCATCCATCACTTTGGACTGTGGAAAAATATGATCAATGTCATACTTCTGATTATCCCACAATTCCTCCAGTTCAATTGTTTCACCGGAATACATGCATTTTCCTTTTTGCGTATAATACAAATACAGCTTGTCTCTTCTCATTTCCGCATCGGAACGCTTTTCAATCTCATCTATCCAGTCTTTTTCTTCCGCTTTACATTTTTTATAAAGTTCCAGCAGTTTCTTTTTTCTTGAAGAGGTTCTTCCCTGATCGGTTTTTTCTCTTGCCATTTCTATAAAAACACGTTTCGGTGGGTTTCCCATCACTTTACAGATTTCCTTTACAATCAAAAGGCTCTGCCAAATCTGCCGCTTCACTGCCGGTGATACGTAAAGCTCCTCGACTAATTCATACGAAATATCCCGTTTTTTCTGTTCGTTTCCATTCTTTTCTTCGATTGCCGATGCAAACAAATATTTTTCGCTAAGCAGTTGCATCAGATTGTCATTCGTCTCCCACAAAGCCCGAATAATAGACCATGCCTCTCCCGTTTCCGGTGCCGGTGCTTCCATCTCTTCCAAAAACACTTTTGAGAGTCTTCCCCAACCACGATACGGCAGTTTACTTATGCTGTCTCTTTGTTTTTCTGTCAACTCCGGAAACAGTTTCTTTAATCTCTGTTTCAGTATCGCTTTATCATCTCCAAACAGCGTTACGTTCAGGATGATGCATTCTTTTTCCGCCTGGTTCAGTGACAGATTTGTTAATTTCTCTTTAAAGTCATGGTATGCCGTAAGAGAACTCTTGAAATCACCATCAATTCCGGTAATTTCAACTTCTTTTCCGGTAATTCCTTCTTTCACTAAATAGTTTTTCAGTTTTTTCTGTGTAACCTTTCTGCTTTTCTGGAATACTTCTTCATATATTTTCTGTTTCTGCTCTACAGATATCTTTTCTCCATCCAAACGCAGATTATTTAATTCATTTAAAACTTCGTATTTGCTGTACAGCAGAGAATACTTTGGTAAAACATCTTCACTTGGCAGATAAGTACATTTATTCGTCATTCTTCGAATAAACTGCTCTGCACTTGCTTCCAAATCTACCATCTCATCGAAGTTCCATGGATATATTTTGCCTTCTTTTCGTACCGCCCAGTTACTCTTCTCCCCTTTTTTTCGAATTCCGTTTAAGGGTCCTACGTAGTACGGAATGCGGAATGTGAAAATCTTTTGAATCTTCTCTCCATTCTCTTTCAGTAGCGGAACTTTATCTTCCAGATTTTTCAGGATTGCATTTAATTCATATAAATGAATCTGATATGGAATGACACTGTTGTCTTTTACAGTCTGTTTCGGAAGAAACGTTCCCATTTCCATTTCCTTCTGCATGCAGGATGCTTTCGTCACATCTGATATCTTGCCCAGAATATTCTTTTTCAGATAACCGTAAAAGTCTTCCTGACTACATTGTTTTGGTGCCTTGATATACGCATAATAATTAGCTTTTTCATCCTTTTTTGCAAACAGTCTCTGATATTCTTCCCTTGAAAGATTCTCTCTGACCAGCTTTTTCAGATCTTTCAGATCTTTTTTATGCTTTTCATAAAGTGCCACTTTTGCCTCTGAAAGAGAAGAATAGTTCTGCAAAATATCAGCCAGAACAGCCCAATCGTACACTGCTTTTGCGTGTTCAATTAATACATATTTTTCTCCCAGCTCTGCTTCGATCTCTCCAGCGTATTCTTCATAACCTGCATCTGCGAAGCAAAGTTTTGGCCGTTCCAGTGTATCCATCTGTTTTTCCCCAAACAGATTTCCCAGTTTTGCTGTTCCACCGGTAATCAATCCCAGCCACTCTTTTTCACAGGATGTTTCTGCCCGCATTGCTTTTACTGCTTTTGTCTTTTTCGCAGATTTGGTCAATGTTCGGTCTTTTAAAATTGCCTCTATTTCCTTGCTTCTTTCCACTCCAATCTCGGAAGAAAAGCCAAGTTCTTCTGCCCGCACTGCTTCAAGGAACTGTTCAAATGTTGTCTGAAATTCTCTTACCTGTTCGATATTTCCGTTTAATAGAAAATGGCCTCTGTGTTTCATCATATGATGCAGAGCAAGATATATCAGGCGAATATCAGGCGTTTCGTCAGTTTCCATTAACCATTTTCTCAGATGATAGATGGTTGGAAACTGTTTATGATATTCTTTGTCTGTGTAATCATCATCCGCAAACAATGCATAGGGAAGTTCCGGACACTTTCCCTGCCTGTCACGCTTATCCTCTGGCCAGTAACGACTCTCTTTCATTCTGCGAAAAAATCCATCATCTATCTTTTCTACTTCTTCCGCAAAAATTTTCTGCAGCAATTCTATTCTCCAATTACGACGATCCAATCTTCGTTTTGCTGTCCGAAACCCTCTTCTCTCTTCTGCAGTCTGTGCACTGTCAAATAGCCGTACACCCCAAAGTGTTTTTCCATGTGCGCGCAAAATTTCGTACTTCTCATTTGTCACAGCCCATCCAACCGAACTGCTTCCCATATCAAGTCCGAGATAATATTCCCCTTTCATCTGTTCTTTCCTCCATTTTCTACATTTTATCTAATTTTACCATATATTTTGATTTTTTACATCTTTTCTTTCCTATTTTCAACAATTCTACTTCCTGGTTCTTGCTGTTCTCACAGTACTGAATCATAACCATGTTTCATTTCTAATTTTAGACAACAAAAAAACTGCTGTCTATGAAGACAACAGTTTTCGTTCCACACACTGTGGACCATCTAACGATGGCGTTTTCGATAAATCGTTATTTGAACTTATGATGTAAAATTTAGTATGGTACTAAACTATCTACACTATACTTCTATTTTTTCCTTTCGTCAATCTTTTTTAGAAAGTTTTTATGATAATTATTCCATTTTTTTCTCTTGCGTCCTTCTTGTTTTTATGGTAAAATATATCTTGTTCTGATTACGAACACTGCCGCTGTGGCGGAATTGGTAGACGCACTTGACTCAAAATCAAGCGGTGAATAACCGTGCCGGTTCGAGTCCGGCCAGCGGCATAGCTAAAAAAGATCTGCAAAAACGAACGTTGATGCAGATCTTTTTTATTGTCTTCCCTTCAAAAAAACAGCTTTTGAAAGAAAGAAAACCCCTTTCGAAGAACCGGCCATCTGCCGCATGGTTCTTTTTGAAAGGGGTTTTACTGTTGTTATTTCTTATTTATTTCCAAACATCTTCTCATACTCCGGTGTTCCATCCAGTGTAGCGAAGTAGTCCTTCGGGGTTTCTGCGCGGCGGATGACTTCAAAGCTGCCGTCCTCTTTTAACAGAACCTCTGCAGATTTTAATTTTCCGTTGTAGTTGTATCCCATGGAAAATCCATGTGCGCCGGTGTCGTGGATGAAGAGGAGGTCTCCGACTTCCACTTCCGGAAGCATGCGGTCGATCGCGAATTTATCGTTGTTCTCGCACAGAGAGCCTGTTACGTCATATTTGTGGTCGCACGGCTGATCTTCTTTTCCCATCACCGTGATGTGATGGTAAGCGCCGTACATAGCCGGTCTCATCAGGTTGACCGCGCAGGCATCACAGCCGATGTACTCTTTGTAGATGTGTTTCTGATGGATGGCGCGGGTAACGAGTCCGCCGTACGGTCCCATCATGAAACGGCCCATTTCCGTGTAAATTGCAACATCGCCCATGCCGGCCGGAACGAGAACTTCATCGTACACTTTATGTACACCCTCGCCAATCACGCGGATGTCATTGCCTTCCTGATCCGGTTTGTACGGAATTCCGACGCCGCCGGAAAGATTGATGAATTTAATCTTCACGCCCGTCTCTTTCTGCAGCTTTACAGCCAGCTCAAACAGTGTTTTTGCCAGAACTGGGTAGTAATCATTGGTTACGGTATTACTTGCAAGGAAGGAATGGATGCCGAACTCTTCTGCCCCTTTTGCCTTCAGAATGCGGAATGCCTCAAAAATCTGCTCGGTTGTCATACCGTATTTGGCATCTCCCGGATTGTCCATAATATCGGTGCTGATTTTAAACAGTCCGCCCGGGTTATAACGGCAACAGATTTTCTTCGGAATGTAGCCTAATGTTTTCTCAAGAAAATCAATATGCGTAATATCATCAAGGTTAATGATCGCACCAAGCTCTGCAGCCAGTTGATACTCTGCAGCCGGTGTTACGTTGGATGAAAACATGATTTTATCTTTCTCAAATCCCATCGCATCGGAAAGCATCAGCTCCGTGTAAGAAGAGCAGTCGCATCCGCAGTCATATTCACCCAGCATTTTGATCAGTGTCGGGTTTGGGTTCGCTTTTACAGCAAAATACTCACGAAATCCCGGATTCCAGGAAAAAGCTTCCTTTACCGCTTTCGCATTCTCACGAATTCCTTTTTCATCGTAAATGTGAAACGGAGTTGGTACTGCTGCTGCGATTTCTTCCAGTTTTTCTTTTGTTACAAAAGGCTTCTTCGTCATTCTCTTTTGTCTCCTTCTTCTGCTTATTTTGCCTGAATAATGTGAAGCATGTTTGTCATATATCCTTCACCCGTCACCTCGTTAGTAGCAGGGTCTCCGGCCGTAAAAATAACCATATCGCCACGTTCTACAAGCTCCTCACGGCGCACCATATACATAGCATGGGAAATGATGTTCTCCGTAGAATCTTCCTCGTATCCGGTCACCGGACGAACGCCCCAGTAGAGCTGCATTTTTCTTCTTGCCCATTCATATGGGGTAACGCCGTAAATCGGTACGCTCGGACGAAGGTTGGAAATCAGTCTTGCAGTCTGACCGGACATCGTCGGAGTCACAATGCAGGCTGCTTTGATGTGTTCTACCATAGAAACGGCTGCACTTCCGACTGCTGCGGAAACATTTAGCTTTCCTTCCAGCGCTTTTCCATCGCGGTAGTCTTCGAATTTCAGATAACGCTCCGTCTGCTCGGCAATCTCTCCCATCATGGTAACTGCCTCGATCGGATATTTTCCGGCTGCTGTTTCGCCGGAGAGCATGATCGCATCCGTTCCATCATAAATTGCATTCGCAACATCGGCTACCTCTGCACGGGTCGGACGCGGGTTCCGGATCATGGAATCCAGCATCTGGGTTGCTGTGATAACCGGTTTGTATTTATGATTGCATTTTTCAATGATGATTTTCTGTACATGCGGTACTTGGCACGCCGGAATCTCTACACCAAGATCTCCCCTTGCAACCATCACACCATCTGCCGCATCGATGATGCTGTCGATGTTCTGCACACCCTCCGCATTTTCGATCTTGGCAATGATATCAATATGCTCTCCTCCGTTTGCCACAAGGAACTCACGGATTTCGTTAATTGCCTCTGCATTCCGGATAAAGGAAGCTGCAACAAAATCAATATCCTGTTCAATACCAAAAAGAAGATCTCCTTTGTCTTTCTCCGTGAGGTTCGGAAGATTGATCGAAACGTTTGGTACATTCACGCCCTTTTTTTCTCCGAGCTCGCCGCCGTTTACTACGGTACAGACAATTTCCGGTGCATTTACTTTTTCTACGCGCAGACCGATCAGACCATCATCGATCAAAATCGTATCTCCCTCTTTGATATCTTCCGTAAGGCCGGTGTAGCTGACAGAACAGTGATTTTCATCTCCGGTCTCCTGAACGGTTGTCAGGGTAAAAGTCTGTCCGGTTACCAGATTCACTTTTTTTCCATCTTTTAAAACGCCGGTACGAATTTCCGGTCCTTTGGTGTCCAGAAGGATTGCCACAGGAGTTTTCAGCTCTTTTCGAAGCTCTTTCAGCATATCCATACGCATTTTCTGCTCATCGTGGTCTCCATGAGAAAAATTAAAACGAGCAACATCCATTCCGGTTTCAATCAGTTTTTTCATCAGGTCACGGGAGTTGGTATTTGGTCCCATGGTGCAGACAATTTTCGTTCTTCTCATACTTTCTCTCCTTCTTTATTTTACATGTTCATGCGTAAACAGGTGATCCTGGCAGTATTCATAGTTTCCGTTGCATCGGGAACAGAAACGGAACTCCAGATTCGGATCATCTTTTTCGGTCCGGCCACAGATCGCACATTTGTGTTTTGTGATCCCGTTCGGATTGCGGTATTCGGCTTCGCCTCTTGAAACGGCCTTTTTAAATTCCTTCCGGCGTCTGTTCTGCTGGAAAGAGCCGCGTTTTCCTTTTCTTGTCATCAGGAAGAACACAAGGACGTTTGCAAGGGAACAAAGAATAACAACACATCCTGCCCAGTTTCCGCTCATGATGCTGGTAATCATGCTGTAGGCGAGAAGCGCTACGTCAAGGTATGCCAGCCATTTGATTTTGATCGGAATAATGAAATACAGCAGTACCTGCATATCCGGGAAGCTGATCGCAAAGCCAAGGAAAATCGAGAGGCTGATGTAGTAAGTGCTGAATGCCGTTCCCATCAGCGACGGATATCCGTTGACTGCATATAAGATTCCATACAGCAGGAAGGAACCGATAATGGTCATCAGAATGCCGGAAAAGATGTAAACATTATACTTGAAATCTCCCCAGGCTCTCTCAAGGCTTGTTCCGATTGAGTAATAGAAAAACAGCATGATGATCGTAAAGATATCAAGGCTGCTCGGCGGAATCAGAATCCAGCTCACCAGACGCCAGATCTGTCCGTGCAGAATATAATATGGTTCCAGCGTCAGATACTGTCTCATGATGGGAGCCGCAAGCGCAATGATATATCCCGCAATGTACGTTACGATAATGTACATCGTCAGATGGCTTAACGCGTATCTCCCATATTTTCGCTCCATTTTGTCTAAAAAATTCATGCACACTCTTCCTTTTTGTTTGTTTTATTTTACCGGCTTTCACTGCCCGAAAATACATTCTCATTATACGTGCTGCCTTTTCGTTTGTCAAACGGTATAACGGTGAATTTCGTCTCCGAAAAAGAGCTTTACGAATGTTTTACTTTCCGGTATAATTTATTAGAAATCTTTTCCAGTTATTTTATAAATATACGAAAAAATTCAGGAGGACTTTATATATGGCAGGATCATCATTTGGTACCATCTTCAGACTGACCACCTGGGGAGAGTCTCATGGAAAAGGCGTGGGCGTTGTTGTGGACGGAGTGCCGGCCGGCCTTTCGCTTTCCGAGGAGGATATTCAGTTTTACCTCGACCGCAGGAAGCCGGGACAGAACCGCTTTACCACAAAACGGAAAGAATCCGATACCGTTCAGATTTTATCCGGCACTTTCGAAGGAAAAACGACCGGTACCCCGATTTCCATGGTGGTATGGAATGAGGATCAGCATTCCAAAGATTACAGCGACATTGCTTCCTATTACAGACCGGGCCACGCCGACTATACGTTTGATGCAAAATACGGTTTCCGCGACTACCGCGGCGGCGGACGCTCCTCAGGACGCGAGACGATCGCACGCGTGGCTGCAGGTGCCATTGCCTTAAAAATGCTCTCTGAGCTTGGCATCACCGTTTCCGCCTACACCCGCTCCATCGGTGACGTGGAAATCCAGTCTTTTGATACCGCTGAAATCGCGAATAACGCCCTGAATATGCCGGATGCAGAGGCTGCCGAAAAGGCTTCCGAGCTTTTAACAAAAGCCATGGCGGAAAAAAATTCCGTCGGCGGTGTGGTCGAATGTGTCGTTCACCATATGCCGGCCGGTGTCGGCGATCCGGTGTTTGAAAAGCTCGATGCCAACCTTGCAAAAGCACTCGTCTCCATCGGCGCCGTAAAAGGCGTGGAAATCGGAGACGGTTTCTCGGTCTGCACAGCTACCGGGCTTACCAATAACGATGCCTTCCATGTAAATGCGGACGGCTCCATTGTCAAGCTGACCAACCACGCCGGCGGTATTTTAGGCGGTATCAGCGACGGAAGCGATATCGTTGTCCGGGCTGGTTTCAAACCGACCCCGTCCGTTGCTGCTTCCCAGCAGACCATCAACAAAGACGGCGAAAATATTGCCATCGAAATCAAAGGCCGCCACGACCCGATCATCGTTGCACGCGCCGTTGTTGTCGTGGAATGCATGACCGCTCTTGTCCTGGCGGACGCACTGCTCGTCGGCATGAGCGCCAAACTGGACAATGTAAAGAAAGTCTGGGCTCTGGACGAGAAATAAAGGCCGGACTGCTTCTTTCTGGCTTCAACACAAAAAATGCCTGCGGGATACAGTTCTTCCTGCAGGCATTTTTGCGTTATTTTTTAGTGAACGCCTTTTTTCGTAATCAGAATACAGTTCGGCGTCTCCACTTTCATCGGGCGGCCTTTCTGAACCAGCACGTTTTTCTCATAATCAACGGTAAATGTTGTGATCGTGTTGGACTCATGGTTTGCCACTGCGATATGTTTTCCGTCCGGGAACATTGCAATATCCTTTGGATATTCGCCGCTGATCGGAAGTGCAAACTTCTTCTCCATGCAGCCGGTCTCCGGGTCGATATGGAACATTGCTACGGTATTGTCTCCGGCTGTAGAAGTAAACAGGTAGTGGTGATCCGGGGAAAGGCACATGCCGGATGCAGCGTCGTGCGCCTGGTCCACGTTCGCGGATGTGGTGCTGATCGACTGCAGTTTTTCAAATTCCGGTCCGTTTCCCGTATCACGGTAGCTGAATACATCGACTTTGTTCATCAGCTCGTAAATGACATACGCGTATTTTCCGGATTCACTGAAAACGATCTCTCTCGGACCGGATTCACGCTCACAGCGCAGGATATCCACCAGTTTCAGGCGGTCACGCTGTGTGTTCAGCTTGTACATTTTGATCTGGTCAATGCCGTTGTCGACTGCGCAGACATATTTGTTGTCCGGTGTAGGAACGACACAGCTGACATGCGGGCGGAAGTTACGCTCTGCCACACTGCCAAGGCCCTTGTGGAACACGCCGTCCATCAGACTTCCGAGGCGGCCGTCCTTATGGGTATGTACAACGGTTACTTTTCCGTCATGATAGCCTGCCACGAACAGGTATCTTCCGGTTTTGTCCACCGACAGATAGCAGCCGCGCATGCCGTCGATGTCTACTTTGTTGATCGGGGTCAGGTCTCCGTCATCCTCCACTGCAAACACTGCAACGCCTTCATCTGCAATCGAATACAGGTATTTGCCGTTTAAGGAACGGGCAATGTGGGAAGAGTTGTTGACCGGTATGACTTTTCGCTCTGTCAGAGTGCCTTCTTCTACATTTACATCATATAAATGAATACCAATGCTGCTTCCATGGGTATAAGTGCCTACATAGGCTACGTACTCATCCTTCATGTTGTTTTCATCCTTTCTGCCTTCTCGCACATCGTGTGAATTTTCTAAAAATATTTTAACACAATTTCCGCGCCACGACAACGAGGAAAACGGATTTTTGATATGTAAACGGTAACACTTTATTTTTAGACACAGGATATTCTCCTGCAGAGAATTTTTTAGATATTTCTATTGTTTTTGGATTGTAAGAGTTGAGGTTTCCGCTGCATACCATTTCCATTTTCTACGCTCTCGTCAGACTGATTTCCTGACTCATCATTCCCTGCAGTTTCTTGATTGCGCGGCTGTACTGGCACTGCAGCGCCTGCTCGCTTTTCTTGCAGAATCCGCTGAGCTCTTTGTAGCTGAATCCATATGCTCTCCCCCAGAAAATGCGCTGATCCATCGGATTCAGGTTCTGGATGCAGTTCTGCATCACCATTCGTTCCTCAATCTCGGCTGTCGCGGCCGCCTCCCCTTCATTTCTGTTCTCTTTCTGATACTGTGTATAGGAAACTTCATTCTGATAATAATGTTTTCTGCGCTGATTCTTGATCTTGTTTTTTGCCACACAGAACAGCCATTTCGTCATCTCTTCTCCTTCGAGATCGGCAACGGTTTCAAATTTTACCACCAATACCTCCCATACATCGTTCAGCACATCCTTCGCCGTCTCCCGGTCATTGTTCAACTGACCGCAGATATAACGGAACAGCACATGACTGTTTTCCTCGAATATGATCTGAAAAAATCGTTCCTTCTCTTGTCTCATACACTTCTTTCTCCCTCCTGTTATTTCGCTGTCCTTCTCTTCCGGGCCCGTCATATATGTAATGTGTTGAGACTATCGAAATCTTTCGTTTTTTCAGAATATTTCTACTATTTGACCTTATTACTTTTGTTAATAAAGCAAAATATTGCGTTATAACTGCACCGCGGCGCATAATCAAATTTTTTCTTTCGAAATCAGAAATTACTGTTTCTGACAAAAAATTCCCGCAGAAAGGAGCTTTCTTCCTCTCTGCGGGAATCTTCTATTTTGGTTTTATTTTATTTAAAGTAAGCAACACCGGACTCAAAGATCTTCAGATCCTGCTCTCCGTAGATGTTGACTGCTACGCCGTTGTCGCGGCGCTCTGCGTGTGCCATCTTACCAAAGACACGGCCGTCCGGGCTGGTGATACCCTCGATTCCGCAGTAGGAACCGTTGACATTCCAGTACTCGTCGTTGGTCAGGTTTCCGTTGACATCGCAGTAGCGGGTTGCAATCTGGCCGTTTGCCATCAGCTTGTCGATCCACTCTTTCGATGCTACGAAACGTCCCTCTCCGTGGGATGCCGGGTTGGTGTAAACACCGCCAAGCTCGGCGCCTGCCAGCCATGGGGATTTGTTGGTCACAACCTTCGTGTAAACCATCTTGGAAATATGGCGTCCGATAGTGTTGAAGGTCAGAGTCGGGGAATCCTCCGTCTGTCCGAGAATCTCACCGTACGGAACGAGTCCCAGTTTGATCAGTGCCTGGAATCCGTTGCAGATACCAAGGGCAAGTCCGTCTCTCTCATTCAGCAGTTTGGTAACAGCTTCTTTGATCTTCGCATTCTGGAATGCGGTTGCAAAGAATTTTGCTGATCCATCCGGCTCATCACCTGCGGAGAATCCGCCAGGGAACATGATGATCTGCGCCTGGTTGATGACTTTTTCAAAGGCATCGACAGAACCGCGGATGTCTTCTGCGGAAAGATTGCTGAATACCTGAGTGATAACTTTTGCACCGGCACGCTCGAAAGCTCTGGTGCTGTCATACTCACAGTTCGTTCCCGGGAAGACCGGAATGAATACGGTCGGCTGTGCCAGCTTGTGGGAGCATACGTGGATGCTCTTTGCCTGATAGCAGCTGTCTGCAACAATTCCGTTTTCGTCTGCTGCTGCCACATTCAGGGCATCTACCTCCGGAAGCTCTGCACCGGATACGGTCTTGAATACTTTTTCCAGCGGTTTGTTCCATGCGGAAACGGCCTCGCGGATGGTGATTTCGGTGTCTTTATAGGAAAGAACCGGTTTGTCTGTCACTTCACCGATGACGGTGTAGGTGCTTGCCAGCTCTCCGACTTTTTCAGCCGGAACTTCGCAGATCAGATCTGCAATATATGGAGTAAAGAGATCTCTCTCGTCTACATTGTGCTCGATGGTTACGCCGAGAGCATTACCGAATGCCATCTTGGATACGGCTGCTGCGATACCCTGACGGTCTACGACATAAGCGGCTTTCACACGGCCGTTCTGCATATCCTCATGCAGTTTTCTGTAGGTTTCCATGACGCCTTCGTACTCTGGAAGCAGATGTGCGTCGACTGGAAGGTGGATCCACACGAGTTTGTCTCCTGTGTTTTTCAGCTCCGGAGATACTACATCTTTTAATTTTGCAACGTCAACCGCGAAGGATACGAGTGTCGGCGGTACATCGATATGGTTGAAGGTACCGGACATACTGTCTTTTCCTCCGATAGACGGCAGGCCGTAGCCCATCTGTGCGTCGTATGCACCAAGAAGTGCTGCGAACGGCTGGCTCCAGCGGTGCGGATCCTCAGTCATTCTGCGGAAATATTCCTGGAAGGTGAAGCGGACTTTGCTGTAATCGCCGCCGACTGCCACGATGCGGGACAGGGACTCGGTTACGGCATAGACTGCTCCGTGATACGGGCTCCAGCTCGATACGTATGGATCAAAGCCGTAGCTCATCATGGTAACGGTGTTGGTTTTTCCATCCGGAACCGGCACTTTTGCAACCATGGCCTGAGTTTCAGTCAGCTGATATTTTCCACCGTACGGCATCAGCACGCTGGCTGCTCCGATGGAGGAGTCAAACATCTCGACAAGACCTTTCTGGGAGCATGCGTTGAGGTCTGACAGGGTGGACAGCCATTTTTCTTTCACGTCGGCAATGTCACCGCTTCTTTTTAACGGGGTGTCCTCTGCTTTTGGAATCTCTACGAAGACATCATTCTCCTGATGTGCTCCGTTGGTATCCAGGAATGCACGGGAAATATTGACGATCTCTTTTCCTCTCCAGGAGAGTACCAGACGCGGGTCCTCGGTTACGACTGCAACTTCGGTTGCCTCCAGGTTCTCTTCTGCGGCATATTTCAGGAACTGCTCACGGTCTTTCGGGTCGATGACAACGGCCATACGCTCCTGGGACTCGGAGATGGCGATCTCGGTTCCGTCGAGGCCGGCATATTTTTTCGGTACTTTGTCCAGATTGATCTTAAGGCCCGGTGCCAGCTCGCCGATGGCAACGGAAACTCCGCCTGCACCGAAGTCGTTGCATTTTTTAATCAGAAGGCTGACTTCCTCGCGGCGGAACAGTCTCTGCAGTTTACGCTCAGTCGGTGCGTTTCCTTTCTGTACCTCTGCACCGCAGGTCTCGATGGATTCTGTCGTATGTACTTTGGAGGAACCGGTTGCACCGCCGCAGCCGTCTCTTCCAGTACGGCCGCCGAGCAGGATGATGATATCGCCCGGATCGGAATTTTCACGGACAACGGCACGGCGCGGTGCTGCTCCAAGGACGGCTCCGATCTCCATACGTTTTGCCACGTAGTCCGGATGGTAAACTTCTTTGACATAGCCGGTTGCAAGACCGATCTGGTTTCCATAGGAGCTGTAGCCGTGTGCTGCTTCTCTTACGAGTTTTTTCTGCGGAAGTTTTCCTTCGAGTGTCTCGCTCTGCGGACGGGTCGGATCTGCGGCTCCGGTCACACGCATTGCCTGATATACATAGGTTCTGCCGGAAAGCGGGTCACGGATTGCACCGCCAAGGCAGGTTGCTGCACCACCGAACGGCTCGATCTCGGTCGGGTGGTTGTGGGTCTCGTTTTTGAAGTTGATCAGCCACTCTTCGTCTTTTCCGTCTACATCTACCGGTACGACGATGGAGCATGCGTTGATTTCATCAGACTCTTCCTGATCTGCGAGTTTTCCTTCGGATTTCAGTTTTTTCATTGCCAGAAGGGCAAGGTCCATAAGGCAGATGAATTTGTCGTCACGGCCTTTGTAGAGTACCTCACGGTCGCTTAAGTAGCGGTCGTAGCTTTTTTTCATCGGCTCGTAGTAGTCGCCTTCGCCGAAGGTCACGTTGGTAAGCTCGGTGGAGAAGGTGGTATGGCGGCAGTGATCGGACCAGTAGGTATCGAGTACGCGGATCTCGGTCATGGATGGATTTCGTTTTTCTTCGCCGCGGAAGTAGTTCTGGATATGCAGGAAGTCTTTGAAGGTCATGGCAAGGCCGAGGGAATCATACAGGGCTTTTAATTCTGCCTCCGGCATGTCGATGAATCCGTCGAAGATTTTGACGTCTGCCGGCTCTTCAAATTTTGTCACGAGGGTTTCCGGTTTTTCAAGTCCTGTCTCTCTGGAGTCTACCGGATTGATGCAGTGTGCTTTGACTGCGTCAAACTGCTCATCAGTCATCTCTCCTTCGATAACATACGTAACGGCGGAGCGGATGATCGGCTGCTCGTCTTCTTTTAAGAACTGCACGCACTGTACGGCAGAATCGGCTCTCTGATCAAACTGTCCCGGAAGGAATTCTACGGAAAATACTCTCGCACCTTCTGCACGCGGGAAATCTTCCTGATAGCAGATATCAACCGGCGGCTCTGCAAAGACTACTTTACATGCTTTCTCATATGTCTCATCACTGATATTTTCTACATCGTACCGGATCAGCTCCCGTACGTTGGTTACGGTCTGGATGTTCAGATAGTGCTTGATTTCATGCTTCAGATCTTTCGCCTTAATCGCAAATTCCGGCTTTTTCTCCACATAAACGCGTCTGACTGTACTCATTTTTATCCTCCATTTGTCTGAATCATAGTCCCCCAAAAACGGGACAATCTTTCGTTACTTACAGAATAGCATATTTATCTTTATAAATGAAATTAATATATCTTATATGTTTTATAAGTTTTGTTTCTTAATAGACGGACGCATTCCATTTTTCCTGCACTACCATCCCACTCATCACCCATTCTCTCCCGTCCTAAACCGTCAGGCCCGCGCCCCTTCTGGTGCGCGGGCCGTCCGTTTCCGTTTTTACATTCTATATTTCGCTTTTTTCTCCCGTGTCCGCAGTGCATTCCCCGCCTTTGCCGGCCGGTACAGCAGCATACAGGTTCCCGCATTCATAACAAGCGCACAGCACACATCCGATACGGAGTGCTGTTTTAAAAACATGGTCGAAAACACAATCAGCACCGTCAGGCCCAGGCAGACGTTTCGGAATACCGGGCGGTTTTTGAGCTGCTCGCTGTGTTCTACGGCAACAGCTACGGCTACGGAATTATATACGTGAATACTTGGGAATACGTTGGTCGGTGTGTCTGTCAGGTAAAGGCCTCTGACCAGATCCGTGAAAATGTTCTCCCGTGGGAATACCGTCGGGCGCAGGTTCTGGCCGTTCGGGTACAGATAGGAGATCACGAGGAACGCCGTCATTCCGATTCCCAGGTTGATAATCAGCTGATAATATTCTCTGCGGTTCTTGTTGCAGAAGCCGAAATAAAGGACAGACCATGCAATATATCCAAACCACATAAAATAAGGAATCACAAAAAACTCACAGAACGGAATCATATCATCAAACGGAGTATGAATCAGATGATAACCTTTCGTAATGTGCGTTTCCAGATATTGAAAACATTTCAGATAGAAAATACCATAAACCACTACCGGAAGAAAATGCTTATATTTTTTTATTGTCTTCATAGTTTCCCTCCACTTTTCTGACGAGGTTTTTCTCTTCAACCTGCTGAAATTATAGCACACCGAAAACCGAAGTCAATAAGCTTTATTATTTTTTAAGAAACAATTCATCGGTTTCTGAAAACCGTCCTTGGGATGGAAATGTTCAAAGATCGCCGCGTCGAATTTTTTCCGTGTCCGGTTATATACATGCTCATCTTTTACCGTCCATGCAAATGCCGGTGTCCGAAACAGCATACGGTCGATCAGGAAGCCCGGGCAGTCGGCGTAGCGGTGGTCGTAGGCGATAAAATCCGGTTTCCCGATAAAATTCAGCATCAGATGACGCGCCATTATCCGCAGGATCAGATGCACCTTATCATCCTTTGAAAAACGGCCGGAAAGCTGGCCGCGCAGCGTCTGCGGCATGTGGCGGCGGCACCAGCGGAGGGCCAGGCTGTTGAAGGATTCCATGCAGAACATACCGGTGTACCCCTCCATCTCCTTCTGAAATCCCGCACAGACCGCCGTGGAAAGTCCCGGCATCTTGATTTCGATTAAAAGCGGCACGCGGCCGTCTACCGTCTGCAGTACCTCACGAAGCAGCGGAATCTTTTCCGTGCTGTCGCCCAGATGGAACTGCTGGAGTTCCTCATACGTATAATCGCTGATTTTTCCCTCGTTTCCACACATCCGCTTCATCGTGTCATCGTGGAACACCACAATCCGTCCATCCTTTGTTATCTGAATATCCAGCTCGATGGCATATCCCTGCTCCGCCGCGCGGGCAAAAGCCGGAAGAGAATTCTCCGGAACTCCCTCCGCCGCGTTCCACAGACCGCGGTGCGCATAATTCCATTCCGCAAATTTCAGACATTCCTGCCGTCTCGATGTAGCCGGCAGAATGGAAAAGAAATAACCTGCTGCCAGGACGGCAAGCACTGCAAAAAATATGATCCAGAACATCATCTTTCCATCCCTTCTTTCACCCAGTCGCCCAAAAGGCGGAGACGCTCCGTTTCCAGTCCGATCCTTTCCTCCGTGCGGTGTCCGCCCGATTCTCCGTCCAGGTGGACCGGTTCCGCGCGGTCTGTCTGAAAGGAAAGGCTGCTGCACCGCTCCATATGTACCTCAGGAAATCCCGTGTGGCGTCCAAACAGCGCCATCGGCAGAAGATAGCTGACTTTCCATTTGGCAAGATTGGAAACCACCATCACGTCGAGCAGATCATCTGTCCCGTCCGCCTCCGGGCAGAAGCAAAAGCCGCCGCCCTCGTACGGAAAATTCATTGTCACTGCAAAAAGAACATTTTCAAACGAACGGTGTTCTCCGTTTTCCAGCGCTGCATCCAGTGTGAACGGTTCGAGATAAAAGAGCTGCCGCAGTGCAATCATCACATACGTAAGTTTTCCCAGATGCAGCCGGTTCAGCGTATTCTTGATTTTTGATGCCAGCGCCTCGTGGCAGATGCCTGCATCAAAACCGATGCCGGTGCTGACGAGAAATCTCCGCTTTTGGCTGCCAAGAAGCGCCGTTCCAATGTTGATCTCCTTTTCCTCCCCTTTCAGCACAGCTTCCAGCGCCTGCAGCGGATCGGAGGGAATTCCGGCACCGCGCGCAAAATCGTTGCCGCTTCCCGTTGGAATATAACCGAACTTTACATCCGACAGGCTGGTGATTCCATCGACCGCCTCATTCGCCGTACCGTCTCCGCCGATCGCCAGAAGGACATCATCGGGATTCCATACCCCTTTCGCGGTCAGCCGTGCTGCCGTCTCCCGTGCGCTTCCGTGATACTTTGTCGGATATACACGAAATTCCGTCCTGCGCCGCTCAAGCTCGCCCTCAATCACCGGCCACAGCTTCTCGCCGCGCCCCGACCGCGATTTTTTATTTACTATAATATGATACATTAAAGTCATACCTTCCTTTTTCTTCTGTAAAAAACCACTTCAAATCACCTGAATCATATTCTTACGCAGCGAAACAGCAAGTGTTTCACTGCTGAGTGAACAGTAACCAAATCAGCCATATTGTAGCAGTTTTCCCCGCAAACCACAACTATCTTCACAAAATCTTAACTTGTTGCCGCCGTAAAAATTCCCGCACCCCTGTCTTTTCTTTCTTGACAGACCTTTTTGTTCTGCTAAAATAAAAAGTACCGCGGTTTCGTCCGCAGAACGTCACTCATTTCTGAGGAGGTTTTTATGAATTTTTACGATATGACACGCGCAGGGAGGATGATACGATGAAGCTCTCCCCCGCATTTCTCGCTTATAAACTAAGCAGCGCTTTTTCGGTTCTTGCACCGGAAAACCTGCCGCTCTCCGGCACACTGGAACTGCCTGTTCTTTATCAGACAAGCTCCGCAGCCACTGCGCACCGGGTCTTTCTCTGCACAGAAGAACAGATCGGCTCTCTTTCCTCCCTCCCTGAAGAAAGCAGCTCCCTTTTTCTTCTCTGTACCGAAGAACTGCCGGAGGAACTTCCGGCTCCGGTTTCGATCGCCGTTAAAAGCAGCGTATCCGCTGTTTTTTCGTTCCTGCAGGAGCTTTTCTGGACGTACGATTCCTGGCAGAAGGAGCTGATGCAGGCACGGCTCGACGGAAAATCGATCCAGCATCTTTTAAATCTCTCCCTGCCTGTTTTTGCCCACCCGCTGATGGTGGTCGGCATGGATTTTTCCATCATCGCCGCAGCGTCCGAAGAACCTTCCTTTTTTCCCGAAAAGGTGTTTGGCTCCCTCGATGCAACGCGCCCGCTTCTGCTCTCCTTGACAGAAAGCAGCGAATACGCGTCCGTCCGCGATCTCGATGGATGGTTCCGCTTTCCGGATCACGTAACGGGACTTGGTTC
The DNA here is from genome assembly GCF_003480905.1 of Blautia sp. AM28-27. Lineage (NCBI taxonomy): Bacteria > Bacillati > Bacillota > Clostridia > Lachnospirales > Lachnospiraceae > Blautia > Blautia sp. AM28-27. Next base: position 28,166 of record NZ_QUJK01000022.1, read on the forward strand.
CCTCTGCGTCAACATCACGCAGCATGGTCAGAGCGCCTACCGCCTGCTGCTCCTCGACACGAAAAAGGATCTTTCTGATTCCGAAGGCTTTCTTCTTGAATTTCTTGCAGAAATGATCCATCACGCCTTCCTGCACAATGTGATGCAGAAAACCTCGCCGGCGCAGTCGCTTCACACCGTGCTGCTCCGTGCCCTCGACGACCGGATGGCCGACTATATTGCGGTCAGCCAGGCTCTCGATGCGCTCGGCTGGCATTCCCGCCACACCTACTGCTGCCTCTATCTGCAGCTCTCCGATATGGATCAGAAAAACCTGACGGCAAACTCGGTCTGCGCCTATCTGGAAAACATTCTGACCGGCTGCTCCGCGTTTCCGCACGGCGGCGGTATCGTTGCGTTCTTTAACCTCACGCTGTCCGATTTTTCCATGACCGATCTGATGGAACGCATGGTGCACTTTGTGGAGGACAGTTCCTTAAATGCCGGCTTTTCGCGCTGCATGAACGGCCACATGAATCTGCGCCGCCAGTATATCCAGGCAAAAATCGCCCTGCAGTTCGGTACGCGAAAATATCCCGACAAACGGATGCATCCGTTCAACGATATCTCGTTTGACTACATCCTCGATCAGGCAACAAAAAAGCTCCCAGGCTACATGCTGTGCCATGAGAGACTTCTCTTTCTGCAGGAGCACGACGACAGCTCCGGCAGTGACTATATGCGGACGCTCCGCTGCTATCTGGACAACCACTGCAATGTCGTCCAGACGGCGCGTGAGCTTTTTATCCACCGCAGTACCCTGCTCTACCGCCTGGAAAAGATCAAGGAAATTTTAGAATCTGATCTTTCCAGCCCGGATGAAATTCTGTATCTGATGCTTTCGTTCCGTTTTATCGACCTCGAGAATGAAGAAGAAAACCGTTCTGGATCTTCGCAGCCAGAAAAGCACAGATAAAACCAACCGCAATTCCCGCTAGGACATCGGTCGGGAAATGCACAAACAGATACAGTCTGGAAAATGCAATCAGGCAGGCCAGAATCAGTGCGGCAGCTCCTTCTTTTTTGTGCATCACAAAAATAGAGACTGCCGCCGCAAACGAGGCTGCCGAATGGCCCGATGGGAAGGAATAGTCCTTCGGAGCGGCAACCAGCAGCTTTACCTGCTCGTCAATCCAGCACGGACGCGGGCGCGCTGCCAGCGGCTTTAACACCAGATTACATAAAATCAAATCTAAAATCAGCGCGATCGCCATTCTTACACCGCATTTCCGGTATTTCGGAAGGATTAAGAAAACGGCGGTCAGCGCAATCCAGATCCATCCCGCATTTCCAAGTGAAGTGATTCCCACCATCACCCGATCGAGCACTGCATTGTGAAGATGCTGCAGTGCATATAAAATTGAAAAATCCATTCTTACCCCTCTCTGTAAAAAATGGGCATTTTTCTGCTGTACATCTGCTGATCGGCGGCCGCCTCGTACAGAAATTCCGCCAGGGCCTCTCTCGAGTATCCAGGCCGGAACTGGCTGCCGTCCAGCGAAATACTGCAGTTCTGCCCTACCTTTTTCACTTTCCCGTCTCTTCCAGGACACGTCCGCACCAGTGTCCAGTTCAGATCGCTCCGTGCCAGAACCTGTCCCATCTTCTGCATATCTTTATAGACACCTGGCCAGAAAATCTGCATGAATTTCGTACTCATTCTCTGGTATTTGTCCTCGCAGTCTCCAAACGCATGAATGCAGACATGGCCTACCGTCACAAACCGCGTTTTTCCAAGCTGCTTCATGGCCGAGAGAATCATTGCGTTTCCGTCAGCCAGCGGTGTCTCCTCTTCTTTTACATGTTTCACACGCATCGGAGTCAGCACGCTGATGACTGCATCCGCTTCCAGCAGTGCCTCCAGCACGCGTTCCCGGTTCTGAAGGCTTCCCTCAATCACGGTCATATTTTTTCTCGGCCAGATCGCTTTTGCATCCGGCACGTAGGCGGTCACCTGTGCGCCGTGAAGAAGCGCCGTGTTGGTCACATACTGCCCAAGCAGTCCCCCCAGACTGAATATTGTAATTCTCATGAAATCCTCACTCTCATCTGTGTGTCTTTTGTATCCTCCGCAGATTTTTTGACACACTTTCCTAATGTTATCTCCTATTCTAACACACCGCCCGTATACGATACAATGAAATAAAACTAAAAAAAGTATAACCTTTTTCGTCCTTTCTTCATATCGTAAGTAGAACCGTATTTTCAGGAGCTTTGATCTTATGCCCTATACTATCGTAATTGATGCCGGACATGGGGGTTGTAGATAACGCAAGTAATGAAAACAACGAAAATACAAGGAGAAAGGCAACTGTTGTACCTATTAAAATAAAATATGTGTGAGAGGACAAGCCTTTCAATAATGTAGACGTTCAGAAATGAGCGTCTATTTTTATACCCAAAATGAAAGGAGCATTAGATTTATGAAAAAGACATGGAAACGATTGTGTACGGGCTTCTTAGCTCTTGCAACTGTCGTTACTGCTTTACCGACTACACCCGTTCATGCAGAAAGCAAGCAATACTGGACGGAAAGTGCAGAACGTGTCGGTATCATTGAAAAAGTAATGAATGACGGTTCTATTGGTTCGACATTCAATGAGGGCTATATGAAAGTCGAGGGCGAAACTGCCTATTGTATTGACATCAATACAGATTTTAAGAACGGCTATAAGACCAGAGCTGACGCAAGCTCACGCATGAGTGCCGACCAGATTTCAGATGTGGCGTTATCCTTAGAGTATGTCAAACAGTATGGCGAAGCTCACAAGGAATTGAACTATAAACAAGTCTATCTGTTGGAACAATGTGTTGTCTGGCAGAAATTGAGCGTACATCTTGGCTGGCAATGTGATAACGTGCGAGCTTCTTATGATGAAATTCCAAAGACTACGCAGGACGAAGTTTTCTCTGGTGCAAAAACCTTTGTCAAAGAAAATAAAGGACGCTATGAATGTGGCGGTTATATCTACTCTGGCGAGGGGCAGGAATTGGGACAATTCTGGGCGAAACTGAATGTCGGAAATGCGAAATTACAAAAGACTTCCAGTAATGCCAGCATTACAGACGGTAACGGGAATTACTCAATCGCTGGTGCAACCTATGGTGTCTTTGCTGATAAGGACTGCACAAAACAGCTTGCCACCCTTACGACTGATGAAAACGGAAATACAGATGTTGTAGAGGTAAAAGCAGGCACAGTCTATATCAAGGAATTATCCGCACCAGCAGGATATAAAGTAGATAAAACTGTATATTCCTTAAAGGTTGAAGCTGGAAAAACAGCGACTTTGAAAGTATCAGATACACCGAAAGTAACAGACACTTTGATTGAGCTTTTCAAGATAGATATGGAAACACAGAAAGACAATCCGCAGGGGAATGCTTCTTTAGCAGGTGCGGAATTTACATGGAAGTATTATGCAGGCTTCTATAACAAAGACAATCTCCCTGCCGAAGCTACTCGTACATGGATTACAAAGACAATCGCTGAAACTGATAGCAATGGGATAACTCATTACATCACAAAATTAGCGGACACATACCAAGTATCTGGCGACAGTTTCTATATGCAGGACGGTAAAGCGTTTCTTCCACTTGGGACACTAACCGTTGAGGAAATAAAAGCTCCAAACGGATACTTGTTAGAGGGTGCATATATGCAGGCTGGCGATAAGTTCGAACAGATAAAAGGCTTATACCTTACACAGATTACCGAGGACGGCGACCTTGCCGTATTAACTGGAAATAACCAGTTTTCCGTATCTGACAAGGTTATCCGTGGCGGTGTCAAAATTCAGAAACGAGATTTAGAAACGGGCGATACCAAACCACAAGGAAGTGCCACTTTGAAAGATACTGCCTTTGACATCATTTCCTTAAATGATAATGTAGTATTGGTTGAGGGCAAGTTATACAAGAAAAATGAAGTGGTAAAGATAATTCGTACCGATATTGAGGGTATCGCTTCTACTTCTGCTGACCTCTTACCTTATGGAAAATTCCGTATCGTTGAAAGTGAAGCTCCCGACGGTTACTTAACTGACGGTGCAAAACCGATTGATTTTACAATCACAGAAAATGGAAAAATCGTGGACTTAACCGACAAAGCTCATTCTATCTATAATCAGATTAAGCGTGGAGATATTGAGGGTGTAAAAATCGGTGCAGGCACACACAAGCGTCTTGCTGATGTTCCCTTTAGGATCACAAGCAAGACGACGGGCGAAAATCATGTAGTGGTAACTGATAATAACGGGCAATTCTCCACTTCTTCTGACTGGGCTTCACATAAGCACAATACCAACGCAGGCAAGACCAGCGAGGACGGTGTATGGTTTGGAACTTCTGAACCAGACGACAGCAAGGGTGCGTTACCTTATGATACCTACATCATCGAGGAATTACGCTCTGAAAGCAACAAAGGCTTTGAGCTTATCCCACCTTTTGAAATCGTGGTATCAAGAAATAATCTTGTAATTGATTTAGGGACTTTGACTGATGAATACGAGAAAGAAATCTCTATTCATACCACAGCGACCAGCAAAGACGGCGAAAAGACTATCCTTGCAGGAAAAGAGGTTACAATCGTTGATACTGTCAAATTAGACGGACTTACAAAAGGCACAAAGTATCAGTTGAAAGGCTGGCAGATGTTAAAGGAAGAAAACGCCGAGCTTATCATTGACGGGAAACGTGTAGAAAACGATTATACCTTTGTCGCTGATGATGAAGAAATGAAAGTGGAAATTTCCTATACATTCAATGCGTCTGCTTTAGGTGGCAAAAACCTTGTTACCTTTGAAGAATTATATGATTTCAGCAATCCAGACGAACCCGTAAAAGTTGCAGAACACAAAGACATTGAGGACGACGGGCAAACGGTACTTATCACAGAGCGTATCATCAAGATACATACTACCGCTACCGATAAGGACGGCAACAAAGAGCTTAAAGCAGGAAAAGATGTTACAATCATTGATACCGTAACCTTAGAGGGCTTAGAAGTCGGTACACAGTACAAACTTGTGGGCTGGCAGATGTTGAAAGAAGAAAATGCAGAACTTCTTATCAATGGAAAACGTGTGGAAAGTGATTACACTTTTATTGCTGACAGCGAAACTATGAAAGTGGAAGTTGCTTTTACGTTTGACGCTACTTCTCTTGACGGCAAACAGCTTGTAACTTTTGAGGAATTATACGATTTAAGCAATCCAGACGAGCCGAAGAAAGTTACCGAGCATAAGGATATTGAGGATAAGGGACAGACGATTACCTTTAAGGAAAAGCCAGAAGAACCAGAGAAACCCGAAACACCACCGACACCAGAAAAGCCTAACAGACCTAGCGACAGTCCCAAAACGGGCGACAGTACAAATGTAATGGCATTTGTTGTGATGTTGCTTGCGTCTGCTGGTGGACTGGCTGGAACATATCTTTACAAACGCCGTAAAATGAAGAAATCATAAGGCGGTAACGGTATGATGAAAGAAAAATCACGCTCTCCGCCGAAGATGTCAAACGGCAGATTTTTGCTTATTCTGGCTTGTCTGCCTACAACCTGCAAGAACACGGATAGTCAAGGGTGCGTAAGCATTGATTTTACCCTTTACTATCTGGGGGATTGCTGGTACTTCCCAAACCGCCAGAATAAGAAATCACAATTAAAAAACTTATCAAATATAGAAAGAAACGAGGTAAAACAATATGGAAATGAAATATGTCGTGCCAGATATGGCACAGTCTTTTGGAACTCTTGAATTTGCAGGCGAAAGCGAGCCAGTCTTTGAAAGAGATAAAAATAATCGCAGGGTCTTAGCCAGACGAAGCTATAACCTTTATTCCGACGTACAGAAAGGCGAAAATGTTGTGGTAGAAATTCCCGTGCAGGCTGGCGAAAAGAAGTTCAAGTATGAGCAGAAAGTAAAACTTGTCAATCCGAAGTTATACGGCAGAGGTTACGCAATCGGGGATATGGGACATACCGATTATGTATTAGTTGCTGATGATATTGTAGCAGTTGAAGAAAAGTAAAGGAGTGAAGAAGTTATGAGATTATCAAACGGATTTGTTATTGACAAAGAGAAAACATTTGGAGAATTAAAATTTACAGCAGTGCGTGATGTATTCTTGCAGAATGAGGACGGGACACCGAGTACCCAGCTTAAAAAGCGTATCTATGATTTGAAGTGCAGTCTGCATGGTGGAATTATCCCCGTATCTGTACCGCCAGAAGTACCGTTAAGAGAATTTCCGTACAATGCAGTTGTGGAACTTGTCAATCCCGTAGCCGATACGGTATCACGAAAGACCTATACGGGTGCAGATGTGGACTGGTATGTAAAGGCAGAGGATATTGTATTGAAGAATAAAGGAAACCAGAACGCAGGAAGTCCACAGAACCATGCACCGCAGGGACAGCCGAAAAAATAAAAATTCTCCTCATAAGTTAGAAAAATAGAGGTACTCTCCCGTTAGTAGATTGCCTACCTTATCGTAAATGGTTAAAATAACGATAGGAGGTGGCACAAATGTATCAAATCAACAATGAAAAATTTGGACAATTTTTAGCCGAAGTGCGAAAAGAAAAACAAATGACACAAAAGGACTTAGCAGATAAGTTGTTTGTGTCGGATAAAACAGTTAGTAAATGGGAACGTGGAAACAGTATGCCAAATGTTACATTACTTATCCCTATTGCTGATATACTTGGTATTACAGTAACAGAACTTTTACAAGGAGAAAAATTAAAAGAGAACAAGACATTAAATAGTGATGTGGTAGAAACTCTTGTTGTAAACTCGTTAGACTTGTCGTTGCGTGATACAATTCATCAACGAAAAAAGAACTGGATATTTGCATTTCTTATCTCAATCGGTGTGGTAGTTATAGAGGCAATATTATTAACTGTTTCTGGAATTTCCATAGAACAAATGGGAGATAGTTTGTATATATCTTTGTTAATGCTTTTGTTTGCAAGTTGGCTTTGCATTTTTGCGAAAGAATTATTACCGACATATTATGATACAAATAAAGTTAATTTTGTATCACAAGGAATTTTCAGAATACACATGGCAGGGCTATCTTTTAATAATGCAAACTGGGGATATGTATTAACAGTATTTAGAGTATTTACATTAGGAACTGCTATTCTATATCCTATTATTTGCTATATCAGTTTTTTAGTTGGTGGCATTTCATTATGGAATACTGTAAAATATCCAGCTATAATTATTTTGCTGATAGGAATGTTAGTAACAACCTATATTGTTGGGAAAAAACACGAATAATGATATAAGCAGTTAGTCTTAGGATTGACTGCTTTTTTCTTACCCAGAAAGGAGTGATTGATTTATGCGTAAGATTTGGAACAAAGGACACCGTATCAGAGCCAGCGACAAGCACCTTGTCTACCATTTTTCCATAGGAACGCTTCTGTTTATATTCGTGGCGGTTCTTCTGCTACTGAATATAAAACAGCTCATGCGTACCGATTGGGAGCATTTCAGCTTGTTAGAAAACGGCTTGACGCTCTCCCCTTACAACTTCATAACCATACTGATAGCGACTGGTGTTTGTGCATTGGTCGTTTTTCTGTATTACCGATTCTGTTACGACAGTTTCAAGAAGCTCCTGCACCGTCAAAAGCTGGCAAGAATGATACTGGAAAATAAGTGGTATGAAGCCGATACCATACAAGACAGCGTTTTTTTTACTGACCTGCAAAGCAGATCAAGGGAAAAAATCGTCTGGTTTCCAAAGATTTATTATCAAATGGAAAAGGGACTGCGTCATATCCGATGTGAAATCCCATTAGGAAAATATCAAGACCAGCTTTTACGGTTAGAGGATAAATTGGAAAGTGGCTTGTATTGTGAGCTGACCGACAAGACCCTGCATGACGGCTATATCGAATATACCCTGCTTTATGATATGATAGCGAACCGCATTACCATTGATGAAGTACGGGCAGAAAACGGCTGTCTTAGACTGATGAAAAATCTTGTCTGGGAATATGACGCACTCCCTCATGCTCTGATTGCTGGTGGGACTGGTGGCGGTAAAACCTATTTTCTGCTGACGCTCATTGAAGCCTTACTGCATACCAACGCTGTCCTTTATATCTTAGACCCGAAGAACGCTGACCTTGCAGACTTAGGGACAGTTATGGGAAATGTGTATCACACCAAAGAAGAAATGATAGATTGCGTCAATGCCTTTTATGAGGGCATGGTACAGCGAAGTGAGGAAATGAAGCGACACCCGAACTATAAGACGGGCGAAAACTATGCCTATCTGGGACTGCCACCCTGCTTTCTTATCTTTGATGAATATGTGGCATTTTTTGAAATGCTGGGGACAAAAGAAAGCGTGAGCCTACTTAGCCAGTTAAAGAAAATCGTTATGTTAGGGCGACAAGCAGGTTATTTCCTTATCGTTGCCTGCCAGCGTCCAGACGCAAAGTATTTCTCGGACGGTATCAGAGATAACTTCAATTTCCGTGTGGGACTTGGGCGTATCAGCGAATTAGGTTACGGTATGCTGTTTGGTTCAGATGTGAAAAAGCAGTTTTTCCAGAAGCGTATCAAGGGGCGTGGCTATTGTGATGTGGGAACAAGTGTTATCAGTGAGTTTTACACGCCTTTAGTCCCGAAAGGACATGATTTTTTGCAGACTATCGGCTCTCTTGCACAAGCAAGGCAGGACGGGACGGCGACGTGCGAAGCGAAAGGCGACGGCACGGACTAGCCGTTGCTGGTGTGGCGTAAGCCACGCCAGCAGGTAAAACCCCTCGGTATCTAACAGAGGGGTACGTTTGCAAATAGACAATAGACAAAAAACATAGGAAACATAAGGCTTCTGGCATGATTTCCTTGCAAAATTCAGTTGTGAAGTCGCCTTAAAAAACTTCACACTTTACAGATTGGGGGTATGGTTCTGAATGAAGAACAATGGATAAAAGAATTACGGGAGAAACGGATTGCTTACGGTATCTCACAAGGCAGGCTGGCGGTGGCTTCTGGTATCACAAGGGAATATCTCAACAAGATAGAAAGCGGAAAAATGAAGCCGTCAAAGGAACTTCTGGAAACTTTGCATAAGGAATTGGCAAGGTTCAATCCAGAAACACCGCTTACCATGCTGTTTGATTATGTGAAAATTCGTTTTCCTACGCTGGATATACAGCACATCATCAAAGATATATTAAAACTGAATATCAATTATATGCTCCATGAAGATTACGGACATTACAGTTATACGGAGCATTATTCTTTAGGGGACATCTTTATCTATACGTCGGCTGACGAAGAAAAAGGTGTCCTTTTAGAGTTAAAGGGGCGTGGTTGCAGGCAGTTTGAAAGTTACCTGCTGGCACAGCAAAGAAGCTGGTATGACTTCTTCATGGACGCACTCGTAGACGGTGGCGTGATGAAGCGTATCGACCTTGCTATCAACGACCATACGGGTATTTTGGATATTCCAGAGCTTGCGGAAAAATGCAGGAAACGGGAATATATTGGAAAGTCCAGAAGCTATAAGTTTTACCAGTCGGGCGAGCTTATCAAGCACAGAGAGGACGACAGAGAATATATGGGGCGTACCCTTTATCTTGGTTCGCTGAAATCAGATGTGTATTTCTGTATCTATGAAAAGGACTATGAGCAGTACGTCAAGTTAGGGACACCGCTGGAAGAAGCCGACATTATCAACCGTTTTGAGATACGGCTTAGAAATGAACGTGCCTATTATGCAGTACGAGATTTGCTGACCTATTATGACGCAGAACAGACCGCTTTTTCTATCATCAACCAGTATGTTCGGTTTGTTGATGAAGAACCAGACAAACGCAAAAATGACTGGAAACTCAATGACCGTTGGGCTTGGTTTATTGGCGATAACAGACAGAGCTTGAAGCTGACGACAAAGCCAGAGCCTTATACTTTAGACCGCACATTGCGTTGGGTACAACGGCAGGTAGCACCGACCTTGAAAATGCTGAAAAAGATTGATAAAGGAAACGGTACAGACTACATGGAAACAATCGAACAGCAGGCAAAGCTCACAGAAAAGCATGAAATGATAATCAAACAGCAGACGACCACTGCAAAAGATTTAGTAGAAAGTTAGGAGTGATAAAAAATGTGGGTATTATTAAAAGACTTCCTGCTGGTATCTATAGGAATGGGTATCGGCGTAGTCTTGATGTGTATTTTGAATGTCGGCAAAGAAGCTGACTGTGAAATGAAACAATTAAAAGAAAGTGAGGACAATTAAATGAATTTCGGACAAAATTTATACACTTGGTTTTTAAGCAATGCACAGAGCTTAGTGCTTATGGCGATTGTGGTTATCGGTATCTACTTAGGTTTCAAGCGTGAGTTTTCCAAACTTATCGGCTTCTTGGTAGTTGCCTTGATTGCTGTCGGCTTGGTATTCAACGCTGGCGGTGTGAAAGATGTACTGTTAGAGCTATTCAATAAGATTATCGGTGCATAGGATTTATATTGTATTATCAATTATGAATGTTAGAACAGAAATTTAAAAAATAAAAATTGAAAATTTGCTTTAAATCATAATTCTATATGTATTCTTGTGTTGACAAAATGTAATGAATACATTACATTAAAAGTAATCAGTACATTATATTTTGGAGAGGAGCGATAACTTTGATATGGAACAGAATTAAAGTTTTACGTGCTGAAAGGGACTGGACACAAGCAGATTTAGCTGAAAAAGTTGGAATTTCACGACAAGCAGTTATATCAATAGAAAAATATAAATATACTCCGTCATTAGAATTGGCATTTAAAATTGCAGAAGTATTTGGTGTTTCTATTGGTGAAGTTTTCGAGCATAGGGAGGACAAATAGTATGAATGAGCAAATTATTATCTTGATTTTTCTTGTTTTAGCATTAGGAGCAACGTTGTGGCTTTATATATTGAAAGCAAAAAAGCAAGTTGAATATAAGGGTGATGAACGCTGGTTGACGATACAGCTAAAAGCAAATCAGTCTGCTAATATAGCAAATTGGACATTGATTATATTATTAGCGATTGCAACATCAGTACCATTATTTATAGATATTCAAATTATGTTTACACTTGACCGAGTAATTCTTTTTGGAGAACTTTTTATTGGTTTGCGTAATTTGCTTGAACTGATTGCAATTATGTATTTTGATAAACAGTTATAAATCATTAGGAAAATATGATAATTTTATACACCTATACACAAAGCAGTTAGTCTTAGGATTGACTGCTTTTTTCTTACCAAAATTTCAGATTGGAGTGATGAAATGAACGATATTTTTAAGGATATGCAGGCAAAAGTTGGCTGTGAATACATTTCCGACCTGCCCTCTTACAAGCGTAAGGTGTGGCAGGAAATGAAACGACTGAACCCTGCCGACTATGAAGAAAGACAGTTAGAAGATTTTTCTAAATATGTGTTTGGTATGTCGTACCAGACCTTAAAAGATGTGATGAAACAACAGAAAGGACGTGAGGAACAATGCAGGAAACAAGGGTGCTGGTGGAAACGAGAGGAACAACTGGCGAAGAAACAACGTCATACTGGTTCGACCTGCCGATAGATGTTTCAGAATTTGAAGAAAAGTTAGGTGTCGGTGCGGAAAGTCAAGAGTACCGCATTATCGAAAAGGTGTTGCCTTATGCTGATGAAGTTCACGAACATACCAGCGTGTATCAGCTCAACGAATTAGATTTTATGTACCGCCAGCTTTCAAGTGATATGCAGGAAGAATATGTATCACTACTTACGGTATTTGAGAATTTAGAAGCAGTTTATATTTGCAGGAACGTGATTACCGTTTATCCAGACTGCAAAAGCATGATAGATGTTGCAAGGCAAAAGCTGATGAACGACCCGACATTTAAACATTTGTCCGAGGACTGTCAAGAATATTACTTTGACTTTGAAGCCTACGCTTCTCACTTGCAGGAACACGGGAAATTCTTAGTAACGGAACACGGTATCTTTGAACTCCCAGAGTAGGAAAAGAGGTGGTGCTTATGATTGATGATATGGCGGTTTACATTGCTAATCTTGGCAAATACAATGAGGGCTATTTAGTCGGTGCTTGGTTCACATTTCCCATTGACGAGGAAGATGTAAAAGAAAAAATCGGCTTGAATGAGCAGTATGAGGAATACGCTATCCATGATACCGACAACTTTCCGATTGCGATTGGCGAGTATGTTTCCATTGAAGAACTCAATGAGATGTATGAAATGATAGAGGAACTTCCCGACTATATCGTAGAATGTCTGGACGAATTTATCAGCCACTACGGGACGCTGGAAGAAGTCGTGGAACATAAGGACGATATTTATTATTATCCCGACTGTGAAACCATGACAGACGTTGCCTACTACTACATAGACGAATTGCAGGCACTAGGAGATATTCCACCCAGCTTACAGAACTATATTGACTATGAAGCCTACGGGCGAGATTTGGATATGGGCGGTTGCTTTATTGAAACAAGCCGGGGTATGTGCGAGATACCATACTAACGCTGGAAGATCAGCGACAAGCATTGTTGCTACTGACAGCGTATTTCTCTTTTAAGGGACAGTCTGAAAATGGCTGTCCTTTTCTATTTTGAAAGGAGCTGAAAGAACTTGAAAAAGATTAAAAGCTACACGGGTATCTGGAACGTGGAAAAAGTCTTGTATGCAATCAATGACTTTAACTTACCCTTTCCCGTTACCTTTACACAGATTACATGGTTTGTGATTACAGAATTTATCATCATTCTGTTTGGGGATATTCCCCCTCTTTCCATGATTGAGGGAGCATTTCTCAAATATTTCGGTATTCCCGTTGCTCTCACTTGGTTTATGTCGCAGAAAACTTTTGACGGAAAGAAGCCGTACAGCTTTTTGAAATCACAGATAACTTATGCGTTGCGACCTAAAATCACTTATGCAGGAAAAGCCGTAAAACTGCATAAGCAGATATTGAATGAAACAATCACGGCAGTAAGGAGTGTGAACTATGTTCCCGATAAAATATATTGACAACAACCTTGTCTGGAACAAGGACAATGAAGTGTTTGCCTATTATGAGCTGATACCGTACAACTATTCTTTTCTATCCGCAGAGCAGAAATTTATCGTGCATGACAGCTTTCGCCAGCTTATCGCACAGTCCCGTGAGGGTAAAATTCATGCGTTGCAGATTGCCACAGAAAGCTCAATCCGAAGTATGCAGGAGCAGTCAAAGAAGCTGGTAACTGGAAAATTAAAGGAAGTTGCCTATCAGAAGATAGACGAACAGACCGAAGCGTTAGTATCTATGATTGGGGACAATCAAGTGGACTACCGCTTTTTTCTTGGCTTTAAGCTCATGGTTACAGAAGAACAGCTTAATCTGAAGAACATCAAAAAATCGGCGTGGCTGACATTCAAGGAATTTCTCCATGAAGTAAACCACACGCTGATGAATGACTTTGTTTCCATGCCGAATGATGAAATCAACCGTTACATGAAAATGGAAAAGTTACTGGAAAATAAAATCTCCCGTCGCTTTAAGGTGCGTCGCTTGGAAATCCATGATTTTGGGTATCTCATGGAACATCTTTACGGCAGGGACGGTATCGCTTATGAAGATTATGAGTATCAGTTACCAAAGAAGAAATTGAGGAGAGAAACGCAGATAAAATACTACGACCTTATTCGTCCGACAAGATGTGTGATTGAGGAAAGCCAAAGGTATTTACGATTGGAACATGAGGACAAGGAAAGCTATGTGTCCTACTTTACCGTCAATGCGATTGTGGGCGAGCTGGATTTTCCGTCCAGTGAAATCTTCTATTTCCAGCAACAGCAATTCACATTCCCCGTTGATACTTCTATGAATGTAGAAATCGTGGAAAATCGGAAAGCATTAACGACAGTCCGCAACAAGAAAAAGGAATTGAAAGATTTGGATAATCACGCCTATCAAGCTGGAAGTGAAACCAGCTCAAATGTGGTGGACGCTTTAGACAGCGTGGACGAGCTGGAAACTGATTTAGACCAGACAAAAGAAAGTATGTATAAGTTAAGCTACGTCATACGGGTGTCTGCACCCGATCTTGACGAGCTGAAACGCCGTTGTGATGAAGTCAAGGACTTTTACGACGACCTCAATGTAAAGCTGGTGCGTCCTGCTGGGGATATGCTTGGGCTTCATTCTGAATTTTTACCAGCCAGCAAGCGATATATCAATGATTATGTGCAGTATGTAAAATCAGATTTTCTAGCAGGGCTTGGTTTTGGTGCGACACAGCAGTTAGGAGAAACTACGGGTATCTATATGGGCTATTCTGTTGATACGGGAAGAAATGTGTACCTGCAACCGTCCCTTGCCAGTCAAGGTGTAAAAGGTACAGTTACCAACGCTTTAGCGTCTGCTTTTGTCGGTTCGCTTGGCGGTGGGAAATCGTTCTGTAACAATCTTCTGGTATATTACGCGGTGCTGTTTGGCGGTCAAGCACTTCTGTTAGACCCTAAAAGTGAGCGTGGCAACTGGAAAGAAACACTTCCAGAAATCGCCCATGAAATCAATATCGTAAACCTAACAAGCGATAAAGGCAATGCAGGACTTCTTGACCCGTTTGTGATTATGAAGAATGTAAAAGACGCTGAAAGTCTGGCAATCGACATCTTAACATTCCTTACGGGTATTTCCTCTAGGGACGGCGAGAAATTCCCCGTACTTCGTAAAGCGGTGCGTTCCGTTACCCAGAGCGACAGTCGGGGCTTGCTCCATGTGATAGACGAGCTACGCCGTGAAGATACGCCCATATCAAGAAATATCGCAGACCATATCGACAGCTTCACGGACTACGACTTTGCACACCTGCTGTTTTCAGACGGTACGGTAGAAAATGCTATCAGTTTAGATAACCAGCTTAACATCATTCAAGTAGCCGACCTTGTACTGCCAGATAAGGACACGACCTTTGAGGAATACACGACCATTGAATTGTTGTCGGTGTCTATGCTCATTGTGATTAGTACCTTTGCCCTTGATTTTATCCATTCCGACAGAAGTATTTTTAAGATTGTAGATTTGGACGAAGCGTGGGCGTTCTTAAACGTGGCACAAGGCGAAACTTTATCAAATAAGCTGGTGCGTGCTGGACGAGCTATGCAGGCAGGCGTTTATTTCGTTACACAATCCTCTGGCGACGTATCGAAGGAAAGTCTGAAAAATAATATCGGCTTGAAATTCGCTTTCCGTTCTACTGACATCAACGAGATAAAGCAGACCCTAGAATTTTTCGGTATTGACAAGGACGATGAGAACAACCAAAAACGGCTTCGTGATTTGGAAAACGGACAATGTTTATTGCAGGACTTATACGGGCGTGTCGGCGTGGTGCAGATACACCCAGTCTTTGAAGAACTGCTACACGCTTTTGATACCAGACCGCCCGTGCAGAGAAATGAGGTGGAGTGATGAAAGAAAGGATAAAAGGTGCGTTCACAAAAAAGAAGATTTT
This sequence comes from Blautia sp. AM28-27, assembly GCF_003480905.1. Lineage (NCBI taxonomy): Bacteria > Bacillati > Bacillota > Clostridia > Lachnospirales > Lachnospiraceae > Blautia > Blautia sp. AM28-27. Next base: position 43,721 of record NZ_QUJK01000022.1, read on the forward strand.
CCACTTTCTCAAAATGGCTCTGTTTGTCGTGGCACTTTCCCTTATCCTGCTTTCACTTCTGGGGACGGTGGCTCATGCGACGGGGCTTGTGGACGATACCATAAACGCAGAAAATCTTTATTCTAAATATCCGCTTTCCAACTACCAACTTGATTTTTTCGTCGATAATAGCTGGTCGTGGCTTCCGTGGAACTGGCTGGACGGTATTGGAAAATCGGTACAGTACGGGCTTTACTGCATTACCAACTTTGTCTGGACGATAAGCCTTTATTTAAGCAATGCAACGGGTTATGTGGTGCAGGAAGCCTATAAGCTGGACTTCATCAACGATATGGCAGACAGTATCGGAAAGAGCATACAGACCCTTGCAGGCGTAACACAGAACGGTTTTTCTTCTACGGGCTTCTATGTTGGTTTCCTGCTTCTCATTATCTTAGTGGTGGGAATGTATGTTGCCTATACGGGACTGATAAAACGGGAAACCAGCAAGGCACTTCACGCTGTTATCAACTTTGTGGTGGTGTTCGTGCTGTCCGCTTCGTTTATCGCTTATGCTCCCGACTACATCAAAAAGATAAATGAGTTTTCATCAGACATCAGTACCGCTTCTTTGGACTTTGGAACAAAAATCATGCTCCCCAACTCTGACAGCGAGGGCAAGGACAGCGTGGACTTGATACGGGACAGCTTATTTTCTATTCAAGTACAACAGCCGTGGCTACTTCTACAATTCGGTAACAGCAACGCAGAGGAAATCGGGACAGACCGTGTTGAAGCTCTGGTATCGGCAAGCCCAGAGGACGAGGACGGAAAGACCAGAGAGGAAGTCGTGAAAACAGAAATCGAGGATAACGACAACAACAATCTGACGATACCGCAGGTGGTAAACCGTTTGGGTATGGTGTTTTTCCTACTGTTCTTCAACTTAGGGATAACGATATTTGTATTCTTGCTTACAGGCATGATGTTGTTCAGCCAGATACTTTTTATTATATTCGCTATGTTTTTACCTATCAGCTTTTTACTTTCCATGATACCGAGCTATGAAAGCATGGCAAAGCAGGCAATCGTGAGGGTATTTAATACCATAATGACACGTGCAGGAATAACGCTCATTGTAACGGTAGCGTTCAGTATTTCCAGTATGTTTTACAATATTTCCACGGACTATCCGTTTTTCATGGTGGCGTTCTTGCAGATAGTATGTTTCGCTGGTATCTATATGAAGCTGGGCGACTTAATGAGTATGTTCTCGCTTAATGCTAACGACAGTCAAAGCATGGGACGAAGAATTTTCCGCAGACCGTATCTGTTTATGCGACATAGGGCTAGACGTATGGAACACCGTATTGCAAGGGCGGTAAGTGCTGGCGGTATTTCGGGCGGTGTGGCTGGTGCAGTAGCTGGAAGTGCCGTTGCTGGCAAACGAGCGGAAAGAAAAAATACAGCTTCTAAAGAAAATCGGGGCAATACCACTTCCAGCATGGGACAACGTGCAGGCTCAAAGGTAGGTGCTGTCTTAGATACGAAAAATAAAGTGAAAGACAAGGCAAACGCTGTCAAAGAGAATATCAAGGATATGCCGACACAGACCGCTTATGCGGTATATTCCGCAAAGGAAAAGGCAAAGTCCAGCGTGTCCGACTTTAAGCGTGGCATGGTGCAGGAAGAGCAGTCCAGACAGTCGGGACGCTTGGAAAAGCAGGAACAGCGTAAGAAGAATATCGCTGATAAGCGTATGGAGCTTCAAAAGGCACAAGAAGCAAGGCAGGCACAGCGAAAGGCTGACGGATCAGCGACAACGGGAGCTACCCGTCCCCATGAGCGACCAGCCACCGCTTCAACCATTCCAAAATCGAGTGCGGAAAAAATGCAGGAAGTCAAACGCCCTGCCACAGCTCCAACTCCGAAAGCAAGTGAGCCAGTCAAGACAAATGTTGTGAAAGAGCGTCCGTTATCTTCTGGTGCTTCTGATAAGAAAACGACCCAACCTGCACAGCCAGTACATAGGCAGAATGTAGAAAAAGTGGTATCGCAGGAAACACGCCAGAATTACACAAAAGACCGTAGGACAAAGGTTCAGCAGACGCAAACCGTCCAAAAGAACCAGCAGACAACAGAGAAAACTCCTAACCTTGTGATGAAGAAAGGACAGAAGAAAAAATGAAACTGAAACATATCGCTATCATTGGCAGTCTGTTTCCTATCCTCTTTTCTCTGGTGCTTTTCTTTGGTGTGTTGATTAGTGCGGACAGCGACGACGAGAACAGCAATTTTTCTTCTGGCATTACGGGTATGAACTTATCCGCAGAAGTCTTGAAACATCAGCCTATGGTAGAAAAATACGCCAGAGAAAACGGTATTTCCGAGTATGTCAATGTGCTGTTGGCTATCATTCAAGTAGAAAGTGGCGGTACGGCAGAAGATGTTATGCAGAGTTCGGAAAGTCTTGGTTTACCGCCCAACTCTTTAGATACGGAAAGTTCAATCAAGCAGGGGTGTAAATATTTTGCGTCCCTGCTTTCTTCTTGCAAAAATCAAGGTATAGACGATTTGAATGTAGCGATACAGTCTTATAACTATGGCGGTGGTTATGTGGGATATGTGGCAGGAAAAGGAAAGAAACACACTTTTAATCTTGCGGAAAATTTTGCCCGTGAGAAATCGGGTGGAAAGAAAGTAACCTATACCAACCCGATAGCTGTTGCGAAGAACGGGGGCTGGCGATATGGCTATGGAAATATGTTCTACGTCGAATTAGTCAATCAATATCTGACCGTGGCACATTTTGATAATGCAACGGCACAAGCGATTATGAATGAAGCGTTGAAATATCAAGGCTGGAAGTATGTGTATGGTGGCAGTAACCCGAACACTTCCTTTGATTGTAGCGGACTTGTTCAATGGTGCTATGGAAAAGCTGGTATCTCCTTGCCGAGAACGGCACAAGCACAGTATGACGCTACCCAACATCTTCCACTTTCGCAGGCAAAGGCTGGGGACTTGGTGTTTTTTCATTCTACCTATAATGCTGGAAGTTATGTAACACACGTTGGTATTCTCGTTTCGCCGACACAGATGTACCATGCAGGCAACCCGATAGGATATGCAGACCTAAGTAGTAGTTACTGGCAACAGCACTTAATCGGTGCAGGACGAGTAAAACAATAGAAAGGACTTGAAAATATGTTTAAGAAGAATAAGAAACAGACAGAAACTATCAAAGAATCAAAAGAAAAAAAGGTGCGTACTGTTAAGGTAGGCACACATAAGAAAGCCGTGATTGCGTTGTGGGTGGTACTTATTGCAAGCGTGAGCTTTGGGGTGTATAAGAATTTTACTGCTATCGACCAGCACACGACCCACGAAAAAGAAATCATTGAGCTTCGCTTGCAGGACACCAACGGGATTGAAAATTTCGTGAAGAATTTTGCGAAGTCCTACTACACATGGAATAACAGCAAAGAAGCGATTGAAGCAAGGACGCAGGCAATCAACGGTTATCTGACAAAGGAATTGCAGGACTTGAATGTTGATACAATCAGAACGGATATACCGACCAGCTCCACGGTTACAAATGTGATTGTATGGAGTATTGAACAGTCGGGAACGGACACTTTTTCTGCTACCTACGAAGTAGATCAGCAGATAAAAGAGGGAGAACAGACAAACAATGTGAAAGCAACCTATACAGTAAAAGTCCATGTGGACGCTGACGGGGATATGGTAATCGTTCAGAACCCTACCCTTGCACCAGCAATCGAAAAATCGGACTATGAGCCAAAGACACCAGAAGCAGACGCAAGCGTAGACGCTGATACCGTAAACGACGCTACCGCATTTCTGGAAACATTCTTTAAGTTGTACCCGACAGCTACGGAAAAAGAGCTTGCTTACTATGTATCTGGAAATGTGGTTGAGCCTATCGGCAGGGACTACCTTTATTCTGAATTGGTAAACCCTATCTTTACAAAGGACGGGGACAATGTAAAAGTCAAGGTAGCTGTGAAATTCCTTGATAATCAGACAAAAGCGACGCAGGTATCGCAGTATGAGCTTGT
>NZ_QUJK01000023.1:0-44067 GCF_003480905.1 Blautia sp. AM28-27
CTGGGAGAGCATCTGCCTTACAAGCAGAGGGTCACAGGTTCGAGCCCTGTAGGTCCCATTCTTTTATGGGTGGTTTCCCGAGTGGCCAAAGGGGACAGACTGTAAATCTGCTGCAAATTGCTTCGGTGGTTCGAATCCACCACCACCCACTTGCCAATCAGGCAATCGGCCGATGTGGCTCAATTGGCAGAGCAGCTGATTTGTAATCAGCAGGTTATCGGTTCGAGTCCGATCATCGGCTTTACTTGAGAAATCAAGTACAAAAATAGGATATCGCGGGATGGAGCAGTCTGGAAGCTCGTCGGGCTCATAACCCGAAGGTCGTAGGTTCAAATCCTACTCCCGCAATTTTATGCCTAGTTAGCTCAGTTGGTAGAGCAGAGGACTGAAAATCCTCGTGTCTCTGGTTCGATTCCGGAACTAGGCATATTTTACGGAGCATTAGCTCAGTCGGTAGAGCACTTGACTTTTAATCAAGTTGTCCGGGGTTCGAATCCCCGATGCTTCACTATGTGGAACCCTTTCGAGGGTTCTTTTTTTTGTTCTGCATATCCCAAATTGGTCCGGTGGACCAATTTTGATTATGTTTATCTTAAGGTTACGGCGAAAATCTTGCAAAAGAGCAGGAAATGTACTATGCTTTGAAAGAATAAAAAAGAACGGAGGAATCTGTTTATGGCACAAAAAAAGAAAAACAAAAGACGAAGACGCCAGTTTCAGCAGAAAGTGATTTTAAGTGTTCTGCTTGTTATCATTATCGGATTGATTGGCGTGCTTGGATATCAGATGCAGAAGAACGAGAAAAAACAGACGGATGGAAACGCAAGTGCATCCTCTTCGGTTTCGTCATCCTCTCTTGCTGGGGACAGTTCAGAGCCGATATCGGATTCCAGCCCGGAGGAGGAGATTACACCGATGCCTGAGCCGGTACAGCAGATTTCGTCAGATGGTCTGAACAGTCAGCATGCCCTGCTGGTGCGGGAAAGCGATCTGGCTGAGATGATGAATCTGGGCGGAGATGAGAGAATTTATCCGGCGTCGATGACAAAGATTATGACAGCGCTGCTTACCATTGAAAATCTTCCGGATCTGAACGAGACGATTACGGTTCCGGAGGACATCTTCGAGGAACTGACGGCACAGGATGCGTCGGTAGCGGGATTTAATCCGTACGAACAGCCAACGGTTCGTGATCTTCTCTATGGTGTGCTGCTGCCATCCGGCGCAGATGCATGTGAGACATTGGCGAGAGCAGTCGGCGGATCGGAAGAAGGTTTTGTGGCCATGATGAACCAGAAAGCAGAAGAACTGGGACTTACCAATACGCATTTTGAGAACTGCACGGGACTACATAACGACAACCATTATTCTACCTGCCGTGATATTGCGGTGCTGATGAGCGAGTGTCTGAAGAGTGATACGTTTCGCGAGATCGTGACGAGGGAGGTTTACACAACGGAGGCTACCGCATCACACCCGGAGGGAATTACGCTGTATGATACGATGCTCCACCGGTTTACCAGCTATGAGATGAGTACGACACTGGAGAACGGGGCAGTCATTGAAGGCGGAAAGACCGGATTTACCGATGAGGCGGGTCAGTGCCTGGTCAGCTTTGCAGAATATGGAGGCGAAGAGTACATACTTGTTACGGCAGAGGCCATGACGGATTCGGGATCTGCGGTGGACAGCATCGCGGATGCGAGTACGGTGTATGGAAGATTACAGTAAATACAGGTGAAAGCGAGAGCTGGAAACGGGAGAAAATTCCCGGTTCCGGCTCTTTTTTTTACGTGAAGCAAGTCGAGAAAATAAGGTGTGGATAACATTGGGGATGTTTTGCACGGAATGCGCAGAAAAGAATTATGTTTTCCACAAAAGAAAGAAGCGCAGGGGAAAAATTGTGGATAACGGAAAGGAAAAATCCGGTTTTTGTGTATAGATCGCGCCGGATGGGAAATACTGCTTACTGTAGAAAAGCAGGAGGAGAGCGAGAAATCGAAAAACGCCTCTGAAATGCTTAAAAAGATATCAGCAGAGGTGGTAAGAATATGAAAAGAGACAAGTTGAGAATCGGCGTGATCACAGCGGCACTGGCAATGATGATTGCAGGCGGAGTGCTGACCTGGCAGCAGGATGCGAGAAACGGTAAGGCAGATCAGGCGAAACAGGGAGAGACGGCACAGCTTACAGAGGACGAAAGCACCGGAACTACAGAACAGCAGACGGAGGAGACGGCGGGAGATGCAGACGGAACGCGTGCCGTACAGGATCAGGCAGATGATGTGGAAAACAGTCTGGAACAGGTGCCGGAAATGGAAGCGGCGTGTGAAGAAGAGGCGGCGGGAAATCCAGAAGCAGATGCAGAGACGGCTCAGAATACACCGGAAGAATCAGATGGGAATACAGAAAGACAGGACGCGCAGGCGGTAAACGGAACAGCGGCGGATCAGAACGGAGAAACAGGATCAGGAGAAACAGCGGCGAATGAAGAAACGAGTGCAGCATCCGGAACTGTGGATTCTGCAGAAAATCAGGAAACGGCAGTTGAGACAGCAGGGGCTGCACAGGATCTGATGTTCAGCGAAGCGACAATCATGGAACTGCCGGTTACTGGAACAGTTCTGATTCCGTATAACATGGAAAATACCGTTTATTTCCCGACACTGGATCTTTACCAGTGCAATCCAGGCGTTGTTTTCTCGGCGGCAGAAGGAACTCCGGTTCTGGCGGCAGCGGACGGAGAAGTTGTGAGTGTGGAAAATGATGCAAGAACCGGCCTCACCGTCACCATGAATCTTGGAAATGGATACGAAGCCATCTACGGACAGCTCACAGACGTTTCCCTCGAGGCAGGCCAGAAAGTTCAGAAAGCAGCACGGATCGGAGCAGTTGCAGCACCGACGAAATATTATGTAAAAGAGGGAAGCAATCTTTTCTTTGAGATGAAAAAAGACGGAAAAGCCATTGATCCTATGGTATATCTCCCGGCAATTTCGGAATAAAAAAGAGGACCTGCACGAAATGGGATGCGGGAAAGTATTATAAAGTGTAGGATTCGCAATCGAATCTTTTTTACAGGTTTTGAATACAAAAAAGGCGGCGCAGACCGCGGATGGTAAAATACCGTTTTTCGATTGCTTTTTATAAAAAAGGCTGGCTGAAAACAGTCAGCTTTACATATAACAAACAGGATTGTTTTGATATAGAAAAAGGGTGGAATAAAAGGAAAGTAACCGGTTACAGAAAATGTGAAAGTTTGTCATTTTAGGGGTTTCGTTTTTGAATGTTATCGGTTAAAATAGATGTAGTGGACAGATCCTGAAAACAAGGAGGATTAGAAAAATATGGAGCTTTTATTTATGGACCCGGTGTTCAAAGAAGCAATCTGGGGTGGAACAAAGTTAAGAGACGTATTTGATTACGAAATTCCGAGCGATACAACCGGCGAGTGCTGGGCGATCAGCGGACATGCCAACGGAATGAGCCGTGTGGCAGGCGGAAGATTTGATGGAAAAACATTAGGTGAGCTCTGGAAAGAGGAGCCGGAAATTTTCGGAAATTACCCGGGAAGCCAGGTTCCGCTGCTGATCAAGATCATTGATGCAAAAAATGATCTGAGCATCCAGGTTCATCCAGATGATGCTTATGCAGGAGAGCATGAGAATGGATCTCTTGGAAAGACCGAGTGCTGGTACGTGCTGGACTGCGAACCGGGTACAGAAATTGTTATCGGACACAATGCAAAAGACAAGGCAGAAGTGGAGAAAATGATCCGCAATCATGAGTGGAGCGATTTCATCCGCAAAGTGCCGGTACATAAGGGAGATTTCTTCCAGATCAATCCGGGATGCGTACATGCCATCAAAGGCGGCACACTGATTCTGGAGACACAGCAGAGCAGCGATATCACCTATCGTGTATACGATTATGACAGACTGCAGAACGGCAAACCGAGACAGCTTCATGTAGAGCAGAGTATCGATGTTATCGAGGCTCCGTTTAAACCGGCAGATATCGATACCTTTACAGAGGAAATCCCGGGCGCGGTACATACCCATTTTGTAACATGCAAGTTCTACTCTGTAGATAAATACGACATCGACGGTGTATTCACCTTGGATGCGAAAAAATATTATACTAATGTAAGTGTAATCGCCGGAGAGGGTACTGTAAACGGTATTCCGGTTAAGAAAGGTACTCACTTTATTATACCGGCTAATTTTAATGGATGCAGATTTGAAGGAAAACTTTCTGTAATCTGCTCAAATCCAGAAGCATAAGAGAGGAGAAAAACACAATGAGACTTGGAGCATTAGAAGCAGGCGGAACAAAGATGGTCTGCGCAATTGGAAACGCAAATGGAGAAATTTATGAGAGAATTTCTATCCCGACCGAGACACCGGAAATTACCGTTCCGAAAATGATTGAGTATTTCAAAGAGAAGGACATTCAGGCACTGGGAATCGGTTGCTTTGGACCGATCGACCTGAACAGAAAATCCGAAACATATGGTTACATTACCACAACTCCCAAATTAGCATGGAAGAACTACAACATCGTAGGCGCTTTCGCAGATGCACTGGACATCCCGGTTGGATTTGATACCGATGTAAACGGTTCTGCACTGGGTGAGGCTACCTGGGGAATCACAAAAGGTCTGGACAACAGCATTTACATCACCATCGGAACGGGCGTTGGAATGGGAATTATTTCCAATGGCAAGCTGTTGCACGGCATGCTTCATCCGGAAGGCGGACACGTTCTGCTGACCAGACATCCGAAAGATACTTACGGCGGAAAATGCCCGTATCACAGCAACTGCCTGGAAGGCCTTGCTGCAGGTCCTGCCATTGAAGCACGCTGGGGCAAAAAAGGTATTGAGCTGGCAGACAAAAAAGAGGTATGGGAGCTTGAGGCTTACTATATCGGACAGGCACTTGTAGACTGCATCATGCTGCTCTCCCCGCAGAGAATCGTTTTGGGCGGAGGCGTTATGCATCAGGAGCATATGATGCCGCTCGTAAGAGAAGAAGTAAAGAAACAGCTGAACGGATATCTTGTAACAAAAGAACTTGAGGATCTCGACAGCTACATTGTACTTCCAAGCCTGAACGACAACCAGGGTATCATGGGCGCATTGAAACTGGCGGTAGATGAGCTGGCAATGCAGTAAAAATAAAAATGAGAAAACCGTTCGGAGAAATCCGGACGGTTTTTTGCTTACAGGAAACTTCGTTGAATTTTCCTGCGAAGCAGGACTCTTTCTTATTTTTTTGATTGCGCCTAAAAGAACCGAGTGTTAAAGTTACATAGAATACAGATGAACAGAAGGAACGGAATTTGAAATGGAACAGGGGAATTTTACATATATTCTGGAATGCAGCGATGGATCTTTTTATACAGGCTGGACCAATAATTTGGAACGCAGAGTAAAGGCACACAATGCTGGAAAAGGAGCGAAATATACAAAGAGCCGCAAACCGGTAAAACTGGTGTATTTTGAAACCTTTTTAACAAAACAGGAGGCTATGCGGAGAGAATGGGAAATTAAGCAGCTTTCGCGGGTAGAAAAATGGAAGCTGATTCAAGCGAAGAAGCAATAAAAATACAAAAACAGACGGCTCAAACAGGCACAATGGTATGCGTAAGCGAGCAGTCTGTTTTTTTGTGTCAAAGCAGGTCGAACATTTTCAAAAGAAAATAGATATTTTGACTTGAAAAATAATTTTATCCTGCTATAATAAAAGAAACAATGATAAGTAGTAATGAAAACTACATAAAGTAGTAATTAAAATACACAGCGTTTCTGACAGGAAAGGAGTGAGTAGAATGAAGTATATCAGAAAAAATGGAATCAAGGATCCTGGCAGTGCGATTACACATGGGATTGCGCTGATCCTGGCGGTGGTGGGAACGCTGCCATTGCTTTTGAAGGCGGCGCGGGAGCCGGATCATCTGCATGTGGTTGCGATGGCGGTGTTTATGCTGAGTATGATTTTGCTGTATCTGGCGAGCACCGTGTATCACACGTTTGATGTAAATGGGAAGGTAAACCGTCGACTGAAGAAGTTTGATCATATGATGATTTCCGTGCTGATTGCGGGAAGTTATACGCCGATCTGTCTGATTGCGCTGCATGGACGGACGGGAATTGTACTTTGTGCATTGGTGTGGGCAGCTGCAATTGGCGGAATTCTTGTCAAGGCATTCTGGATCAATTGTCCGAAGTGGTTTTCCTCAGTGTTGTATATCGCAATGGGATGGCTGTGTGTACTGGCATTTCATCCGCTGTTTCTGGCTCTTTCACGGCCGGCATTTGGATGGTTGCTGGCGGGTGGCATCATTTACACGGTCGGCGGGGTGATTTACTCCTTAAAAATGCCGATGTTTAACGCGAAGCATAAAAAGTTCGGAACACATGAAATTTTCCATCTGTTTGTGATGGGTGGCAGCTTCTGTCATTTTGTTGTGATGTATTATTTTGTGGCGGCGATGCCGGTATAAAAACTTGTTTGAAGATAAAACAGTAATGCAAAAATAAAATACTGCGGAACGTATTTTCGTTATACCCGGGTATTAACATTTATTTGGGAAAACTTTACGCTCCGCAGTACTATTTTTGCATTATTTTTTCTTTTGACGGTATTCACTCGGAGAAATTCCGTAGACTTTTTTGAATACCTGTGTAAAATAAGAAAAATTCGTGTAGCCGATATTCGTTGCAATTACACTGACCGGGAGATTGGTTCCCTCAAGCAGGGAAATCGCAATTTTCAGTTTTTCCTGCACGATATAGTCAGAAAGTGAAATTCCTTTTACCTTTTTGAAAAGCCGGGAGAGGTATTCCGGGTTCATGTATACCTGATGTGCGATTTCGGTGCGGGTAACATTCTGGTGAATATTTTTCTGAATAAAATTTACCACCTGGTCGATCTGTGAAACACCTGGTTCTGCGCTAATTTGAAGGCTTTTTAGATAATCAACGGAAAAATCAAGCAGTTTATGCATCTCTTCTATAGAATGACAGGAGTTGTTCAGAGCGTGAATATCGTATTCTTTTTCAAAAACACCGTGTGCACCGATGTGGTGATGGTTCAGAATCTGATAGAAGAGCTGAAGAAAATCCTGTAAAAAGAGACTGAGCATTTTCTGGTTTACATGACCGGATTCTTTTTGGCGGAGCAGATAATCATGCATGTCTGCACGGACGGCATCGTAATAACCAGAGGAGAGCATGACATTCCAGTGGACAAAATCCGGAGGGGTGTAGGGAACCTGGGAAATACTGGATTTCTGATAAAAAATACCGCTATAGTTTGCCACATTTTCACTGCGCTGTTCCAAAAGCTGCTGTATTTTATCTGGTAGCAGAAGAAAATTTGCAGAATGAGCACAGTAGCATGCTATTTTAAAGTGGAGATACTGTGAAGCGGCTTCCACAAAAGTATGCAAATAAATTTGCACCTGATCTTTTGTAAAATTATCGGTTTCGTATAAAATAAGGGCAAAAACCTGTTCGTGGACATGGCAGAAAAGCAGTTTTTTAGTGAACGGCTTAAACAGCTCGGAAATGACATTCTGCAGGATAGAGCGGAGGAGAGAAAGGTCACGAACTGGATGTGGCGTGTCCTGTTCGAGAATATCAATCAAAGTCAGAACACAGGAACGGCCGGGATCGAGTTTTATGGAGATCGTGTCCAGAAAACTCAGGATATTCTGCGGTTCTGCAGGCTGTTTCTGCAAAAATTCATTTAAAAGCACATCAAGAAGATCCATTTCGCGTTTGCTGAAATAGTTTCCATATTCACTGTAAAATTTTTCCTTTTTTTCCTTTTGAATTTGCAGGACTGCTTTCTGAATGGAAACCTCAATTGCACTGTAGGGAGCGGGCTGAATCAGATAATCGAATCCGCCGAGTTGCAGTGCTTTTTGTGCATAGGAAAAATCTTCATGTGAGGTGAGAAAAATACATTTGATTTCTGGAAAATGCTCCGCAACCCATTCATAAAGTTCAAGACCGCTGCCGAGCGGCATTTCGATATCGCAGAGCATGATATCCACGGAATTGTTTGAAAGAATTTCACGCGCACGGATAATGTCGTTAGCATAGAAAACCTGTCGGATGGAAAGCGCATCCCAGTTGATGCCGGAATGAATACCGGCGACAACATCGGGTTGGTCATCAATAATCAATACATTCATTCGGGATTCCTCCTCTTTCTAGGATAATGAAAACAAATTTTCGTTTGAGAGTAAGCTACTTTTAGTTTCTGAACTGGTATTTGGTTCTTCCTGGATGGGCAGGATAATTTCTGTCAGGGCGCCGGAGGAATTGTTCATACAGATCAGTCCGGCCTGATCACCGTAAAGTAAGGTAAGTCGTTGACGGAGATTGTGTATACCGATGTGCTGTCCGGTTACTGCATCTTCTGTATGTTGCAGAAAGGACTGCAGAAATTCGTCCGGAAATCCGGTTCCGTTATCCTGAATACTGATATTTAAATAATTTCCTTCTTCAGTCTCTGTCAGCTGTACGGAAATGTGTACATTGAGCGGCTGGCTGGAGATTCGCCCATGCTTAAAAGAATTTTCGACGAATGTTTGAATGCAGAGCATGGGAACCGGAAACTTTGAAACAGCGGGATCGGCAGAAATGGTCAGCTCAGAAGAATCTCTTGTGTTTAGCTTCTGAAGTTTATAATAATTCTGTACCTGATTCAGTTCCGTCTGCAGTGGCACAAGACTGCTGTTGTCGCGGAAGGTATAGCGGATATACTGGGAAACATATAAAATCATTTGCTGTGCATCGTTTCCTTTATTCTGTTGAATCATACCGTAAAGAGTTTTCAGGCAGTTCAGATAAAAATGAGGCTTCAACTGAATTTGAAAATATTGCAGCTGAGATTTTTGAATGATCAGCTTATTTTCATAAGTGCGGATTTTCAGATTGTGAATTTCATCCATCATTCGGTTAAAAGTGGAATTAAAGACGGAAAATTCACGGATAAACTGTGTTTCCTGCAGTTTTGAGTTCAATTTACCGTTTCGAATATTCTCCATGGTAGCGATTGCATCTCTTAATGGAGAAAAGTAAATTTTGATGGCCAAAAAACACATGAACGGAATCAAAAGCAGTGCCAGCACAGAGGCAATGATGGCAAACATCTGTGTCGCATTTAAATAAAACTGGCTTCCCTGGTAAGGGGAAAGGTAAAGCATGGTAATATCAGCATATTTTAAGCGATCCTGTACAACAAAAAAGTTTTCTTTTTGTCCTTTTTTGATGTGGTTATTGTCTTCAGGCGAAAAGGTCAGTTTATTTTCTGTAATGGTTTTAGAAGGATTTAATACGGTTCCGTCGTTGGAAAGATAGACGAGTGAACTAGTTTTATGCGTCTGTGTGGCGAGGCGAGATGGAGCCATGACCAGATCAAAATCTACGAGAGAAACACTGTAGGCATTGGAAAAACCGATAAGGCGAACCAAAAAGTATTTATCACCGACTTTATCGTAAAACCAGGATTTGGGAGTTGATTCAAAATCAAGGGATTTTACGTAATTCTGCATTGTTATTAATTCTTTATAGGAATAGCAGTCCTGATAGGCACAGCGGCAGACATCATTGGGAGCAGAATAAATATAGACAGCACCGAGACATTCTGTCAGAGCAAGCTGTTCCCGTGCTTTATTCACAATGGAGAGTGTATTTAAATGAACATCGAGCGGATCAAGTTTATATTTTAGTTTCTGATAATTCCAGTTCGTAGCCCAGTTCTGTGCCATTGAGGTTTCTATCTGGGAAAGATCTGCTTCTAACTGTTCCTGATAGAGAAACAGAGCATTTCGATTTGCAGAAGCGATTTCGCGGTTCAGCAGGCGAAGTGAGTAGAAATCAAAAAATATCGTCAGAAATGTAAGCGGAATAAGCATGATAAGGCTTATAAAGGTGAAAAAAATTTTTGATGAGATGTAAAAATTTTTACGAGATAACATAAGAACCTCCCAAAATATAACAATATAAGAAAAATCGTGTGAGCGTTTCAACTGTTGGAACATGCCATTTATTCTAATATAGATGTCGTGTGTTTTCAAGAAATAAGTATACAGATTCGTTAAAATAACGAAAGTTACAGTGGTATGTCACAATATATAAAGAGAAAGTCACAGATTTTATAGAGAAAGAGATATTTCTTTGATAGGATATAGCTATTCGTAAAACAAAGAAAAGAACAAAGGAGAGAAATGTAATGAATAAGAAAAAAGCAATGGCATTTTTACTTGTTTCTGTTATGGCGGGAAGTATGCTGGCAGGTTGCGGAAGCGATAACGCGTCCAGCTCAAATGACGGATCTTCCAAGAGCGCAGACAGCAGCAATCAGGACAGCTATACGGTAAAAATTCTGGCACCTGGCGATGCCAGCACAGATGACTGCGCAAAAATTTCTGAGGCAGCAAGCAAAATCACCGAGGAAAAATTCAATACTAAAGTTGAGCTGACTCGTGTTGGATTTGGAAGTTATGATCAGCAGGTCAACCTGACACTGGCATCTTCTGAAAAATTGGATCTGATGTATGAGTACTGTGGAAATGTAACATCTGCAATCAGCAGCGGACAGATCCTTCCGATTACGGATTATCTGGACAGCTATGGCAGCGATATGAAATCTGAAATCAGTGAATCCGACTGGAAATGTGTAACCTTTAACGGCAATATTTATGGTGTTCCGTCCAATAAAGAGAAAGCAACGGGATGGGGATTTGCTATGAATAAAGAGATGGCAGATGCAACCGGAATTGACTATAGTTCTATTAAAACAGAAGAGGAGTTGGAGCCGCTCCTTGAAAAAGTAAAAGAAATGTATCCAGATGTATATCCCATTGTTTCTCATGTGGGTTCCATGAGCCTTATGACAAATCCAGATGACCTTGGTGGAGATATCGGATCTTTAGAGAGTGTATCTTCTGACAGCACAGAAGTTATTAATTACTACGCAACAGATAAATATATGAACGAAATGAAACTTCGCTATGACTGGGCGCAGAAAGGTCTGATCATGCCGGATGCTTCCACTTCTACTGAAATGGCAAATAGTCTGATTGGTTCTGGTAAAGGTTTTGGACGTTTTACAAATACAAAACCAGGTATCGAGCAGGAGATCGAAAAAGAGTCCGGAAAAGAAATCGTTGTTTTGAATCTGGTAGAACCATATACTACCACAACACGTGTTGACATTGTATGGTATGTTCCGCATAACAGTGATAAACCGGAAAGAGCTGTACAGGTATTAAACGAGATCTACACAAACCCGGATCTGGCAAATATTCTTATCAATGGTCTGGAAGGAACTCATTATGAGTTTACAGACAAAGACAACGGTGTCATCAACTACCCAGACGGTGTAACAGCAAGTAACACAGGTTACACCAGTCTTCCATGGGCTTGGCCGAATGAGGCAATTTCCTATGTATGGGAAGGAAATGATCCGGATATCTGGGATCAGACCCAGGAGTTCAACAACAATGCGGTTGTTTCTCCGGCCAAAGGTTTTGCATGGGACAACACAAATGTACAGAACGAAGTAACTGCATGCGCAAACGTAACTGCCAAATATGGTCCTGCACTGCAGTGCGGTTCCTTGGATCCAGAAACTACCATTCCGAAATTCCTGGATGAGTTGAAAGCAGCAGGAGCAGATACCATCATCGCTGAGAAACAGAGACAGTTAGATGATTGGCTGGAAGCCAACAAATAATGGAGGCTGGGAAGATGAAAAGAAATTGGGGTAAAATCCGCAGATTTATTCCCATGTATCTGATGCTGCTTCCGGGGCTTGTATACTTATTTATCAATAACTATATGCCTATGGCTGGAATTATCATTGCATTCAAGAAATATAATTACAGTCTGGGAATCTTCAAAAGCCCGTTTACAGGTCTTAAAAACTTTGAGTTTTTGTTTAAGACAAAAGATGCTTGGACAATTACAAGAAACACACTGGGATACAACGTAATCTTTATCGTAGTCGGAACCGTACTTGCAATTGCAGTGGCAATTCTGCTGAATGAAATCCGTTCCACGATGGGAAAGAAAATATACCAGACGTTAATTCTGGTACCGTTCCTGATTTCTATCGTCGTTGTCAGCTACCTGGTATATGGATTCCTCAGCACAGATGCCGGATTCATTAATAACAGTATTCTGAAACCAATGGGAAAACAGGGCATCGGATGGTATTCTGATCCGAAGTACTGGCCATTCATTTTGATCTTTGTCAATGTATGGAAAAACCTGGGATATAACTGCATTATCTATTATGCAACGGTAGTAGGATTGGATGCCAGTCTTTACGAGTCTGCATCTATCGACGGTGCGAACCGCTGGCAGAGAATTCTGCATATCACACTGCCGGGACTGAAAACAACCATTATCACACTGACCCTGATGAGCGTAGGACGTATTTTCTATTCCGATTTCGGACTGTTCTATCAGGTACCAATGAACAGCGGACCGCTGATCGACGTGACAAACACCATCGATACTTACGTATATCGTGGATTGATGGAGCTGAACAACATCGGTATGGCATCTGCAGCAGGTCTTTATCAGTCACTGGTAGGATTTGCACTGGTACTGATTGCAAACCTGATTGTTCGAAGACTGGACGAAAACAGTGCATTATTCTAAGCGAAGGGAGAGTATGAAAAATGGTTGAAAGAAATAAAAGCTTTCAGATTGCAGCTAATGTGATTATGATCTTACTGTCCGCTATGTGTATCGTCCCGTTTATTCTGCTGATTATGTCATCAATCACCAAAGAGAACATTCTATTAAAATATGGATATTCTTTCTGGCCGCGTGAAATCAGTTTTGATGCATACAAAACACTGCTGGTAGATTCAGGCAGTATTGTAAGAGGTTATATCATTTCCGCACTGGTAACGGTAGTCGGAACCGTGGCAAACCTGACTCTGACAACACTGTTTGCCTATCCACTGTCAAGAAAAGAGCTTCCGGGAAAAGCATTTTTCTCCTTTGTGATTTTCTTTACGATGTTGTTCAACGGTGGCTTGGTACCGTCCTATATGATGTGGACTGGAATCTTTCATATTAAAAATACCATCTGGGCACTGATTGTTCCAAATCTTCTGATGGGAGCTTTCTATGTCATCATGATGAGAACGTATTTCACCACCAATATTCCTGATGCGGTCATCGAGGCTGCAAGAATTGACGGAGCAGGTGAGTGGAGAATTCTGGCAAAAATTGTTCTTCCGATGTCTACGCCGATTATTGCTACACTGGCACTTCTGGTCGGCCTCGGATACTGGAATGACTGGTTGAATGGTCTGTACTATATCAACAACGATAAACTGTACAGTATTCAGGTTCTGCTGAATAAGATGCTTCTGGATGTGCAGTATCTGATGAGCGGTGCTTCAGGAGGAGCATTGACACAAAGCATTACACTTCCGGCAACTGGTATCAAAATGGCCGTTGCAGTTATGGGAGCACTTCCAATTCTGGTTGTGTATCCATTCTTCCAGAAATACTTTGTGAAAGGTATTGTGATTGGAGCTGTAAAGGGCTAATAGAATTCTTATAATAGAAAGCAGACTTTCCAGATACACGCAGGAATGCGTGAGAATGGAAAGTCTGTTTTTTTGATGCAGCTTTAGTTCAGCTTAATATTTTTAAACAGCGATTCCAATGTCGTTGTCACTTCCTCTGTCTCCGGGAGTTCGATGGTTTCTTCCTGAATTTCTTCGGCGGCAACGTCGTCGAGTGCCTTCATGGAGAGACTGAGTTTGCCGTCTTTGATGGCAATGACTTTTACTTTGACTTTATCGCCGACTGCCAGAACTGCGGACGGATGTTTGATGCGTTTGGCGCAAATCTGGGAGATGTGGACGAGGCCTGAGAGGCCGTTTCCGAGGTTGATGAATGCGCCGTATGGCTGCAGGCTTTCCACGGTTCCTTCGGTAACAAGGCCGACTTCTACGTTGGAAATTTTCTCTTTGCGGTCCTCATCTGCTTTTTCACGGAGAAGCTCGCGGGCGGAGAGGATCAGGCGGTCTTTTTCTTTGTCGAGGTCAAAAACCTGTACCTGAATGTCTTTGTTTAAGTATTCATTCAGATCTTCCACGTAGTTCAGGGAGAGTTTGGAAGCCGGGATGAAGCCGCGGATTCCTTCGACGTAAGCGATAACACCGGCGTTTACGATTCCTTTGACTTTTACATCCAGTACGGTTTTCTCTTCTTTGTACTGTGCGAGTTTTTCCCATGCGAGGATATCGTTTGCCTCTGCGCGGGAGAGAAGAATGTTGCCGTGGCCGTCGTCTTTGCGGATCACGGTTGCGGTGATTTCGTCACCGACCTGAACAGCGTCTTTTAAGGAGAAGCCAGGCTCGTTGCTGAAGTCCTCGGCGCGGATGACGCCCTCTGCGTAGTATTTCAGATCGAGAATCACCTCTTTTTCATCTACGGAGATGACGGTTCCGGTGAGCATGTCGCCTTCCTCAATTTTTTTGAAGGAAGCTTCCAGCTCTGCGGAGAAGTCATCCATGGTTAATTTTTCTTCTGACATAATGAAACACCCCTTTTTCGTAAGAATAACAGGAAAACGAGAGGAAAATTGTGGATTTATGAAAAAATCGGGTTCAATTTTGCACGTTTTTCTATCTGCGTTTATCTTAACATAAAAGATTTTCTTTGACCAGATGAAAAAAGGATGGTAATATGTGTGTAGTCGTTACCAAAATTACTGAGACGCGCACTTGCTGCGCGGCTGCAGGAGAAAGTGATTCAGGTGGCCGCCCGGAACTTCGCGGAGCGAATTTGCATGTGCAGGGCGGCGGTTACTGGTCACGAAGTGAGCAGTAACTGTAGTCGTTACAAAAAAAGAAGTAAAACTACCGGGACGAACTTACTGTATACCACAAACATACAGAAGGGAGGAGTACTATTATGAAATCAAATTCAAGAGTTTATGTAATTGGACATAAAAATCCGGATACGGATTCCATTTGTTCGGCGATTGCCTATGCGGATATCAAGAACAGGACAGATAAAACCAAAACCTACATGGCGCGGCGTGCCGGTCAGATCAATGAGGAGACCGAGTATGTACTGAAGCGTTTTGGCGTGCGCGCACCGGGGTATCTGCCGAATGCGGGAACGCAGGTAAAGGAAATTGAAATCCATGAGGTGCCGAGCGTACCGGGCACGATTTCCGTGAAGAAAGCGTATTCCATGATGAAAAACAACAACGTGGTCACACTGCCGATTACTTCGCCGGACAATGATCTGCAGGGCGTGATTACGGTCAGTGATATCGCAGAATCCTATATGGATTCTTATGACAGCCATGTCATGTCACTGGCAAGGACGCAATACCGCAGTATCGCGGATACGTTGGATGGTTCGGTTATTGTCGGAAATGAACATGGTTATTTTATCCGCGGAAAAGTCGTTGTCGGCGCATTCCATCCGGATACGATGGAGAACTACATCGAAAAAGATGACCTTGTCATTCTCGGAAACCGTGCGGAGGACCAGCTCTGTGCAATCGAGATGGATGCAAGCTGCATTATCGTCGGACTTGGCGCAAAGGTGACGAAAACGATTCAGAAATTTGCAGAGGAAAAATGCTGTGTGATCATCAGCAGTCCGCATGACACGTATACGATTGCGCGTCTGATTAACCAGAGTATTCCGGTCAAATATCTGATGCGCAGAAGCAATCTGATCACGTTCAACACCGAAGATTTCCTCGATGATATCAAAGAAGTTATGAAAAATCAGAGACACCGCGATTTCCCGATTCTGAACAAGAAAGGAAAATATGTGGGAACGATTTCCCGTCGGAACCTGATCGGAAATGCAGGAAAGAAACTGATTCTCGTCGATCACAATGAGGAATCACAGGCGGTCGATAACGTCAAAGAGGCGGAGATTCTCGAGATCATCGACCATCATCGTCTGGGATCACTTGAGACGATGGCGCCGGTTATGTTCCGCAATGAGCCGGTGGGCTGCACGGGAACGATTATGTATGAAATTTATAAGGAAAAAGAGCTGGAGATCGCGCCGAACATCGCAGGACTGCTCTGCGCAGCCATCATTTCCGATACGCTGATGTTCCGGTCGCCGACGTGTACGTTTCTTGACAAAGCGGCAGCAGAGGCACTGGCGGACATTGCAGGCATCAGCATTCCGGAGTTTGCATCCGAAATGTTCCGTGCAGGAAGCAACCTGAAAGATAAATCACCGGAAGAAATTTTCTACCAGGATTTCAAAAAATTCATCATGGGCGATGTTACGTTTGGTGTCGGCCAGATTACATCCCTCGATGCGGGCGAACTGGAATCCATCAAGGAACAGCTTCTGCCGCAGATGGAAAGCGAGTGCGGAAAACACGGCATCGAGATGGTATTCTTTATGCTGACCAATATTATAGAAGAATCTACAGAGCTTCTGTATTATGGAAGCGGGGCAAAGGAAGTCATCGAAAAAGCTTTTGAAGATCTTCCGGTCAACGAGGTCAGCTGCGAGCTGAAGGGTGTTGTATCGAGAAAGAAACAGCTGATTCCGGCATTTATGATGGCGCTGCAGAATCAGTAAAAACAGAAAAAATAAAAAAGCGTGGTTCCGGGCCTGAAAACAGATCCGGGGCACGCTTTTTTCGGTCATAAAAGAGTGAAAAAGAGGAAAGGAAAGAAATAAGAATGGGAAAACAGACATGGAAAGCGGGAAATATGCTGTATCCGCTGCCGGCGGTCATGGTGTCGGTGCGCGGAAAGAACGGGGAGGACAACATCATCACCGTTGCCTGGGCCGGCACGGTGTGTACGAATCCTCCGATGGTATCGATCTCGGTGCGGCCGGAACGCTACAGCTATCAGATGATCAAAGAGAGCGGTGCGTTCGTCATCAACCTGACGACGGAGGACCTCTGCTATGCGACCGACTACTGCGGCGTGCGCTCGGGAAGAGATGTGGATAAGTTCAAAGAGATGAAACTGACGAAAGTCGAGGCGGAGGAGATTTCCGCACCGATGATCGGGGAGTCGCCGGTTAATATCGAGTGTAAAGTGGAGCAGGTGCTCGAACTGGGCTCGCATCACATGTTTCTTGCAAAAGTTGTGGCTGTCCATGCGGATGAGGCATACATGGATGAGCGCGGCCGCTTCGATCTGAACCGCGCGAAACCGATTGTGTATTCCCACGGAGAGTACTTTGGAATCGGGAAAAAGCAGGGAACCTTTGGCTGGAGCGTGAAGAAAAAATCGAAAACACCTAATATAAAAACAAAAAACCGCAGCTAATCTTTATTTTCTAAAGAATCAGCACGCGAAATTTTATAGTACTTTCGGTAAAAATATACAAAATCGACAAAAATACTGGGTAAATATTAGAAAACGCTACAAAATCATGATTTATTAGGAATTTTTTGCGTGAAATATTGCAAAAACCGGATATTTTATGCTATAATATCAACCAATCGTTGACCTTATAAAATTAAGTGATCCGGAGGACGGGAGAATCCACCGGAGACGCGAGAGAGTGCGGAAATGATTTTCTCCACGCTTTAAGGCTGATGAGAACCGCAGATGGATCTTTTAAAGAAATCTTTCTGCACTACATTAAGGGAGAAATTTCAAGGAGGAAACTAACATGTCATACGTAGATGAGGTTATTGAGTCCGTAGTTGCAAAAAACCCAGCTGAGCCGGAATTCCATCAGGCAGTCAAAGAGGTTCTGGAATCTCTTCGCCCTGTTATTGAAGCAAACGAGGAAAAATACAGAAAAGTCGCTCTTCTGGAGAGAATGGTAGAGCCAGAGCGTCAGATCAAATTCCGTGTGCCGTGGGTAGACGATAAAGGACAGGCTCATGTAAACACCGGATATCGTGTACAGTTTAACAGTGCAATCGGACCTTACAAAGGAGGAATCCGTCTGCATCCTTCTGTAAATATTGGTATTATCAAATTCCTGGGATTCGAGCAGGTATTCAAAAACTCACTGACCAGCCTTCCGATCGGCGGAGGTAAAGGTGGTTCTGACTTCGATCCGAAAGGAAAATCTGACAGAGAGATCATGGCATTCTGCCAGAGCTTTATGACAGAGCTTTGCAAATATATCGGCGCAGACACCGACGTACCGGCTGGTGACATCGGAACAGGCGCAAGAGAGATCGGCTTCATGTTCGGACAGTACAAGAGAATCCGCGGCGTATACGAAGGCGTTCTGACTGGTAAAGGTTTAAGCTACGGCGGATCTTTAGCAAGAACAGAGGCTACCGGATACGGACTGCTGTACCTGACCCAGGAGCTGCTGAAACTGAACGGCATCGACATCGCAGGCAAGACCGCTTGTGTATCCGGTTCCGGAAACGTTGCAATCTATGCAATCGAGAAAGCTACTCAGCTTGGTGTGAAAGTTCTCACCTGCTCTGACTCCAACGGATGGGTTTACGATCCAGACGGAATCGATGTAGCTGCATTAAAAGAGATCAAAGAAGTAAATCGTGCCCGTCTGACCGAGTACAAGAAATATCGTCCAAACTCTGAGTACCACGAAGGACGCGGCGTATGGGTTGTAAAAGCAGACCTTGCTCTTCCTTGCGCAACTCAGAACGAGCTGCTGCTTGAGGATGCAAAAGCACTTGTTGAGAACGGATGCACTGCAGTATGCGAGGGCGCTAACATGCCTACTACTCTGGAAGCAACCAAATATCTGCAGGAGCACGGCGTAATCTTCGCACCTGGAAAAGCTGCAAATGCAGGTGGTGTTGCAACATCCGCACTCGAGATGTCCCAGAACTCCGAGCGTCTGTCCTGGACCTTCGATGAAGTTGATGCAAAACTGAAAAATATCATGATCAACATCACACACAACATGGTTGATGCTGCAAAACGTTACGGCCATGAGGGCGACTATGTTATGGGCGCTAACATCGCAGGCTTTGAGAAAGTAGCTGACGCTATGATGGCTCAGGGAATCTGCTAATCTGATTTTGAGAAATCCAAAGGGATCTCCGGTTAAGACCGGGGGTCCCTTTTTGCATAAAAGATAGAAGAAACACAGAAAAATAACGAAAATTACAGTGTACAAAAAACATTACATTTTGCAACGAGACTAGACAGAAGAAATAGACTTTCACGCGGTACCGTGTGAATAAAACGACAGAATATGCGAGTAAGTTGTATTATTATGCATGAATGCAATATACAGGTAAGATAAAAACGTAAGAAAAACGTAAGAAAAAAGATGTTTTATGTTCAGAAATAGAGCGTATAGTAAACAAAAATAATGCAAAAATAATGAAAAGCAGAAGTTGACAAGAGCTTGCGTGAGAAATATAATTATTTATGTATTGATAAAGAACTTGTTTGCATTAATATGTAATGAATTTGCATACAGGGAAGAGGAAGAGAAGATGACATTAAAAGATTGCTACATGCAGATGGGAGCAGATTACGAGGAAACCGTTCAGCGGCTTCGCAGTGAATCTCTAATTCAGCGGATCATTTTAAAATTTCCGCAGGATCCGAGCTATCAGGAGCTTTGCCAGGCACTGGCGGACGGAAATATTGAGGTTGCATTCCGTGCAGCTCATACATTAAAAGGCGTGTGCCAGAATCTTGGTTTTAAAAATCTGTACGAGCCAAGCGCCGAGCTGACCGAGCGGTTAAGACCGCTGCAGGAGACCGAGACGGATGATCTGATGCAGAAGGTGACGGAAGAATATAACCGCACCGTAAAAGCGATTGAGGATTTCCAGAACGCTTAAATTGAAGGAAGAAAACAAGGAGGCATTGATCTGTGAGATGAGGAACACAGACCGGTGTCTCCTTTTTATGGAATTCTGTACAAGATGCGGGTTGACGGGAAAAAAGAAACATGATAATCTTTTTACATAAAAGCACAGCTTATGAAGAAGACTTGTTTAAAAAGAAAAACTTATAAGTATCTATAAGAAAAAACAAGGACGCTTTGCCGGAAAAATTCCGGCTGTGCAGGGCATATTCCATACCGAAAGGCAAGGCAGCCCAAATCTACAAAAGCAGGAGAAAAGCAATGAAAAAAGAAAAAAGTTCAGCTATGGGAACCCCGTACACCTTTGAAGGACGGATTCCGCTGAAGCAGGCGATTCCGCTTGGATTGCAGCATGTAATGGCGATGTTCGTAGGAAACCTCACCCCGCTTCTGATCATCATGGGAGCGTGCGGTCTGACGGCGGATGCGGGCTACGGTGCACTTCGTACGGCTCTTTTGCAGAATGCAATGACAGTAGCCGGTATTGTAACACTGGTACAGATGTTTTCGATTGGACCGATCGGCGGTAAAGTGCCGATTGTTATGGGTACATCTTCTGGATTCCTCGGCGTATTCAAGAGCGTGACAGCCGTGCTGGGACAGGGCGCGCTGACGTACGGCGCTATCCTTGGTGCGACAATTGTCGGCGGTCTGTTTGAGGGCGTGCTTGGCGTCTGTTTAAAGCCGCTTCGTAAATTTTTCCCGTCGGTTGTTACCGGCTGCGTCGTTATGGCGATCGGTCTTTCGCTGATTCCGGTTGGAATCAATTATCTCTGCGGCGGTTCCGGAACGAACGATTACGGTTCCATACAGAACCTGTTCCTTGGCATGGTCGTTCTGATTGTAACGCTGGCACTGAAGCACTTTACAAATCCGAAGGGAATCTTAAGTACGGCTTCAATTCTGATCGGTATTTTAGTCGGCTACGTGGTAGCTATTATTATGACCATGGTTCTGCCGCATACCGGAACGGCGGTTCTTGAGGATGGAAGCACTGTTTCCTATACATATTCCTGGGTTGTCAATTTCCAGCAGGTAAAAGATGCGTCCTGGTTCGCGCTCCCTGGTATTGCAGGCTTTGGAAAACTGGCTGAGGTAAAACCAGTCTTCCGTGTGGAGGCAATTCTCCCGGTAGCGATCATGTTCATCGTAACAACCGTTGAGACGGTCGGCGATATCTGCGCCTGCGTAGAGAGCGGTATGGACCGCGAGGCAACCGATTCTGAGCTTTCCGGCGGTATCATCTGCGACGGTCTCGGATCCAGCTTTGCAGCAGCACTTGGCGTTCTCCCGAATACTTCTTTTGCACAGAACGTCGGCATTATTTCGATGACAAAAATCGTAAACCGTATGGCACTTTCCTGCGGAGCCATTTTCCTGATCCTCTGCGGACTCTGCCCGAAGATTGCAGCATTTGTATCCATTATGCCGCAGTCCGTACTCGGCGGTGCAGCCGTTATGATGTTTGCGTCAATTCTGGTTTCCGGTATCCAGCTCATCACAAAAGAGCCGATTACGAGCCGTGAGATCACGATCGTTTCTGTTGCACTGGGTCTTGGCTACGGCCTTGGTTCCACAGCGGGAGCAACTTCTGAGCTTCCTTATTATATCCAGCTGATTTTCGGCGGCTCCGGTATTGTTCCGGCAGCTGTTGCGGCGATTGTACTGAATATTATTATTCCAAAAGAGAAGAAAAAAGCAGAATAAAGAACAAAAAAAGAAAAAGAACCTCTTATGTTTCCGGAAAGAAGTATTTCCGGGGAGAGATAAGAGGTTCTTTTTTATTGTGCTGCCCGGCATTCGGAGGGAACTGCCGGTAGAAGGCTCTGCAGGTAAAATGTCTGAAAATACGAGGAATATACAAAATGACGGAAAAAGCACAAAAAATCCGTCAATAGATAAAAGAATAACGAAAAAGAAAAAGTCAAGATTGACTATAAATTTTAAAATAGTGTACAAAATCGACAATATGAATTAAAAAAACGAAATAAATTGTGAAAAATACATAAAAAATGCTTGTCAAAACGGGTGGAAGAGAGGTATAATCATTGCATAAAAAGTGTGACGAAAATGTGAAAGTTTTAGGCAAAACGTATGATTAAAAACAATGGATTCTTCGTAAGCCTGGACAAAAGCAACAACGGAGCACGCAAAAAGAACGTAAATCACAAGGAGGACACCAAATGAAAAAGAAAGTAATTTCTGCATTACTGGCAAGCACCATGATCGTAAGCCTGGTAGCATGTGGCAGCACTGGAGGAGACAGTTCTGACACAAACAGCAAGAGCAGCGGCACAACAGCATCAAGTACGGCAGGCGGCGATGAAGCAAAGGATAC
The DNA here is from genome assembly GCF_003480905.1 of Blautia sp. AM28-27. Lineage (NCBI taxonomy): Bacteria > Bacillati > Bacillota > Clostridia > Lachnospirales > Lachnospiraceae > Blautia > Blautia sp. AM28-27. The sequence goes on from NZ_QUJK01000023.1 coordinate 22,161, forward strand.
CTCATCGGACAGCGGCTCCGGCGATGCAGCAGGTTCTGGTGACTGGGTTGCAGCAGCTGATGAAGCAGATGATGCAGTACCGGGTGAAAATGACGATCGTGCGTTTGCAAAATTTGATCATGTCGTAGAAGTACATTATGGATATCAGATCGACCCGAAGGATACCACACTTCCGGACGGCGATTCCGTAGATAACAACCAGTACACCAGATACCTTCTGGATAACTACAACATCAAAGTTGTCTGCGACTGGACTGCAGGTAATGCATCTGACTTCCAGCAGAAAGTATCTCTGGCAATCGCATCTGCTTCCCTTCCGGATGCAGTCGTTGCACCAACCCGTAACTACCTGGTACAGGCAGCAAGAGCAGATCTTCTTGCAGACCTCTGGCCGGAGTTCAACCAGTACGCATCCAAACAGGTAAAAGAAATCATCGAGACTACCGAAGGACGTGCGATCAACAATGCAACCGTAGACGGAACCTTCTGTGCACTGCCAAACATATCGGTAGATACCGATGGTGTTTACCTGTACTTTATCCGTCAGGACTGGCTGGATCAGTTAGGACTGGAAGTTCCGAAGACCGTAGATGAACTCGGCGAAGTAGCTCAGAAATTTAAAGACGCAGGTCTCAGCCCGGATTATGCAATCGCAGGTATTGATAACGGCGGAAGAACCTACTCCAACTTCCTGAACTCCTCCAACAACGGATACGGTTTCGATGCTGTATATCAGGCATTCAATGCAACACCGGGGTATTTTCTGAAAGATGATTCCGGCGAACTGTACTGGGGAACTACAACAGATGAAATGAAAGAAGCCCTTACCACCTTACATGACTGGTATGAAAAAGGCCTCATCAACCCGGAGGTTGGAACCACAACCAACGGCGACAATGCAAACAATGTTAAGAACGGAACCTGCGGTATCTTCATGGGACCATGGTGGAGCCTTGGATACGGAAACCCGGATTCCTTCCGTAACGATAACAATGCAAACTGGCAGGCATATCCGCTGTACACCAAAGACGGTGAGTGGAATATTCATATGAAAGACGTTGGAACCACTTATACTATGGTAAACAAAAACGCATCGGATGATGTGAAGAAAGCCATTGTTATCATGAACAACGTACTCGTTCGTGATGAGTCTACCTTCGATACTTCTGTAGCAATCGGCTGGTATCCGCTGCGTAACACCATGGCAGCTACTGACGAGTGCGAGTATGAGTATGATGCACTGATGGGAATCATCAAAGGCGAAGCAAGCGCAGATGATTATCAGCAGGGCGGAAGCAAATTCAACGGTCTGTACAAGAACCTGGCAAACGATGCCGCAACTCTGAAAGACGTTATCTCTGAGGACTATGACGGATCCAGAGATCTGACAGTAACCGATATGGATGTCAACACCAACAACGGACAGTTCAACAGATTCTATGCACTGCTGATTGGTGATCGTCCATACGCAACACTTGAGCCGGATCACAAGATCTATTCTGAACTGTACTACACCATCGACGGAATGGATACCTACTGGACCCAGATTTCTGACCTGGAAGACAAGAGTATCCTTCAGTTCATCACTGGTGCGAAGAGCCTTGACGAGTGGGATCAGTTCTGCACCGACTGGCATGTACAGGGTGGTGATCAGATCCTTGAGCTGGTAAAAGATTACCTGGCTGAGTAACTAATGTAAATGTATGATGTGGAGGGTGGGGTACAGGAAAGCCTGTACCCCACTACTTTAAAAAAATGACATCAAAGGAGGAGCTTGCCGTGAAGAAGAAAAAAGGCCATCTCGGGCTGTCAAATTCCTTTCACTATACGTTAATGGTTCTGCCGGGTTATATCTGGCTGTTTATGTTTTCTATCGTTCCGATGGTTGGTATTGTAATGGCATTCCAGGATTACAATCCGAGCAAAGGATGGTTCGGCTCTCCGTGGGTAGGTTTGAAATGGTTTAAATACCTGACCGTTATCCCGGATGCAAAACGGGCACTTGTCAATACTCTGATTATTGCAATCGCAAAGGTTATCCTGAATATCATCATTCCGCTGGTGTTCGCACTGCTGCTGAATGAGGTAAAGAATATGAAGTTCAAAAAGACGGTTCAGACGATCGTATATCTGCCGCACTTCGTATCCTGGGTTATCCTTGCAAACATCATCACCAATATCCTTGGCGCAAACGGAATTTTCAACACGGTCCGCAGCGCAATGGGTGCAACGGATACCGTTCTTCCGATGACCATGCCTGGCATCTTCCGTCAGTTACTGATCGGAACTGATGTATGGAAAGAGTTCGGTTACAACGCAGTTATTTATCTTGCAGCGCTGACCGGCATCAGCCCGAGCCTTTACGAGGCAGCTGCAATCGACGGCGCAAGCCGCTGGAAACGTGTATGGCACATCACCATCCCGGGACTGGTTCCGACCATCGTTCTTCTGACCACACTGGCAATGGGCAACGTTCTGAATGCAGGTTTCGACCAGGTATTCAACATGTACAACCAGCTGGTTATTGAAACTGGTGATATCATCGATACATACGTATACCGTATTGGTATTACAAACATGCAGTTCTCGCTGGCTACTGCAGCAGGTCTCTTTAAATCTGTTGTCAGCTTCGTGCTGGTTGTTACTTCTTATGTTTGTGCTTACAAGTTTGCTGATTACAAGATTTTCTAAGGAGGGCAGAAATTATGATAGAAAGCAAGAGTTTTGGCAGCAAAGCGTTTAAAGTCATAAATGCTATCATCCTGATTCTCCTGGCATTCAGCTGTTTTTATCCGTTATGGTATACGTTCTGCGTATCTATTTCTTCAAAAGCAGCCGCTGAGGGCGGTCTTGTAACGATTTACCCGATCGGATCAAACGTAAAATCCTACAGCCTGATTATGGGTGATTCCGCATTCTGGAATTCCTTCTGGATTTCCATCAAGCGAGTTGTGATTGGAACCATATGGACCATGGTTGTCCTGATTATGATGTCCTATCCGCTGGCAAAGAGCAAAACAGAGTACAAACCGAGAAACGTCCTGATGTGGATCCTGGTATTCTGTATGCTGTTCAATGGTGGTACCATTCCGTGGTTCATCACCGTTAAAAATTATGGTATGATCGATACGATGGCAGCACTGGTTCTGGCTGGTTCTGTTCCGGTATTCAACGTACTCCTGATGATGAACTTCTTCCGCGGCATCCCGGGAGACCTCGAGGAGGCAGCCCGTGTAGACGGCGCCGGCCCGTGGCGTATCCTGTGGCAGATTGTAGTTCCGTGTTCCAAACCGGTTATCGCAACCATCGTCCTGTTTACATCCGTTGGTTACTGGAACGAGTATTTCCAGGGCCTGGTATTAATGAACAAAGAGACGAACTATCCGTTACAGACCTACATCCGTCAGATCTCCGTTCAGATCCCGGTAGGCGTAACCCTGACTGCAGAGCAGTATCAGCAGTTAGCACAGAACTCCAACAAATCACTGGAGGCAGCAAAGGTATTTATCGCCCTTGTTCCTATGCTGATTGTATATCCGTTCCTGCAGAAATACTTCGTAACCGGTATTACACTGGGAGCAGTAAAAGAATAAGAGAAAACGCAGAAAAAGCGGCTTCTGAATCGAAACAGGAAGCCGCTTTTTTGCGCTTTTTTTCTTGCGTCCGGGGAGAAAACAGCGTAAGATAAAAAGGTATTGAGGTGAAAAACAAAATGTTTCTGGAGGGGATTTTATCATGAAAATACTTACATTCGGAGAACTGATGCTGCGTTTAAAAACACCGGAGCATCTGAAAATACTGCAGGCAGATACCTTTGAAGCCAGTTACGGCGGCGCGGAGGCGAACGTCGCAGTTTCTCTGGCAACACTCGGGAACGATGTTTCCTACGTGACAAAAGTGCCGGAGCACCAGGTCGGACAGGCGGCCATCAATGAAATCCGCCGGTTCGGTGTGGATACGACCCGTGTTCTGCGGGGCGGCGGCCGCGTCGGTATTTACTATTTTGAAAAGGGAACCAACATCCGACCGACGAGCGTGGTTTATGACCGCGCCTACAGCGCGATCGCGATGGCAGAAGCGGAGGAGTTTGACTGGGAAAAACTGCTCGAGGGCGTGGATCTCTTTTATTTCTCCGGTATCACGCCGGCCATCAGCTGCGAGATCGAAAAGACGCTGGAGAGCGCTCTTATGCTCTGCAAAGAGAAAAAAATTCAGGTGGTATGTGATCTCAACTACCGCGGAAAAATGTGGTCAGCAAAGGACGCACAGCGCGTCATGCGCCGTCTGATGTCTTACGTGGATGTCTGCATTGCAAATGATGAGGACTTTGAATCATCGCTTGGCATTCCGGCGTATGATGGAGATATGTCGCGCGGCATTGAACAGATCGAGTCTTACAAAGAGGGCATGCTGGAAATTCAGAAACAGTTCCCGAACTGTAAAGCAGTTGCGAGCGTGCTGCGCAATCTCTACACCGTGGAGGACGGCGACTGGATGGGAATTTACCTGAAAGACGGAAAATTCTATGAGAGCCCGGTTCACAAAGTACACAGCTTTGAGGCAGTCGGAGCCGGTGATGCGTTTGGTGCAGGACTGATTCACGCGATGGCGCATGATTTTGCGCCGCAGAGAACCATCGATTTTGCGATTTCTGCAAGCGTCTTAAAGCTGATGATTCAGCACGATGCCAACGTGGTCAGCGAAAAAGAGATTGAGCAGATCATGAAGCAGGGCGGAACAAATCTGCAGAGATAGAGGAAACAAAAAGATTCCGAGAGTACATACAGGACAGCAGGAGGAATAAAACTTGAAGAAACGGAATATTATATTAATAGGAATGCCGGGAGCCGGCAAAAGCAGCGTTGGCGTTATCCTTGCAAAGGCTTTGGGGTATGAGTTTATTGATACGGATCTTGTGATTCAGCATCGGGAGAAACGTCTTCTGCGCGAGATTATTGCAGATGAGGGAAATGAAGGCTTTCTTGCGATTGAGAATGAGGTCAATGCGACTCTGGAAGCCGATGAAAGCGTCATTGCACCGGGCGGCAGTGCCATTTACGGAAAAGAGGCGATGGAGCATTTTAAAGAAATTGGAACCATCGTTTACCTGAAGCTGTCGTATGAGGATCTGGCAAAGCGTCTTGGAAACCTGAAGGGACGCGGCGTTGTGCTGAAAGAGGGTCAGACGCTCAAAGATCTTTACGATGAGAGAAGTAAACTGTATGAACAGTATGCCGAGATTACGGTCGATGAGAGCGGAAAGGATATCCAGGGCACGATTCTGGCACTTCGCGAGCAGATTGGCATGTAAGAAGGAACGGGTGGAATATTCGGAGAATTTTCAAAAACATAATATTACGTAATAATAAGGAAAATGTTCTGAAAGTTAGAAATTACATATAACGTTTCTCTGAATATTCCTGACCGGAAACGGTGGAAAAAAACGGAAATAGTACGGAATATATTAAAATTGATTTACAAAATATTAGATTTGAGTTAAGATAAGGGGAGACTGAAAAATCACTGCGGGGAGCAGTGCGTTTCAGCGTATCTGGAGTGTGTAAAAAAACAGGAAAAAGACTTTGATTCGTTAGATATTGGATAAAACACACTCGTTAAGTATGAGAAAGAAAATTTGAGGTGAATATATGGAACAGTATGTCATCAGAGGTGGAAATCCTCTTGTGGGCGAAGTGGAAATCGGGGGAGCAAAAAACGCGGCGCTTGCAATTCTTACGGCAGCAACGATGACCGATGAGACGGTCCTGATCGAAAACCTGCCGGATGTCAGTGATATTAATGTACTTCTGGAAGCAATCGCAGAGATCGGAGCCACCGTGGACCGCATCGACCGCCATACCGTGCGGATCAATGCAGCAACCATCGGAGATCTGAGCGTTGATTATGAATATATCAAAAAAATCCGTGCGTCTTATTATCTTTTAGGCGCGCTGCTTGGAAAATACAAAAGAGCGGAAGTTCCGCTTCCGGGCGGATGTAACATTGGAAGCCGTCCGATCGACCAGCATTTAAAGGGATTCCGCGCACTCGGTGCTGAGGTAAGCATCCGTCATGGCGCAATCGTGGCAAGTGCGGCAGATCTGCATGGAAGCCACATTTTCCTGGATATGGTTTCCGTTGGAGCCACCATCAACATCATGATGGCAGCTTCGATGGCAAGAGGAAATACAACGATTGAGAATGCAGCGAAAGAGCCGCACGTTGTCGATGTGGCGAACTTCCTGAACAGCATGGGAGCAAACATCAAAGGAGCAGGAACCGATGTGATCCGGATCAAGGGTGTCGATACCCTGCACGGAACCAGCTATGCGGTCGTACCGGATATGATCGAGGCAGGTACGTATATGTTTGCAGCAGCAGCTACAAAGGGCGATGTGCTGATTAAAAACGTGATTCCAAAGCATCTGGAAGCAACAACCGCAAAGCTCGAGGAGATTGGCTGCGACGTAGAAGAGTTTGACGATTCCATCCGTGTGAGCGCAAGCAAACGTCTGGGCAGAACACACGTAAAGACACAGCCGTATCCGGGTTACCCGACCGATATGCAGCCGCAGATTGCGGTTACACTGGCACTGGCAAACGGTACGAGTATTGTAACAGAGAGTATTTTTGAAAATCGTTTTAAATATGCGGATGAGCTGGCACGTATGGGCGCCTGTATTAAAGTAGAAGGCAACACGGCGATCATCGACGGCGTAGAGAAATTTACCGGAGCAGAGGTTTCCGCACCGGATCTTCGCGCCGGAGCAGCACTTGTTATTGCAGGTCTTGCAGCAGAGGGTGTTACCGTGGTGGATGATATTGTATACATTCTGCGCGGATACGAGGACTTCGACGGAAAGCTCCGTGGACTCGGCGCTGAAATTGAGCGCGTGAATAATGCAAAGGATATCCAGAAATTCCGGTTAAGAGCGTGAAAACAGTATAAAACAAATGTTGACAAAAAGGACGGTGCAATAAAAGGTACCGTTCTTTTATTTTATTTTACCTTATTGCGAAGAAATTGGCTTAAATTTTACTACTATTATTGTGAATTATTTTTATCTTTCAAATAATAAGAACTGACTTGACAAAAGAGATTTATCTGTGCTATATTCAACTACAGTTGTAGTGTGTAACTCGATTTTTGGAGGCATTAACTATACATAACAGGAATTGTTTATGTGGGTTAGTGTCTCTTTTTTGTACTCTGTTTTAGAAAAAGAGTACAGACCGGCTAAAAAGATGCAAAACCGCAGAAACTCTTCTTGTAAAAAGTATAAACTACACAAGGAGTAAAAAAATGAAGGACAAAATTTTTAGTGTTCTGCAGCGAGTGGGAAGAAGCTTTATGCTCCCGATCGCAATTCTTCCGGTAGCCGGACTTTTACTGGGAATCGGAAGCTCATTTACCAATGCAACCACAATTGAAACGTACGGGCTGACAAGTTTGCTCGGCAACGGCACAATTCTTCATGCACTGCTGGTGATCATGAACAAAGTAGGAAGTGCAGTGTTTGATAACCTGCCTCTGATTTTTGCGGTAGGTGTTGCAATTGGTATGGCAAAGAAGGAAAAAGAGGTTTCTGCCCTGTCAGCCGTTATTGCATATTTCGTTATGAATACAGCGATTAACGCAATGCTGACTATTACGGGTCAGATTCTGGAAAACGGAGAAATTGCAGAATCCGTTCTGGAAGGAACCATCACTTCTGTCTGCGGTATTCAGTCGCTGCAGATGGGTGTGTTTGGCGGTATTATTGTCGGTCTTGGAGTAGCAGCACTTCATAATCGATTTTACCGGATCCAGCTTCCGAACGCACTTTCTTTCTTTGGAGGTACTCGTTTTGTACCAATTATTTCTACGATCGTCTATATGTTTGTGGGAATTTTAATGTATTTTGTATGGCCGGTTGTACAGAACGGCATTTATGCGCTGGGTGGCCTGGTAACCGGCTCCGGTTATGCTGGAACGCTGATTTTCGGTCTGATTAAGCGAGCACTGATTCCATTTGGTCTGCATCACGTATTCTATATGCCGTTCTGGCAGACGGCAGTCGGAGGTACCATGGAAGTGGCAGGACAGATGGTGCAGGGCGGACAGAATATTTTCTTCGCACAGCTTGCGGATTCTGCGAATGTCGCACATTTCAGTGCAGATGCAACGAGATATTTCTCCGGAGAATTTATTTTTATGATTTTCGGACTTCCGGGAGCGGCACTTGCCATGTACCATTGTGCGAAACCGGAGAAGAAAAAAGCAGCAGGCGGTCTGCTTCTTTCCGCAGCACTTGCGTGTATGGCAACCGGTATCACAGAACCGCTGGAATTCTCGTTCCTGTTTGTTGCGCCGGCGTTGTTTGTCGTGCAGGTTATTCTTGCGGGAACAGCTTATATGATCGCACACATCCTGAATATCGCAGTGGGTCTTACCTTTTCCGGCGGACTTCTGGACTTCTTCCTGTTCGGTATTTTGCAGGGAAATGAAAAGACAAGCTGGATGAGGGTGATTCCGGTCGGCATTCTTTATTTCTTCCTGTATTATTTTATCTTCAAATTCATGATTAAAAAGTTTGATTTTAAGACACCGGGCCGTGAGGATGATGATGTAGAAACCAAGCTTTATACGAAAGCAGATGTAAATGCCAGAAAAGAAGCGCAGAACGATGGGGTGGCATCGGAAGATGCCATGAGTGAAGCGATCACAAAAGGTCTTGGCGGAAAGAAAAATATTTCGGATGTGGACTGCTGTGCGACAAGACTGCGCTGTACTGTTCATGATGCAGCGAGAGTCAGCGATGGTATTTTAAAGGCGACAGGGGCATCTGGCGTTGTGCATAAAGGAAATGGTGTACAGGTTATTTACGGACCCAATGTAACTGTGATAAAATCAAATTTAGAGGATTATCTGGAAAAAGCTCCGAATACGTATGCGGAAGCAGAAAATACACCAACCCCAAAAGAGGCGGAACCGACGCAGGAAACAAAAGAACAGAAGGTTGTGGATACGATTACTGTCTGCAGCCCGATAAGCGGACTGGCAGCCGACCTTTCTACTGCGCCGGATGAAGCGTTTGCAGAAAAGATGATGGGAGACGGCGCTGTTGTGACACCGGAAGATCCTTATGTGCGTGCTCCGGAGGACGGAGAAGTCGCGTTTGTTTTTGACACAAAACATGCGATTGGATTTGTAACCGATTCCGGGGTCAGCCTTCTGATTCATGTCGGAATTGATACAGTAAAACTGAACGGAGAGGGATTTGAGGCACTGGTAGAAAGCGGTCAGACCGTGAAAAAAGGTGATCCGATGCTGAAGCTGGATCTGGAATATCTGAAAACACATGCGCCGTCGGTTACGTCACCGGTTCTTTGCACAGAGCTGGAGGAGAACCAGAGAATCCGTCTTTTGACAGACGGACCGGTAAAAGCAGGAGATCCTTTATTTGCGATTGAGATTCTCGCGTAAGCTGTGCCTTAAAAACGGGTGAGAAGAATGTACAGGATAGCAAAAACACTGAACCACAATTCATTTATTGGTGTGGAAGAAGAAAATAACCGGGAATATCTGGTCATGGGGAAAGGAATTGCATTTGGGAAAAAAACGGGACAGCGTGTACAGCCGGGAGACGATGCCCGCATTTATTCCCTGACAGAGATGACGGAGCGAGGAAATGCCAGAACCATTGTACAGGGCGTTTCTCCGCTCAGCCTGGAGCTGGCGAGTGCCGTGCTTGACGAGGCAGAAAAGGAATTTGGAAAAATTGACCGTTCCATCGTCTTTCCAATGGCAGATCATCTGGATTTTGCTGTCCGGCGGATTCAGAACGGTGAGCAGATCAGCAATCCGCTCACCGACGATATCCGTGTGATGTTTTACAAAGAGTATAAAGTTGCTTCCTGTATCAGGGAGCTTTTAAAAGAACGGCTTCAGATCGAAATTGATGAACATGAAATCGGCTATCTTGCACTTCATGTTCATTCGGCAATTGTGGAGGAAAATGTTTCACAGGCCATGGAAGTAGCAAGAGCAGTCCGGGAGAGCATTTCTTTGGTGGAGCATATCACCGGGCATACCATCGATGTGATGTCGTTGTCGTATAACCGTATGATGAACCATATCCGCTATATGGTTGCAAGAGCGGTCAGTGGGGAAAAACTGAAAGTAAATATGAATGACTACATGTCCGTAAAGTTTCCGAAAGCCTTTCAGGCGGCGAAACGAATCTGTGAGGAGATGGAAAAGAGGCTGAAACTTCCGATGGAGGAGATCGAAATTGGATATCTCGCTATGCACATAGAACGGATTATGGACAGAGAAGAAGGAGAATAAAAGCATGAAAACATTTGAATATACCATTAAAGATGAACTGGGAATCCACGCAAGACCGGCAGGAATGCTGGTAAAGGAGGCAAAAAATTTTGCATCGGAATGCACCATCACAAAAGATGGAAAAACGAAAAAACTGACTCAGCTGATGATGCTGATGTCACTTGGTGTAAAGCAGGGAGATACCGTAACCGTTGCAGCAAACGGAGAGGACGAAGATGCAGCGATTGAGACGCTGAAAGCGTTTTTCGAAGCAAATCTGTAAAAAGTACGCTCGGAGGATAAAAAATGCAGTATTTTCAGGGGAAATCCGTATATAAAGGAATTGTTATGGGACCGGTTGCGGTTCTGAAGAAAAATGATTACCAGGTTAAAAGAGCCCGGATTGAAGATCCGGAAGCAGAAGTAAAACGTGTGAAAGAAGCCGTGGAGGTTTCGAAAAAACAGCTTGGCAGACTGTATGACAAGGCAGTCCGGGAAGTTGGAGAGGCAAGTGCGGCGATCTTTGAAGTCCATCAGATGATGCTGGAGGATGAGGACTATCTGGAATCAATGGAGAACATGATCCGGACAGAACTGGTAAATGCAGAATATGCAGCGGCAGCAACCGGCGATAATTTTGCAGAGATGTTTGCAGCTATGGATGATGAATATATGAAGGCTCGTTCCGCAGATGTAAAAGATATTTCCGAACGTCTGGTCCGCAATTTAAGCGGAGAGGGAGATAACGACCTGAGCTCTATGGAACCATCTGTTATAGTGGCAGACGATTTAAGTCCGAGTGAAACTGTACAGATGGACAAAGAAAAAATACTTGCGTTTGTGACTGTACATGGATCTACCAATTCTCATACTGCGATTCTTGCGCGAATGATGAATATTCCGGCGTTAATCGGTGTCCCGATGGATTTAAACGGTCTGAAAACAGGCATGACGGCCGTTGTAGACGGTTTTTCAGGTCAGGTTATCTTTGAGCCGGAGGAGGATGTGCAGAAGGAAACCGAAAAAAGAATGCAGGAAGAAGCAGAGAAACAGAAGCTTCTTGAGGAGTTGAAAGGAAAAGAAAATATTACACCGGATGGCCGTAAGATCAACATCTATGCAAATATCGGCAGTGTTGGTGACCTTGGCTATGTGATGGAAAATGATGCCGGCGGAATCGGACTTTTCCGAAGTGAATTTCTCTATCTTGGAAGAAATGATTTCCCAACGGAGGAAGAACAGTTTCAGGCATATAAACAGGCCGTGCAGACCATGGCAGGCAAAAAAGTGATTATCCGTACGCTGGATATCGGGGCAGATAAGCAGGTAGAATACTTTAATCTTGGAAAAGAAGAAAATCCGGCGCTTGGGTACCGTGCAATCCGGATTTGTCTGAAACAGCCGGAAATTTTTAAAGCGCAGCTTCGCGCATTGTTCCGCGCAGCCGTTTACGGAAACCTTTCTGTCATGTATCCGATGATCACATCAACAGAAGAGGTAGAAAAAATCTACGCAATTGTTGCAGAAGTAGAGGAAGAGCTGAAAAAACAGGAAGTGCAGTATAAAATTCCGGAGCAGGGCATTATGATCGAGACACCGGCTGCCGTGATGATCAGCGACCGTCTGGCGGAAATGGTGGATTTCTTCAGCATCGGAACGAATGACCTGACGCAGTATACCCTGGCGATTGACCGTCAGAATGAGCAGCTGGATGATTTTTACAACCCACACCATGAAGCAGTTCTTCGGATGATTCGCATGGTGGTGGAAAATGCACACAAATGCGGAAAATGGGCAGGAATCTGCGGGGAGCTCGGTGCAGACCTGACATTGACGGAGCAGTTTGTACGAATGGGAGTGGATGAGCTTTCTGTTGCTCCGTCCATGATTCTGAAGCTGCGGAAGGTTGTCCGCGAGATGAAAGCAGAAGAGTAGAAAAAACGATACAGCAGATAAGAAAACTCTCTGTTTTGGAGAGTTTTCTTATCTGTTCACAAATAACAGAAGATACAGCCGAAAAATCAGAAAAAAAGAAAGGATGTTTGGGACAACAGTAAGAAAATGTCTCAAATCCTTTTATTTCCTCTTGACGAATGGCGTATTTTGCGATAGTGTATCAGAGTAGCAAAAAACAAAATCAAAAATTCAGTTGCTTTTCTCTTATTCAGAGTGGTGGAGATACATAGGATCTGTGAAACCACGGCAACCCCCAGACAGAATGGTCTGTACGGGAAGGTGCCAGCCTGAGCGAAATTTTCGAACAATAAGGGGATTTGAACATTACTATTCAGGTCCGCTAAAAATTGCGGATCTTTTTTTACGAAAAAATGTTCAGGGAAAGCCAAAGCCCACGAACGAAAAGCAAAAGAGAAGAGAAGAAAAAAAGGAGAAAAAGAATGGAAAAAAGACTGTTTACTTCTGAGTCTGTAACCGAAGGACATCCGGACAAAATCTGTGATGCCATTTCTGATGCGATTCTGGATGCGCTGCTTGAGCAGGATCCGATGAGCCGCGTAGCTTGCGAAACCTGTACTACAACAGGATACGTTATGGTAATGGGTGAGATTACATCCAACGCACACATTGATTTCCAGCAGGTTGTACGTGATACCGTTCGCGAAATCGGCTACGACCGTGCAAAATACGGATTTGACGCAGATACCTGCGCTGTTGTAACTGCAATTGACAAACAGTCCACCGATATCGCTATGGGTGTAGACAAAGCGCTCGAAGCAAAAGAGAGCAATATGAGCGATGAGGAGATCGATGCCATTGGAGCAGGAGATCAGGGAATGATGTTCGGATTCGCAACCAACGAGACCGAAGAGTACATGCCATACCCGATCTACATGGCACACAAACTGGCCCGCCAGCTGACCAAAGTCCGCAAAGACGGTACTTTAACATACCTTCGTCCGGATGGAAAAACACAGGTAACCGTAGAGTATGATGAGAACGGCAAACCGTTCCGCCTTGACGCTGTTGTTCTTTCCACACAGCATGATCCGGAAGTATCCCAGGAGCAGATCCATGAGGATATCAAAAAATACGTATTCGACGAAATTATCCCGGCAGACATGGTAGATGAGCACACCAAGTTCTTCATCAACCCGACCGGCCGTTTTGTAATCGGCGGACCTCATGGAGATTCCGGCCTCACCGGACGTAAGATCATCGTAGACACCTACGGCGGATACGCTCGTCACGGCGGCGGAGCTTTCTCCGGAAAAGACTGTACAAAGGTAGACCGTTCTGCAGCTTATGCAGCACGTTACGTAGCAAAGAATATCGTAGCAGCATGTCTTGCCGACAAATGCGAGGTCCAGCTTTCCTATGCAATCGGTGTCGCCCATCCGACTTCCATCATGATCGACAGCTACGGCACAGGAAAACTCTCCGACAACAAACTGACCGACATCGTTCGTGAGAACTTCGACCTTCGTCCGGCTGGAATCATCAAAATGCTGGATCTGCGCCGCCCGATCTACAAACAGACTTCCGCTTACGGCCACTTCGGAAGAAACGATCTGGATCTGCCGTGGGAGAAACTGGATAAAGTAGAAGACCTGAAGAAATACCTCTAATTTCAGGTTTTTCTGTTTATAGAAAGTTTAGAAAGATTCATCTAAGTTAATGAAAAATCCTCAGGCGTTGTGCTATAATAAATTTAGACTGCGTACTGGGGATTTTTTGTGCGCAAAAGTACGAAATATGTGTTGGAAAACAGGTGGATCTTATATGGAAAAAAAGAAGAAAAGCATGAAATTAAGGACGAGAGTAATCATTTCTTTTTTCATCATCATACTGGTTCCGATCGTGATGTGTGCCTTGACGTTTTACTTTTTTGTAGGGTATAAAGCAAAGATTATCGGTGAAAAATACGGTCTTGCGAACGCAACATACCGGACGATTTCGAACAACACCCTGCTGCTGAATGCGATGACATCAGAAGAGTACGACGAAGTAGAGGATACCGCGAAATCGGATACGGCAAAGCTGGAAGAAACGAATTATCTCTCTGTTCTGAATGCAAGACTGCAGAAAAAACAGTCGTTTATCGCGGTGCGCGAGGATGGTGTTATCATTTACAATGGCTCGGAGGAGCTGTCGTCGGAGGAGCTGGAAAATGAGCTGCCGAAATACGGTGACCCGGGGGCCAATTTGAAGGGCGGCGTTTATTTCCGCAATGAAAAACAGTGGATGGTCAAACAGGTGGACTATGAGAACTCGGACGGAAAAGAATGCAGTGCGTTTATCGTCACCAAGACAGACCAGATTGCGCCGCAGATTACGGGCATGGTAAAAGAGCTAGGCATCGTGATTGTGCTGATTCTGGTGCTCACCAGTCTGGGCCTGAGCTTCTGGATTTACCGCGGTGTGATCGGACCACTCGAGCAGCTGAAAAAGGCGACACAGAATATCAAAGACGGAAATCTGGATTTCACTGTTGAACCGTGCGGCGTGGCGGAGATTAATGACCTCTGCGAGGACTTTGAGGAGATGCGTATCCGGCTGAAAGAGACGGCGGAGGAAAAAGTCGAGTTTGACAAAGAGAATAAAGAGCTGATCAGCAACATTTCGCATGATCTGAAAACACCGATTACCGCGGTCAAGGGTTATGTCGAGGGAATCATGGACGGTGTGGCAAATACGCCGGAGAAGATGGACCGCTACATCCGCACCATTTACAACAAAGCGAATGAGATGGACCGTCTGATCAATGAGCTGACGTTTTATTCCAAGATTGACACGAACCGCATTCCGTATACGTTTTCGAAGATTCACATTGCGGATTATTTTGATGACTGCGTGGAGGAACTGAATCTGGAGCTTGACGCGCAGCATGTGGATCTGACATACTTTAATTATCTCGAGGACGACCCGATCGTCATCGCGGATGCGGAGCAGATCAAGCGTGTCATCAATAACATTGTAAGCAATTCCATCAAATATATGGACAAGAGCCATAAGGTCATCAACATCCGTCTGCGTGATGTCGGAGATTTTGTGCAGGTGGAGATTGAGGACAACGGAAAGGGAATTGCGACGAAGGATCTGACGAAGATTTTCGATCGCTTTTATCGTACCGACGCGTCCCGCAACAGCACGAGAGGCGGCAGCGGAATTGGTCTTTCCATCGTGAAGAAGATTCTTGAAGACCACGGCGGAAAAGTGTGGGCCACCAGCAAAGAAGGGGTGGGAACCACGATGTACTTTGTATTAAGAAAATATCAGGAGGTACCTGTTTCATGAGTAAAATATTGATTGTTGAGGATGAGGAATCCATTGCAGATCTGGAGAAAGATTATCTCGAGCTTTCGGGCTTTGAGGTGGAGATTGAAAACCAGGGAGACACCGGTCTTGTACGGGCGGTCAAGGAGGATTTCGATCTGCTGATCCTGGATCTGATGCTGCCGGAGGTGGATGGCTTTGAGATCTGCCGTGAGGTGCGTGAGAAGAAAGATATTCCGATTATCATGGTTTCGGCAAAGAAGGATGATATCGACAAAATCCGCGGACTCGGCCTTGGTGCGGATGATTATATGACGAAGCCATTTTCTCCGAGTGAGCTGGTTGCGCGCGTGAAAGCGCATCTGGCACGGTACGACCGTCTGGTCGGAAACGGCAAGAAAGAGAATGATGTTGTGGAGATCCGCGGCATCAAGATTGACAAGACGGCACGCCGTGTGTGGGTGAACGGAGAGGAGAAGCAGTTTACAACGAAAGAGTTCGATCTGCTGACCTTCCTTGCGGAGAATCCGAACCGCGTTTTCACGAAAGAAGAGCTGTTCCGTGAGATCTGGGATATGGAGTCCATCGGAGATATTGCGACGGTTACGGTGCATATCAAGAAGATTCGTGAAAAAATAGAGTTTAATACGGCAAAGCCGCAGTATATCGAGACGATCTGGGGCGTTGGATATCGGTTTAAGGCATAAAGAATCTGTGTTTCGGGGAGAGATAAAATGGGAAAAATTTACTATCTGATGGGAAAAAGTGCGTCAGGGAAAGATCATATTTATGAGAATCTGATCCAGGAGACGGCGCTGGATTTAAAACCGTTTGTCCTGTATACAACACGGCCGATCCGGAGCGGGGAGCAGGACGGAAGAGAGTATTTCTTTGTGGATGAAAAACGGCTTTCGGAACTGCGGGAGGCCGGAAAGATTATCGAGGAGCGCATGTATTCGACGGTGCAGGGGCCGTGGTATTATTTTACGGCGGATGACGGGCAGATTGATCTTGCGAAGCATGATTATCTCGGAATCGGGACACTGGAATCGTATCTGAAATTAAAGGCATACTTCGGGGAGCAGGCGATGGTTCCGCTGTATGTCGAGGTGGACGACGGGCTGCGGCTTTCGCGGGCACTGGAACGGGAAAGAAAACAGACAGAGCCGAAATACGCGGAGATGTGCCGGAGATTCCTGGCGGACTGTGAGGATTTTACGGAGGAGAAAATTGCGGAAGCTGGAATTGTCCGCAGATTTTCCAATAATTCTACGCCGGAAGACTGTTTTTTCGAAATTCAGAATTTTGTGGAACAACAGAAAAAGTTGTGATATACTTAATGCAGTATTAGTAAGAAATACAAAAGAACTCCAGGGGGTGATTTTATGCAGGGTTTTCAGAAGGTTGTAGGACATCAGGAAATCATAACGCATTTACAGAATGCCATTTCGATGAATAAAGTATCTCATGCTTATCTTTTTGGCGGAGAGAGTGGATCGGGAAAGAAAATGATGGCTTCACTGTTTGCGATGACGCTTCAGTGCGAGAAGCACGGGGTCGAGCCCTGTATGGAATGCCCGTCCTGTAAAAAGGCACAGAGCCAGAATCATCCGGATATCATTTATGTGAAGCATGAAAAGCCGAACACCATCAGCATCGATGAAATCCGCGGGCAGCTCATTAACGATGTGATGATCAAGCCGTACAGCAGTCCGTACAAGATTTATATCATCGACGAGGCGCAGAAGCTGACACTTCAGGCGCAGAACGCGCTGCTGAAGACGATCGAGGAGCCGCCGGCCTACGCAGTTGTCATGCTTCTGGCAGACAACCCGGATGCGCTGCTTCCGACGATTTCGTCACGCTGCGTGCAGTTAAATTTAAAACCAGTGGGAGACCAGCTTGTGAAAGATTATCTGATGAACGAAATGCATGTGCCGGATTACCAGGCAGAGGTTGATGCGTCCCTGGCGCAGGGAAATATCGGAAAAGCAGAGCGGATTGCCCGTTCTCCGGAATACGAGGAGACGCTGGAAAATGCACTCCGCATGGCAAAGTACGCCGACAGTATGCCGCTGTATGAAATCGTGGAGACGATCAAAAAACTGACGGCCGAAAAAGACAATATTGATGATTATTTCGATATCTTTTCTTTATGGTTCCGCGATGTTCTGCTCTTTAAGGCGACAAAAGAGGTCGATTCCCTTGTGTTCAAGCAGGAGCTGAATGGAATCCGTGAGAGAGCAAATAAGAGCTCATACGAAGGCCTGGAGAAGATTATAGAGGCGATTCAGAAGGCGAGAGCCCGCCTGAACGCGAATGTTAATTTTGATTTAACCATGGAGCTTATGTTCCTGACAATGAAGGAAAACTGATAACATGATAACAATTATAGGAGTACGTTTTCGAAACGTAGGAAAAGTATATTATTTCTCGCCGAGAGAGCTGGACATCTGCGTGGGCGACCACGTTATCGTTGAGACGGCGCGCGGCGTAGAGTATGGTTTCGTTGTGCTGGGGCCAAAAGAAGTTGACGATTCCAAGGTGATCCAGCCGTTGAAAGAAGTCATCCGCATTGCAACGCCGAAGGATGATGCGCGGGAGGAGAGCAACCGCAAGAAAGAAAAAGAAGCGTTTGAAATCTGCCAGAAGAAGATCCGGGCGCACAACCTGGAGATGAAGCTGATCGATGCAGAGTATACGTTTGACAATAACAAGATGCTGTTTTACTTTACCGCCGACGGAAGAATTGATTTCCGTGAGCTGGTAAAGGATCTGGCGGCTGTCTTTAAGACGAGAATCGAGCTTCGCCAGATCGGTGTCCGCGATGAGACAAAGATCCTCGGCGGAATCGGCATCTGCGGCAGACCGCTTTGCTGCCATACGTATCTGTCCGAGTTTGCACCGGTTTCGATCAAGATGGCAAAAGAGCAGAACCTGTCCCTGAACCCGACGAAGATTTCGGGTGTCTGCGGACGACTGATGTGTTGCCTGAAAAACGAGCAGGAAACCTATGAATACCTGAACCGCAAGCTGCCGGGTGTCGGCGATATCGTAACGCTGCCGGACGGCATGAAAGGTGAGGTTTCCGGTGTGAATGTGCTTCGTCAGCTCGTAAAAGTGCTGGTGGATGTGAACGATGAGAAGGAAATGCGGGAGTGCCCGGTGGAAGAGCTCAAGTTCAAGCCGAAGCATAAGAAGGAAAAAGGCAAAGAGAAGAAAAAAGACAGAAACAGCTCCGGGGAGCAGGCTTCTTCGGAAGAGGCAAAACAGCCGGAATAAGATTGATTTGGAATGCATTTTGAAAAAAGTAAGCGCCGGGTAAAACTGACGCTTCTTTTTGTGTGATGCGGCGCTGGGCGGTCAGCAGGAGGAGGGATTTTCATTGGATAGAAAAGAAGAATTTTTGAAGCCGGGTGAGCGGCTCGATGATCTGCAGAACGGTTACTGGATGATACAAAATCCATCCCTTTTCTGCTATGGCATTGACGCGGTGCTGCTGGCGTCCTACGCGAAGGTGAAGCGCGGGGAGCGGGCGATGGATTTCTGCACGGGATCGGGAATTGTGCCGATTCTGCTGAAGGCGAAGACAAACGGAGAGCATTTTTCCGGGCTGGAAATTCAGGAGTACAGTGCCGAGATGGCACAGCGGAGTGTGCGGTACAATCATCTGGAAAATGATGTTGAGATTTTCCAGGGAGATGTGAAGACGGCATCGCAGCAGTTTGGAAAAGAAGTGTTTGATGTGGTAACGTGCAATCCGCCGTACATGACGGGGCAGCACGGGCTGACGAATGCGCTTGAGGCGAAGACGATTGCGCGGCATGAGGTGCTGTGCTCGTTTGATGATATTGCGAAAGAGGCATCGGCGGTTTTAAAGACGAAAGGACGGTTCTATCTGGTGCACCGGCCGTTCCGGCTGGCGGAGATTTTTTCGACGCTGAAAAAATATCATCTGGAACCAAAAAGGATGCAGCTCGTTTATCCGTTTGTGGACAAGGAGCCGAACATGGTGCTGATCGAGGCGATGAAAGGCGGGAATCCGAGAATTACCGTGGAGAAACCGCTGATTGTGTATGAGACGCCGGGCGTGTATACAAAGGACATCCGGGAATTATATGGAGACGGGAGATAAGAACATGGCAGGAAAATTATATTTGTGTGCAACACCAATTGGAAATCTGGAGGACATGACCTTCCGTGCAATCCGCATTCTGCAGGAGGTCGATCTGATCGCGGCGGAGGATACGAGAAACAGCATTAAGCTGCTGAACCATTTTGAGATTCATACGCCGATGACGAGTTACCATGAATACAACAAATACGACAAGGGCCGCGAGCTGGTGCAGAAGCTGCTGGCGGGAACGAACATTGCCCTTATCACCGATGCCGGAACACCGGGAATCTCAGACCCGGGTGAGGAGCTGGTGAAGATGGCGTACGAGGCAGGCATCGAAGTGACAAGCCTGCCGGGCGCATGCGCGTGTGTGACGGCACTGACACTGTCGGGACTTTCAACGAGAAGATTTGTCTTCGAAGCATTTCTTCCGCCGGATAAAAAAGAACATAAACTGGCGCTGGAACGGCTGAAAAACGAGACGCGGACGATGATCGTATACGAGGCGCCGCATCATCTGCTGAAAACGCTGCGGGAGCTGCTGGAGACGCTTGGCAACCGGCGGCTGACACTCTGCCGGGAACTGACCAAGAAACACGAGACGGCATGGCAGACCACGATTGAAGATGCCATCATTCGCTACGAACAGGAAGACCCGAAAGGGGAATGCGTGCTTGTGATTGAAGGCCGAAGCCAGAAAGAAATCGAGGACGAGGCGAAGGCGGCGTTTGAGGAGATTTCGATTGAAGAACATATGAAACGGTATGAAGATCAGGGGATTGCAAGAAAAGAAGCGATGAAACTCGTGGCGAAGGATCGCGGGGTGACGAAGAGGGATATTTATCAGTATTTGCTGGGGAAAGAATCATACAATGATTTTTGATCAGGCCATAGCCCAGTCTTGCGGCTTTTGCCTGCAGGGTGGGGTACAAGTCTTCTCCGCCGAAGGACTGGAAAGGCGTTTCGAGAGCAGAGTCCAGCAGATTGTAATCTTTGACTCCGTCGCTTCCGCCAGTTTGCTGAATCAACTGAGTATGCAGCATGAGAATTTGCTTTTTACTCAGTCTTTTCATTTAGCAAGTACCTCGTATGCTTCTTTGTTTTGTTCCATCAGGCGTTTTGAGATGCTTAACACATCCTCGTCGGATGCAGTGGTTTCCTGCTCGGCTTTGCTGAAGTCGATGACAAGATATCTTGGAACGTTATTTTTCAGAATCACAGCGGAACCACATTCGTCTACCAGGCGGGCGACTTTGGAAAAATTTTGGTTTGCTTCGGAAATGGAAATTAAAGTTTTTGTGTCGATAGTCATTTTGGGTACCTCCTTAAGACTTTTTTCTATAGTATATATAAATCTTAGGATAAATACAACCTAATTTGCCGTGTTATTTTTTGTTGCTTGCCGCAACGCCAGTTTTTATCGTATGATAGGCCCATCAAATACGCGGAGGACACAGTTATGCTGAGTGATAACATCAAAATACTGCGAAAGAAAAAAGGATATTCCCAGGAAACGCTGGCGGAGCAGCTGCATGTGGTACGGCAGACGATTTCGAAATGGGAGAAAGGGATTTCGGTTCCGGATGCGGTGATGCTGGATCGGATGGCGGAGCTGTTTGAGGTGCCGGTGAGCGTGCTGCTGGGCGGCGGGCTGGAAGTAGAGGAGGAGCAGCCTTCGGAACTGAATGAGATTGCACAGCAGCTTGCGGTCTTAAATGATCAGCTGGTGCAGCAGGCAGTGCGGAGACGGAAAGTGATCCGGTATGCGTTTGTTGGTGTGTTTGCGGCGATCTTTGTTCTGATTGGAGCGGCGATCGGACTTCGGGTGTACACGGAATCACAGCTGCGGGATGAAGCGTCGCTTCGCACGGTTCGTTATGAATGCACGCTCGACGGGGAATCATATGTATATGAAGCTTCCTATAACAGTCAGTATCAGATCCTGTACGAGGGCGGCGATGCCTGGATTTCGAACCATGTGCGGCCGGAGCAGTACGAGGATGTGAATGTGCTGTCGGCGCAGATGCAGGATTACTTCGAAGAAAAAGGCGGAACGTGCAAGATCATTGATGAAAATCCGTAAAAGTTTTGTATTATTGTATTTTTTTATGGTTTTGGGTATTTTATCTGCCCGGTAATTCCTTTCTTCTGATATAATGGTAACAATGCATTATAATTAGAGGGAGGAATTTTCTTTATGTCACAGACACAAACCCGGCGGAGTTCTCAGGTCGATCTGCTTCACGGCC
>NZ_QUJK01000024.1:0-36145 GCF_003480905.1 Blautia sp. AM28-27
TTTCAAAAAGTATTTTGGGAATAAACGCCCTACACCAGAAGAATATATTTATAAGATTACCAAAAAGACAAAAGTGTAATACAAAACAAATGCTGTAAGGGGGATTGTATTATGGAACATTTTAAGCGAAATTCTATACAATCATACACTACCTAATAGCATTTTATTAAAAACTGAATATCTTACAGCTTTAATAGCTCGTATAAAACTATATGTTTTGTGCGGGCTTTTTTCATACCAAAAAAAATTTTTTTAATTTTTTCGGTTTCAACTTAACAAATCACACCTGCCGTTCCCTATATGGTGCGGAAAGAGGGATAACCACTTTTCACGTCGTAACGGAAAGGGGGTGAGATTGATGAAACCGTCTGACTTCCAGAAAACAGTTCAATGCCGTTTTGAAAGTTGTTTGAAGAAAGTTGTCCGACATGTTGTTAAGGACTATCAGAAGAAATTAAAACGACGACAAAAGGAAGAAACACTCTTTTGTGAACTTCCAGAAATCGTTGTAGAAAATCTGGCTGTCTGGGACGACTATGATACGGACTATACGATTTTCAATGTATGCGGTAATGATATTCGTGTCTATGATGATGAATTGGCAGAAGCCTTGAAACAGTTATCCGAGCGTAACCGTGAAACTTTGCTGATGTATTACTTCTTGGAAATGAACAACGAAGAAATTGCAAAAAAGCAGAATATTTCCAGAAGCGGTGTATTCCAAAATCGACATAACTCATTGGTACTTATGAAAAAATTACTAAAGGAGAAACAGTAAAATGAAGCAAACATTTAAGAAGCCGTCCTACTATTTGCTTTCACAAGCAATGGACGGAGACGAAAAAGCGATTGAAAAGATACTGGCATTTTATGACCCGTACATATCAAAGTGCTGTCTGCGTCCACTCTATGATGAATACGGCAATGTTTATATTGTTGTAGATATGGAATTAAAGGGACTTATCAGAGAAGCACTTATCAAAATGATTTTAGGGTTTGATATCGCCTTAGAAATCGAAGAAGAATAACAAGCAGTAACCGCAGAGTATGATTTGTTCAATCCCCTCTTTCCTGCTCTGCACCTGCTTTTACATGAAAGCAACACGCTTTCGCCACAGCTCTTTGACAACTGAATAAAGCAGACAGATACGTTTGTGAGATAGCGAGCCACGGGGACTGTACGCCACGACCTTTTCAAAAGAAAGCGAGCGACCCACGCAGTGATCCGAGAGCGACTGTTGGAAAAGTTGTTTTGCCACGACCTATCCTCACAGAATAATGATACGTCCGCATGGTGCGGTTCTGCCCACAAGAATGGGAATAGTTGAGATACTAACGGAGCTTTCCAAAGCCGTCTGTCTGCTTCTGTAACATTGTGAAAAACACGCATATTGGATAAGCCTATGTGCGTATGTTGAGAATAGATAGCTGACTAAGGGGGCTGATAACTTGGCTAAAAAAGAACCTGCACAATATATCGTAGAACGGGAATTTTTAGGTAAATTTTCCGTAGAGGAATTGCTTGTCCGTATCGTGAAATCTCATGTAAAAAAAGGACTATCAAGAGGGTAAAACCCTTGAAAACAATGGAAAGAAGCCGTACTTTATGGTATAATATTATCATAGGTACGGCAGTTGAATAGGTGGAAAAATGATTTATCAAAAAGGTTCAAACTTATTTAACGTGGCTATTTATATCAGATTATCACGAGAGGACGGAGATAAGGAAGAAAGCGATAGTGTAGGAAATCAGAGAAAACTTTTAACAGAATATGTGAACAAGCATGATGACTTTATCTTATATGATGTTTATATTGATGACGGTTTTACGGGAACGAATTTCAATAGACCAGACTTTCATAGAATGATTGCTGACATTGAAGATAACAAGGTAAGTTGTGTTGTTGTAAAAGACCTTTCCCGTTTCGGACGAGATTACATTGATACGGGGCGATATTTGGAAAGAATATTTCCAGAGCTTAATGTTCGTTTTATTTCTGTAACAGATAATATTGATAGTATGAAGCAGGCATACGATATGTTACTTCCTATTAAAAATATATTCAACGAGCAGTATGCCAGAGATATTTCTAATAAAATTCAAGCGACTGTAAAATCAAAGCAGAAAGCAGGAGAATTTATCGGAGCTTTTACAAGTTATGGTTATAAGAAATCTCCTGCAAATAAAAATAAACTTGTGATTGATGAATATGCGTCCGAAGTTGTAAAAAGAGTATTTACTATGTATGCACAAGGAATAGGAAAACAAAGCATTGCCAAAATACTAAATGCAGAGGGTATCCTTTGTCCGTCGGAATATAAAAAGCTCAACGGCGAAAATTACAAAAATTGCAATCGTTTAGAGAAAACTTCTTATTGGACGTATTCCACGATTAAAGTGATGTTACAAAATGAGCTTTATATTGGAAATATGGTACAAGGAAAGAAACATCAACGTATGAGAAGCAAACAGCGTCCAGTTGAGAAAGCAAACTGGATAAGGGTTGAAAATACACATGAACCGATTATAGACCGTCAACTGTGGGATAAGGTACAAAAACTGCTGACGAAAAAACATAGGGATATTGATTTAGAAACAAATAAAAATATCTTTGCAGGTTTTATCAAGTGTGGCGATTGTGGTCGGGCAATGATGAAAAATTTCTGGCGACGTGCTGACGGAAGTAAGTCCTATTCATTTTATTGTGGAACTTACAAAAGAAGTGGAAAAGATTATTGCACTCCGCACACGCTCCCGTTTCAAGTATTGAATGATATTGTGCTGGGAGATTTAAAGCAGATTATCCGCAATGTAGAGAACTTGCAGGAACTTGTAAAATCACAATCTTTCACAGCAATAAAAATCAGAAAATCAACAGACATAGAACTGACAAAGTTAAAAGCAGAGCTTGAAAGAGTGAAGAAGTTGAAAAAGTCAATTTATGAAGATTACAAAGACGAACTGATTTCTAAAGAAGAATTTCTTTCTTATCGAGAGGACTATCAACAAAAAGAAACGCTTTACTCCAAACAGATTGAAACGCTGGAAGAAAAGAAAAAGGAAAGTGTAACAGAAGATGTTTTTGAAACACCGTGGTTAAGGCGGTTGTTGGAACTGAAAGACATTGAAGAATTAGACAGAGATATTATTGTGGAAATGATAGACCAGATAACAGTTTATGAAAACCACAAACTTAAAATCTCATACAACTTCGGAAATGAACTGGAACATTTATTTTCAAGCGTTTACTGTGAGGACTTGGAGAAAAAGGCTATCTAATCTCAATACATTTCTAACTCCCCATATATATTGGGGAATACATATCACAATTTGCGTAAACTACAATCAGCACACGGGGGAAGTGATCCGGGCGCTGTCTATGAGGGACGCAGGGAAAAGGATGACAATCTTTCCCTCGCCATCGCGGTCGGCGAGCTTCTTTCCCAGCAGGGTGTCTCTGTCATTTATACCCGCACAACCGATGTTTATCAGACGCCGTTTGAAAAGGCGCAGATGGCCAATCAGGCGGATGCCGACTTTTTTATTTCTTTTCACCGGAATTCTTCGGAGGAACCGAACCAGTATACCGGCGTGGAAACGCTTGTCTATGACAACTCCGGCATCAAACAGACAATGGCAGAAAACATTAACGGCGCGCTCTCGGAGCTGGGATTCCGGAATCTCGGTGTCAAGGCACGGCCAGGGCTTGTTGTTCTGCGGCGGACGAAAATGCCGGCTCTTCTGATTGAAACCGGCTTTCTGAACAATGAGCAGGACAATACGCTCTACGATGAAAAGCAGGAAGAAATCGCCCGCGCCATCGCGGATGCAGTGCTTGGAACGCTGGATCTCGAGACGGTCACGGAGGCTGACCGGCGCGCTGCGGAAACGGAAGCCGCCCGTCCGTCCGTTTCAACAGCGGATACCGTCACTGCTTCCGCTTCGCCCCGTCCCACGCCGCCGGAACAGGAAAATCCTTCCGACACACCGGAAACCTTCTACCGTGTCCAGACCGGCCTTTTCCGCATCCGCCAGAATGCCGACCGTATGCTTTACGACCTTCTCGACCAGGGCTATCCCGCTTTTCTTCTCGCCGAGGACGGCTTTTTCAAGGTCCAGGTCGGCGCTTACCGCCAGCTCGGAAATGCCATTCTGATGGAACGCCGCCTGCGCCGCGACGGCTATTCCACCCTGATTACCACCTGAGCGTCTGCCGCATCAGTCGAAAAAAGAGCGTGCCGGAATTTTGTTTTCCGACACGCTCTCGTTCTCCTTATAACTTTTTCAGTTTTGCAAACGAAGCAAACATTTTCTTCGTACCAGCCTGGTCGAAGTTGACGGTAACTTCATAATCTCTTCCGCCGTCCACGATATCCGTGACAATGCCGACACCGAACTTGATATGGCGCACCGTATCCCCGATTTCGTAATCGAGTTTCGTCGCCTTCTGCGCGCTGAAGGTTTTCGCCTGCTGCGGCTTCTCGCGGAATGCCTGCTTCATCGCCGCATAGACGCTGCCTCTCGTCGGAATGTCCATCTTCGGCTTCCGGTCTTCGATCTCCCCGCGCTCCCGCTCCAGGGAAATCAGCTCCCGCGGAATCTCTTTGACAAAACGGGACATCTTGTTGTACTGCACTTCGCCGCGGATCATTCTCTGGCGCGCACACGTCAATGTCAGATGCTGCATCGCACGCGTGATGCCCACGTAGCAGAGACGGCGCTCCTCCTCCAGCTCCGACGGATCATCCCCGGTGATCGTCATGTAGCTTGGGAAAATGCCATCCTCCATGCCGGCAAGGAATACGTTCGGGAACTCCAGTCCTTTTGCGGAATGCAGTGTCATCAACAGCACGTAATCGCTCTCCTCATCCACCGAGTCGATATCAGACACCAGCGCAACCTCCTGCAGAAAACCACCGAGAGATGGCTGTTCGGCGCTCTCCTCATAATCCGCAATCTTTGAAATCAGCTCGTCGATGTTCTCGATGCGGGCTGCCGCTTCTTCGGTTCCCTCCGCCTGCAGATCTGCTACATAGCCGGTCTCCTCGATGATTTCATTCAGCAGCTCTTTGACCGACAGATAATCTGCTTTCGCGCGGAGTACCTGTAAAAAGGACGTGAAGGATTTAATCTTATTTAAAGACCGCATCAGCCCCGGCACATACTCGGCCTCGAGAAGCGCATCGTAGAAACGGATGCCCTGCTCTGCCTCCCAGTCCTGCACTTTGTTGATCGTCGCCGCTCCGATACCGCGCCGCGGAACGTTGATGATACGCAGTACCGCAAGGTCATCCTCCGGGTTCTCGATCACACGCAGATACGCCAGCAGATCCTTGATCTCGCGTCTCGCATAGAAGTTGACACCGCCCACGATTTTATATGGAACATTTGCAAGCAGCAGTTTCTCCTCAAAAAGACGGGACTGTGCGTTGGTACGGTAGAGAATTGCATAATCACGATACTTCTTTCCCTCCGTGCGGACGCCGCGCGTGATTTCTCCTGCCACGTACTCCGCCTCCTCAAAACCGCTCTGGAACTGCCGCAGATCGATCAGGTCACCCTCCGGGTTCTCTGTCCACAGGCGTTTTGCTTTTCGTCCCTGGTTATTCGCAATCACTTCATTTGCCGCATTCAGAATATTCTGCGTAGAACGGTAATTCTGCTCCAGTTTAATGACCTTCGCATCCGGGAATACATGCTCAAAACTCAGAATATTTTCAATATTCGCCCCGCGGAATTTGTAGATCGACTGATCATCATCGCCGACAACGCAGAGATTGCGGTATTTTGCCGCCAGAAGGCTCACAAAGCGGAACTGAACCGTGTTGGTATCCTGATACTCATCGACCATGATATAGCGGAACTGCTCCTGATAATAGTCGAGCACTTCCGGGAACTGCTGGAATAATTTTACGGTCTGTACCAGCAGATCATCGAAGTCCATCGCATTGTTTTTCTTTAACTCTGCCTGATACTCCGCATAAACTGCCGCATACTTCTGCAGCTTCCAGTCGATTCCCGCGTCAATCCGGTACTGGTCCGGCTCAATCATCTCATCCTTTGCGGACGAAATTGCCGCCATGATCGCACGGTCGCGGTACAGTTTCGGATCCATCTGGAGCCGTTTCATGATGTCCTTGATCAGCGATTTCTGGTCATCGGTATCGTAAATTGCAAAATTGTTGGCGTATCCCAGACGTTCAGCATGGCGGCGCAGAATCCGCACGCAGCTGGAATGGAAGGTGCTGACCCAGATCCGCTCCGATCCGTATCCCACGATTTTATCGACACGCTCACGCATTTCTCCGGCGGCCTTGTTCGTAAAAGTGATCGCCATAATATTCCACGGATTGACGCCTTTGTCCCTGATCAGGGAGGCGATGCGGTGCGTCAGTACCCTCGTCTTTCCCGAACCGGCACCTGCAAGGATCAGAAGCGGCCCTTCGGTGTGCTCCACAGCTTCCATCTGCATCGGGTTTAATCCTGTTTCTGTCTGATTCATGTTCTTTCTCCTTCATCTGCTTCGAATCTTTTCACATGCATCTCAGTATATAACAAATCCGCCCCGGTTACAAGTAAGAACGAACATACGTTGCATTTTTATCATGGAAACTTTTTTCGCAAAGTCCTTGCTATCTGGTATTAAAAACTATATAATGGGAACAGTGAGGTGATAACAAATGACGATAGACTCAGATAAAATTCTTCATGATTTACTGAATTCACTGGATTCTCTCGAAGGCATCCGCCCGGAGGAAATCCCG
Organism: Blautia sp. AM28-27; assembly: GCF_003480905.1. Classification (NCBI taxonomy): domain Bacteria; kingdom Bacillati; phylum Bacillota; class Clostridia; order Lachnospirales; family Lachnospiraceae; genus Blautia; species Blautia sp. AM28-27. Next base: position 6,766 of record NZ_QUJK01000024.1, read on the forward strand.
AACATTGCTTTATATATGGACCAGGTCACGACCTTTATGGACGCACAGCTCGCTTCTTCGCGCCGCTTCGAGTCCGATAAGGTTCTGACAAAAACAATGATCAACAACTATGCAAAAAACAAGCTGCTCCCGCCGCCGGTCAAAAAGAAATATTCGCCGGAGCACATGATGCTTCTGGTTTTTATTTACTACTTTAAAAACATCCTCTCGATCACGGATATCCAGACACTGCTCGCCCCGATCACCGATCGGTATTTCGGCACGGAGAGCGGCTTTTCCATCAAAGATATCTACGACGAAATTTTCCAGATGGAAAAAGAAGAAATTGCATCCGTAAAAGAAGATCTTCTGAAAAAAGCGGATGTATCCAAGTCCATGTTCGGCAGCTCACCGGAGGAGGACCGGGAATTTCTCCAGCTCTTTTCGTTTATCTGTCTGCTGAGTTTCGATGTCTATCTGAAAAAACAGATGATCGAGCACATGGTGGATGAACTGGCATCCCTCGCGGCGCCTTCTGATCCGAAAAAGAAAAATTAAGAACAAATGTGTAATCAAAAAAAGACGGCTGCGTTGGAATCGCACCGTCTTTTTTGATTTTACACATTTTCTTTCTTTTCCATCCGTTCAAACACCATCTCATATCCGTCGTTTCCATAGCTTAAGGAACGGTTCACGCGGCTGATCGTCGCCGTGGATGCTCCCGTCTTTTCGGAGATTTCCAGATACGTTCTCTTCTCCCGCAACATTTTCGCCACTTCAAACCGCTGCGACAGCGAAAGCAGTTCATTGATGGTGCATACATCCTCAAAAAAAGTATAGCATTCTTCCTTATTCTTCAGACACAAAATTGCCTCAAAAAGCTGGTCTACTGCTTCTGAATGAAGTTTCTTGTTCATTTCAAGCCCTCCTGTACGAAAATTAAGTCCCCATCTCATTCTTATAACTCGGAATACTACCATTTTAGCACAGTAAAGTGTGAAATACAAGTCCTTTTATCCCTGCATCAGCAAAGCCTGTACCATCGACTCCCGCTGTCTGCGGTAATCGCTCGGCGAACAGGCCTTTACCGTCTTGAAGGTACGGTTGAAGGCACTTAAAGAAGAGAATCCGGAATTCATCGCCACATCCGTGATACTCATCTTTTTGTCGTACAGAAGCTCCTCTGCGCGTTTGACGCGTTTAGAATTGAGGTACTCATAGAATGTCATGTTCATGTACTGCTTGAAAATTCTGGTAAAGTGGAACTTGGAAAATCCGCTGACCGCAGCTACTTCCTCGAGAGAAAGATTCTCCATGTAATGGACATTGATATAACGGCAGGCGCTTAAAACAGCCTCTATATATTCCTGCTGCTTCATTGCCCCGAACGTATTCTGCGCGTTGGCATCCGAAAATCCCTTGCGGCCAAACTCTGAAAAAAGCTCTTTGAGGCCGGTGCAGATTCTGTGCGTCATCACTGCGCCCTCATTATCGTATTCCCGCACCAGTTCCAGAATCTGGCTGCGTAGAAACAGATAGAAGGGATCTTCCTCATCCTCTTTTTTGAAGTAGATGGCCGGAAGCCGCAGGAAAATCGTTTCCATTTCTTCCTGATTCTCCACACAGCCCGGTTCCACCAGCATGACAATCCGTTCTCCCTGGGATACGAATCTCATTCCGTGTACAACGCCGGAATTGATCATAATGATGTCGCCCTCTTTCAGATTATAGCTGTCTTTTCCGACAACAACCTCATATTCGCCTCTGGTCGGCATGATAATTTCAATTGCGGTATGCCAGTGCTTCGGATAGCCTTCTGTCACGGTGTTGTGAAAGATTTCAAACGCCGGCGGGTTTGCTGCATTCCGGTCAAATGTTTTCCCATGTTCCACTTTCTTCATCTTATTTCTTACCTCTTTTTATTACAGCAGCTCTGTAAACAGATCTTTTACGGTCGGATAAATCTTTGCAAATTTCTGATACTGGCGCTCATATTTCTCAACCAGTTCCGGTTCCGGCTCGATGGTCTCTGTCACACGAACAATTTTTTCTGCCGCCTCTTCTACGGATGAAAAGACACCGCAGGCAACGGCTGCCAGCATGGCTCCGCCAAGTGCCGGGCCTTCCTCGGACTCAATACGGTCCACTTTGATGTTCAGCACGTTTGCGATCATGCGTCTCCACAGCGGGCTCTTTGCACCGCCTCCGCAGATTTTCGTTCTCTCGATCTGGATGCCGAGGGATTTTGCTACCTCAAAGGAATCGCGGATCGCAAAGGCAACGCCCTCGAGAACAGCCTGGGTCATATCCTCTCTTGTGGTGTCCATGGTCAGGCCGATGAAGGTTCCTCTTGCATCCGGGTTGTTGTGCGGGGAACGCTCGCCCATCAGATACGGCAGGAAGAAGACATTATTCTCGCCAAGTTTTGTGATATTCTCCTGCTCTTTTGTATATTCTTTTGTGCGGATAATTTCATCCATCCACCATTTGTTGCAGGAAGCTGCACTCAGCATGCATCCCATCAGGTGATAGTGGCCGTCTGCGTGTGCGAATGCGTGCAGGGCATTGTGGCTGTCTACGCCGAATTTGCTGCTGGAAATGAATACGGTTCCGCTTGTACCAAGGGAAACGTTGCACATGCCGTCGCCTACGGTTCCGGTTCCGACTGCGGCTGCTGCGTTGTCTCCGGCTCCTGCTACAACTTTACAGGTCTCTGGCAGTCCAAGTTCTGCTGCTACTTCCGGTTTTAAGGTTCCGACAGCGTCAAAGCTCTCATGGAGCTCCGGCAGCATCTCCAGGGAAATACCGCAGATTTCTGCCATCTCTTTTGACCAGCATTTGTTCTTGACATCCATCAGAAGCATGCCCGATGCATCGGAGTAGTCGCTTACGAATGCGCCGGAGAGACGGTATGCCAGGTAATCTTTTGGAAGCATGATTTTGCAGATTTTTGCGAAGTTATCCGGCTCATTTTCTTTCACCCAGAGAATCTTCGGTGCGGTAAAGCCTGCAAATGCAATGTTTGCGGTATACTCGGAGAGTTTTTCTTTTCCGATTACGGTGTTCAGATAATCGGTCTGTTTTGCGGTACGGCCGTCGTTCCAGAGGATCGCCGGGCGGATGACGTTATCGTTCTCATCCAGGATGACAAGGCCATGCATCTGGCCGCCGAAGCTGATGCCGGCTACCTGGGATTTGTCTACGTCTTTTACCAGCTCGCGGATTCCCTCTTTGCTCTGCTCCCACCAGTCTTCCGGTTTCTGCTCAGACCAGCCTGGATGCGGGAAATACAGCGGATACTCTCTCGATACAATATTTACAATTTTGCCTTCCTCGTCCATCAGAAGCAGTTTGACAGCGGAAGTACCAAGGTCAACACCAATAAAATACATGTCGAATCTCCTTTTTCTACTCTTTTTCAAAAAGGGCGGCAGCAGACCTAGATCTCTGCTCCGCCCTTTTGCTTATGCGTTACTGCATATCTTTCTTATTTTTCAGTGAATCTTCCGGAACGGATTAGCCCCACGGATTCTCTGTCGGGTAACGAACACCCTTCGGCTGGTTGTAGCCGATCTCATCTACTTCAACACCGAGCATTTTAAATACTTCGAATAACGGTTTTCCGAAGTGTCCGAATGCTACTGCGCCGTGATGCGGATAGTTTTTCTCTACCAGTACGTGACGGTAGAATCTGCCCATCTCCGGAATAGCGAAGATACCGATGCTTCCGAAGGAACGTGTTGCTACAGGAAGAACCTCGCCCTCTGCGATGTATCCGCGCAGTTTTGCGTCAGATGTGCTCTGCAGACGATAGAAGGTGATGTCTCCAGGAACGATATCTCCCTCGAGGGTACCCTGTGTTACTTCTTCCGGAAGGGTTCTTGCCATGATCATCTGATATTTCATAGAGCAGAATGCCAGTTTGGTGGAAGCGGTATTTCCGCAGTGGAATCCCATGAAGGTATCTTTTAAGGTGTAATCAAATTTGCCTTTGATTTCGCTCTCATACATATCCTTCGGAACGGTGTTGTTGATGTCGAGGAGTGTTACGGTGTCTTTGGATACAACGGTTCCGATGAACTCGGACAGTGTTCCGTAGATATCTACCTCACAGGATACCGGGATGCCCATCTTGGTCAGACGGCTGTTGACATAGCAAGGAACGAATCCGAACTGTGTCTGGAATGCCGGCCAGCATTTTCCGGTCAGGGTTACGTATTTTCTGGATCCTTTGTGTGCTTCGATCCAGTCTAACAGGGTGATCTCGTACTGAGCCAGTTTCGGCAGGATTTCCGGTTTCAGGTTTCCTTCGCCGAGCTCTTTTGCCATATCTTCTACGACTGCCGGGATTCTCTCATCGCCTGCGTGTTTGTTGAATGCTTCAAACAGGTCAAGCTCGGAGTTCTCTTCGATTTCTACGCCGAGGTTGTACAGCTGTTTGATCGGTGCGTTACATGCCAGGAAGTTGGTCGGACGCGGTCCGAAGCTGATGATTTTCAGGTTCTTAACAGCTACAACTGCAGTTGCAACCGGTACGAAATCTTTGATCATGGCTGCTACGTCTTCTGCATCGCCAACCGGGTACTCCGGAATGTATGCGTGCAGGTTGCGCAGTTTCAGGTTGTAGCTTGCGTTCAGAACGCCGCAGTATGCATCGCCGCGTCCGCCTACAAGGTCGTCGCCGGTCTCTTCTGCTGCTGCTACTACCATGCAAGGTCCGTCGAAGTATTTTACAAGCAGGGTTTCCTCGGTCTCCGGTCCGAAGTTTCCAAGGTATACAACAAGTGCATCACACTCTGCTTTTTTCAGGTCTTCGAGTGCGTTCATCATGTCGATTTCATTCTCGACGATGATTGGACATTCGTAGATTTCTCCGTCGTATGCTTTTACGACTGCTTTTCTTCTGTTCTCGGAAAGGCTGTTCGGGAAGCAGTCACGGCTTACTGCAACGATACCTAATTTGATTTCCGGTGTATTGTTGATCATTTTTGAAGATCCTCCTTTTTTTGGTTTTCTTGGTTTTTGGTTTCTTTTTATGTTCAGAACTGCTCTTTTGGGGCAGTGTTTCTGATTTCTGGTTTTGTCTCTGGTTTTATTTTACCGAGAGGTTTTCTCCTTTGATGCCTGCTACGCTTCCAGCGATGTTTGCATCCGGGTGGCTTAAGAGCCATTTGTTTCTGGCGAAGAGCAGGTCGTCTTCCGGGGTGTGTTTTTCTTCCAGGGTGATGTCGGTATTGGTTCCTTTTGGAAGTACTACGACGCATTTGAAGCCGCTGGCTGCCACGTTGCATGGTGCGTAGTGGAGGGTGGTTGCGTAGACTTCAATGGTGGTTCCGGCCGGGATTAAGAAGGCCTCCATTTTGGATGAGTCGTAGGTGTGGTCTTCGGTGATGTCCTGTTCTTTTCCGAGGATCAGGATCAGGTCGGTTACGGCGATGTTAATTTCGCTGTCGCGGTGGTATTCTACGGCGTTCAGTAAATGGTTGTGGCCGTTGCAGTAGCCGATCTGGATCGGCATGCCGCCGTAGAGGCTGTCGGATACGGACTGGGCGCTTTTGCAGGCTTCGAGGCTTTCAATGGAAGGCTCGTAGACTACGTCATCGGGACATGGGGTCTCGGACATGGCGGTGATGATGTCGCTGACGTCGAGGTCTTTGATGACTTTGCCGTACTGGCGGAATGCTTCGTCTGTTACTTTCAGAATCTGCATTGTTTTGGTGCTCCTTTCGTACAATTAGTTTAATGATTGAACTAATTGTAATATAGCACTTGTATGTACTTCTTGTCAACATGTATTTGGATGAAAAAACGGACGGGTTGACAAATAAGGGGGAGGTTGGTATACTTTAATACGTTAAAATAATAAGACGCTAGGGGAGCCTTTGGCTGAGAACGTGGGACAGGGATAAGCTCACGGACCCTCACTACCTGAACGGGATAATTCCTGCGTAGGGAAGCTGGAACGTGGTTTCGGATGTGATTCGGGACTGTGTTTTTATGTGAGCCCCTCCAAGCGGAATGCGAAGGAGGTTTTTTTATGAGTTTTTTTGTTACTGCTGACGGCGGACTGACGACGGCCGGTTATGTTGGATGCGTGGTGCTGATGGTGGCGCTGGTGGTGATTGCTTCGGTTCTTTCTGCTCAGAAGAGTAAGGGGACGGGAATGGATGCAAGGAAGCTGGCGTTTTGTGCGATGGGGATGGCGCTGGCGTTTGTGACTTCGTATGTGAAGGTGTTTGAGCTGCCGTACGGGGGATCGGTTACGTTGTTTTCGATGCTGTTTATTGTGCTGATTGCGAACTGGTATGGGGCGAAGACGGGTATTCTCGTTGGTTTTGCTTATGGACTGCTGCAGTTTATCCAGGGGCCGTATGTGCTGTCGCTGTTCCAGGTGTGCTGTGATTATGTGTTTGCGTTTGCGGCGCTGGGTGTGGCCGGATTCTTTGGAAAGAAGAAAAACGGGCTGCTGATCGGGTATATTGTGGCTGTGCTGGCGAGGGGATTTTTCCATACGTTAGGCGGATATCTGTACTGGATGGATTATATGCCGGAGAATTTCCCGCAGTCTTTGAAGGCGCTGTATCCGATTATTTACAACTACAGCTATCTGCTGGCTGAAGGTGTACTGACGGTGATTCTGATCTCGCTGCCGCCGGTGAAGAAAGCACTGCAGACGGTTGCAAGAACGGCACATGGTGCAAATTAAATAGAATTACGTGAAAAAATCCGGGAACGCATGATTTTGCGTTTCCGGATTTTTTACGTGGATATCAAAATTTACTGAGCACTCTCCTCTGCGGCTGTGTCGGCGGCGGAACTCATGGGGGTGATGACGATGTTTTCTACGCCGATTCCGGTTTTGCGGGTTACGATGTCTTCGATCTGGGCACGCTGTTCCTCGGTTACTTCTTTCATCGGAACGACGATGTCGGCGGTTTCGCCGGTCAGGTTTACGACGACATCGTTGAAGCCTTTGGCTTCGAGGAGGAGTTCGGTTGCCGACTCTTTTTCTACGAGTTCCGTCATTTCCACCATGCTCTGGACGGCGCTCTGGCGCTCGGTTTCGGAGAGGTTGGTGTTGTTGATGATTTCGTTTAAGGTGTCTTTATTCTGGGAACGGATCTGTTCCCGGTCGATTCTGGCCTGGGCCATGTATGTAGATGCCCCGGCAAGGACAGCCTCTCCCGGCGTTTCGGTGACGGTCCGCGACGAGTCCCCTGCTGTGCCGGCATCCACCTCGTCGGTGATATCGGTGTCCAGGCTGGAGATGTCTTTTAAAACGGTGCTGGCATCCGCCGTGGTTCCGTCTGCCTTCTCCTTCGTGGACAGGGTACTGTCAGCATAGTTGATGTATCCGGCGACGGCGATCATGATCGCAAGGGCGGTGATGATGACCTGGTTTTTCCGGAATTTTTTCTTTTTCCCGGCCGTCTTTTTCGGCGATGGTGTCTCTGCCATTTTCTCAGGTGCATTCATTTCCTGTTCTAATTTTTCCACGCATTTGACTCCTTTACTTCATTTTGACTACTTTAATCTTATTTGCGCCCACCTGAAATAATGCCATCACGGCCTCCTGAATCTCCTGTATCGTCACCGGGTTTCCCCCGCCTTCTGCGATAACGAGCACGCCGCGCACCGCCGGGTACTCCTCGGAAACCACATACGGTGTCTCGGCCCCGTTCTGTGTCTTTTCATAGACAGTTGCCTCATCCTGCGACGAGGATGTAACGCTTCCGGTCTCCTCTCCCTTCTTGTTTTCCTCCGTTGTGCTCCGCGTTGGGACATCTTTTTCCACAATCTTTTTTCCTGTGGATTCCAGCGTCACCACGACGTGCACTGCGCCCACACCGTCCATCTGGGAAAGTGCGTCACAAAGGCGCTGTTCCATCTCCTCCTGCACCGAAAGTCCCGCATCCCCCGCCGGACGCACAGCCGTCTCCTGCGGCTGTTCTGTCTCCTCACTGGTCTTTTTTGTTCCCGTCGGCAGCAGCAGGACAACGCCGATTGCCGCCAGCAGGAAGTACAGCATCCACTGCTCCTTTTTCTGTTTCCGGAAAAACGCCGCTGCCTTTTCCCTCATAGGCCTATTCCGAAATCTCTACCATAATATGCGCCGGATCGGTTCCGTAGACCTCACTTAAAACACTTTTGATCTCTGTCAGCTTTTCATCGAGCATTTCCCGCTGTTTTTTCTGTTCTTCGCGGTAAATGCTCGTCTGCCGCATCGGCGCTTCAATGCGGATCTCTTTTGCCTCACCGGTGTTTCCCGGCTCCAGCGTTACCGAAACGGCTGCCCCCGGAATGCCGCTCTCTGACAGATACATCCGGATCTGGCGCTCCGTCTCTTTTTCCCAGGCGCCCACGTAATACTGTTTTTCAAAGCTTTCTGCACGAATCTGTACATTTTCCATTGCTGCTGCCTCCTCTTCCAGCGTCAGACGGTCGAGCGTCTGCGCCATTTTCTGCTCCAAACCTCCCGCTTTTAGCACGGGCTGGAAAAAAATCAGTACCATCACAATTCCAAGAAAAAACTGAACCGGCTTCTTGTCCTCCTTCTCCGGGATCAGGTTCAGCACAGTTGTCATAAAAATCAGAAAAATTGAAATATTCTTAAGCCACTGCAGAATCTCTTCTACCATGCCGCCTCCCGCCGCTGCCTGCCCAACTACACGCTAGAGCGTGTCTGAAAAACCATTTCCGCAAGCTGCAAGCCCCACTTTGCGGGAGATTTTACCCTCATTCGGTTGCCGTAGCCCGCTACGCCGCCCTCATTCGGATAAAATCTCCCACAAACTGGGACTCGCAGCTCACGAAAAGCCTTTTTCAGACAAGCTCTAGGAAAAAGTTCCCGCCAGGATTGCAATCGTCAGCAGAAACAGGACTTCTACGGTCAGAAGGAGACGCAGAAGCATCGCATATCCTTTTCCTGCCGCCGCAAGACATCCCGCGATCCGCTTGTCCGAGACGGGCTGTGCCGCCGCGGCGAGAAGGCGGAAGGAAAGACCCGAAACGAGAAGTTGAACGGCGGGGACCATGCCCGCTGCGAGCAGTACCAGCATTGCCGTCACGCCAAAGCAGTTGCGGATCAGCACCGCGGAGCCTGCCACCAACTCGGTTACAGCATTCACCGCATTTCCGATGCCGGGAATCATTCCGGCAGTCCGCCAGAGTGCCATCTGCCGCAGGGAATCGAGCGCCGGTGCGATCAGATTCCGGATCATCTGCATTCCCACAAGTACGCCGAGCGACGATTTTAAAAGGCCGTTCACGCAGGTTTCCAGCAGCTCTGTCATATGGGACAAAATCTCCTCGCCGGAAAGATCGTTTACAAGGGCGATGAGCAGATAGATATGGATCATCGGGAGGACGAGGGCGAGCAGAAGCTTTTCGACAGCCAGAATCACTAGAAGGAGCATCTGATAAAACATCACGGCTGATGATGCGCCCCCGGCGGCCGCGGCCGCCAGATAGTAGGATGGCGTCAGGATCCGCATAAAAGCGACCAGCGATGTGATGACAGCTTTCAGGTTTTCCCCGCTCGACTGGAAATTTTTCAGAATCAGTGCAAGCGCAAGCAGATAGACCATATAAAAACTGGCGTCCCTGACCTGTTTTCCTTCAAAGAGAGAGGAAAAACTGCCGAGCACCGCGCCTGCCAGAACGAGGAGAAACAGCTCCTTCATCAGCCCCTTCTGCGCAAGGAATGCTGTTTTGGCACAGGAGAGAACGGCATTTCCGGCACGGAAGGTGCGGAAGGGATCGCCATCCTGCAGAAGAGAACGCACCGTACCGGCAAAAGAAAACTGCTGGCTGGACAGCAGGCTGTCCACTTCCTGCTGGATTGCATCGAAGTCGAGTTCTGCAAGAAGTTCGTCCTGCGCTGCTGCTGCCTGATCCGTTTCGGTATCCGCTGCTTCGATTTTCTGCGTTCTTCCCGTTCCGAAAATGAGACACAGAAAAAGCAGCGCCATGCCCCATCCGGCTTTTTTACAGAAAATCATGAACCGTTTCCAGCAGAGCGAGCAGCACTGGCATACTGACGGCAAGGACCGCCAGGCGGGCGAACAGTTCAATCTGCCCTGCAATGGAAGAATAGCCCGCATCCTTACAGATCCCGGCGGAAAACTGCCCCACATACGTGATCCCAAGCATTTTCAGCAGCGTATTCAGATACGATGAGTCCACCGGGAGATACGATTTCATTTGTGCGAGCATGCCGAGCAGATACTGCATTTTTCCGACGGTCCCGGCAAGAATGCAGAGGCCGGCACCGACCGTCACAAGAAGGGCAAATTCCGGCTTTGCTCCCTTTACTGTGATTCCAAGCAGCACGCCCGCCGTGCCAAGCGCAGCGATCCGAAGTATATCCATATGATCCCCTCCGTTTTTTCTCTCTGCTCTTAAATTGTAAACAGTTGTTTGATGTCCTCAAACAGCGCGGAAATATAGGGAAGAATCCAGAACAGCACAAGCACAAGACCGGCAAGGCTTGCAAGAAATGCCTGTTCTTCCCGGCCGCTGTGTTTTAATACCTGGCACAGGACCGATACCAGAATCCCGACTGCCCCGATTTTAAATAGAATCCCGACCTCCACGCCTGCTCCTCCGTTTTCAGACACGCCCTAAACCAGAATCAAAAATAAAAAAAGGCCTCCCATGATTCCAAGACTCTGACAGAGCCTCTTCCTTTCCGGCAATCCTTTCTGCAGTTCCGCGATCCGCTGCACAAGGCGTGCCTCATACCGGTCCAGATTCGCCTTCTGCATGGCGCGGTCCCCAGTGCCAAGGCTGCATCCGGCCTCCTGCAGCTCTTCTTTTTCTTCTTTTGTAAGGCGTGTATCCGCCAGGTGGACTGCCGTATTCTCTTCCAGAATCGCCGGCAGTGTCTTTCCGTCCGGGCGGCGCATATCCTCGGAAATATCCTGTAAAAAATCCCGGTACGGATCCCGCATCCGCCTTCCCGTCTCCCAGAACGCATCCGGCAGCGGGGAAGCCGCCGTCACAATCTCTCCACGCAGATACTGGATAATTTTCTGCAGTGTTTCCAGATCTTTCACATGGGCCGACAGCGCCGCACTCTTTGCAAAGCCGATCCCGACGCAGGCAAGAGAAGCCGCCAGTAAAACTGCAAGCCGCATCACAGAAACGCCTCCCTTCGGTACAGTGTCGTTCCTCTTCCGTCAAAAATAGCCTGTACACTTCCGGCGCGGGGTTTCGCATCCAGCACGATGTACCGCTCGAAAACGTGGGATTCCACGAGGCGGTTCAGGAGAGGCTTCTGCTTCATATCCTCCATGGAATTGCCATGCACGGTCGCGAGCAGCTTGCACCCGCAGTTAACGACGGACTCGATCGCACGGATGTCCTCGCCCGTTCCGATCTCATCGACTGCCACCACATCGGGCGACATGGCGCGGATCAGCATCATCATGCCCTCCGCCTTCGGACAGCAGTCGAGCACATCGGTGCGGATGCCGACATCATTCTGCGCAACGCCGAGATAGCAGCCTGCGATCTCGCTCCGTTCATCGACCACACCGACGGTCAGCCCCGGATACGGCGACTCCCCGTCCGAAATCTGGCGGATGATATCGCGCAGCATCGTCGTTTTACCGCAGCCGGGTGCGGAGACAATCAGGGTGTGCAGGAAACGGCCGTCTTCCCAAAGGTACGGCATCACTCGGTCCGCGCAGCCCTTTTTCTCATGAGCAACCCGCACGTTGATGCAGGATATATGGCTGATGCCTTTCACCTTTTCCCCTTCGATTACCGTCTTTCCGGCAATGCCGATCCGGTGGCCGCCCTCCACGGTCAGAAAACCCTGCCGCAGTTCATCCTCGTAGGCATAGAGGGAAAAACTTCCTATGTAATCCATCGTATCGCGGATATCCGTCGGTGAGACGGGATAACCTTTCTCCCACTCCCCGGTCAGTGCTCCGTCCGGGGTCAGAAAGTACTCCTGATCCTTTGCGACCACCAGAAGCGGCGCGCCGGTCCGCAGACGGATTTCCTGCAGGTCATCGGCCAGCAGATCTGTGTTTTTCAGAATTTTCCGTATATTCGCAGAAAACAGGCGCAAAAGTTCCCTTTGCTCCTGTTTTTTCTCTGGCGTAACAATATCCTTTTGTCTTCCTGTCCTTTTCATCTTCACCACCTCTTATCGTTATATATATGAGATGGCGGGACAGGTTATGCACGGTTTTTATGATTCTATTCTTTTCATGCAGATTTTCACGGGCTCCGCTGCCCAGACGGCGCCTTCATATCCTTTCTCCGGACTGAAATGCGTGCAGAAGCCCTCTTTCTTTTCCATTCCAAGAGAACCCGAAAGACCGGTTCCCCTCCACTTGCCGTAGCTCTCCTCCTCGGTCCAGATCCGGAAAAACAGCGTTTCAGCATTCTCCGCTGCGGCAAGGCGTTTCTGGTCTTCGGCGGAAAAATACCGTTCTGCCATGCGCTCCCAGGCAGCGCGGCGGTGCTGCTGCAGATCCATGCCGATCGGAATGGAAGCAAAAGCGCAGGCAGCGTATTCCCCCGAATGAGAAATATTAAAACAGATCTGCGGATGCCCTGGCAGGTACGGTTTTCCGTGCGCATTCCGTTCGATCGTTATCTTTTCTCCATCCAGCCCATACTGTTCCTGCATTCCCATCCGGAACAGCTCCCATCCGCACTGCGAGAGTTCCCGTTCCAGCTCTTTTTTTTCGCCCTCCGGCTGTGTAATTTTTTTCAGATAAACTACCGTCTCCTGCATCCTGCTTCTCCCTCTTCATAGAAAAAGAGACCGCGAAGCCTTTCAACTTTCGGCTCCCCGGTCTCTTCTCGAAAATTCTTTCTTATGCGTTTTTACCGCAGCAGTATTTGTATTTCTTTCCGCTTCCGCACGGGCATGGATCGTTTCTTCCGATTTTTTTGCCTTTGATTACAGTGCCGGATTTTTTCTGCTCCATGTAAAGCGTTTTCTTCTGCTCTTCTGTGAAGATCTCATCCCACATCGGCAGGTTGTACAGCCAGTCTGCTTTTGCGTCTACCATGTTTTTGTATAGAAGCTCTTTATCGTAAGCCAGTGTAACAACGGTATCCTCTTCCATCTCCTCGATCGGGTTCGGGATCACAAGGCTGTCGTTGATGCCGTCCAGGAAACCAACCATGGTCATAACGTCCACTTTGTATTTCTCTGCCAGCTCTTTTACGGTTCCTTTTACCACTTCATCCGGGTTGGAAAGAAGCTGCTCGTAAATGTTTTTCTCAATCAGGAAATAATTGGTCCAGAACTGCTGGAGCTGTTTTTTGTCTGCTTCCTGATTATAGGCGATATCACGCCAATTCTGTAATAAACTCATGTTATTATCCATCCTTTATCTGTTTCTCTGAGCGCGTTTTTTCGCGCCGTCCCCTAGCGGGATTCCGGTTTTTGTAACACGCTTTAGTATATCGGAAAGTCCGCAGAAAATCAACCTTTTTCTTCTTCCTGCTCCAGAATCGGGATTCTGGTATCGCCGAGCGGAATTCCTCTGTGTTCCACCGATGTAGAGAACACGATCTGCGTCTTCGTTCTTCCAAAATGCTGAAGCTGGCCGATAAACTGATCCAGCTCAGATGTCGTGTGGAACACAACCTCCATCAGCATCGAATAGTCGCCGGTCACGCAGTTGCACTCGATCACATTCGGACAGTCGGTGATGTACGGATAGAATTCCTTTTTCCGCACCGGCTCAACCTCCAGATTGATGAATGCCTTGATCCGATAGTCGAAAACCTCCGGGTTCACACTCGCGCGGTAGCCGGTGATCACCCCGTCCTTTTCCAGGCGGTCGATTCTCGCCGAAACCGTCGGCGAAGTGAGACTTACCTTGTCTGCAATACTTTTGAGCGGAAGCCTTGCATCTTCCTGCAGCAGTTCCACAATTTTCCGGTCTGCTGTATCCAGTTCACGTTTCATTCCCTCTCCTTACGTTCCTCCTGCTCTCCTTTTTCTTTCGGAGGCAGTCTCTTTACCACCGTATTTTCCACGCGGTGTTCTTTGACCCGCATGACCTTGATCCAGAGATCGTCGGTCTCGAGTTCAAACTGGCTGCCGTCATCCGGAACCGCACCGAGTTCACCGAAAATGTAGCCGCCGAACGTTTCATATTCATCGACCGGCAGTTTGATCTTCAGTTCCTCCGCCACATCATCCAACGAGGCACTTCCCATGATTTTCCAGGTGTCTGTGGAAATCAGCTCAATTTCCGATGGCTGCCCGATCTCCGCCTCATCATTCAAGTCCCCGACAAGCTGCTCGATCAGATTACGCACGGTGATAATTCCATCCATGCCGCCGTACTCATCCAGAACCACGGCAAAATAATTGCCGGTCTTTTTCATGTTCTGGAACAGCGTGGCAGCCTTGATGTTTTCAGGAACAAAATAAGGCTGTTTGATTGCTTCTTTCATGACATGATCGCGGTCCTTGGTGCGAAGCCGGAAATAATCCTTGGCATCCAGAACGCCGATGATATCGTCCACAGTTTCGCCGCAGACCGGGTAATACGAGTGGCGGCTCTCATGGATGAGCTGCTCCCACTCCTCAATCGAATCCTCCACCCACAGAAGATCCACATCGGTCCTGTGGACGCAGATTTCGTCGATCGTCAGATCATCGAACTCAAATACGTTCTGAATCATATCTTTTTCTTCGTTGTCGATGGTACCTTTTTCGCTGCCGGCATCTACCATCATACGGATTTCTTCCTCTGTTACCTGATCATCGTCCTCGTTCGGGTCAATGCCGAAAAGGCGCAGGATACCGTTTGTCGATACCGTTAAAAGTCCGACCAGCGGGGCAAAAATTTTCGAGGCGGTGGTCACAAGACCGGATACGCCAAGTGCGATTTTCTCAGAGTTGTGCATCGCAAGACGCTTTGGCACGAGTTCACCGAAAATCAGGGTAATATAGGATAAAAGCAGCGTAATCAGCACGACGGCAATGGCATCCAGCGTCTTTTCCGGGATCTGCACGCCCGCATCCACCAGGACCGAGACGAATCTGCCCGAAAAGTTTTCTGCCGCAAAAGCACTTCCTAAAAATCCGGAGAGAGTGATGACAACCTGTATGGTTGCGAGGAAACGCGACGGCTGCTCCGTCAGACGGAACAGCTTTGCCGCTTTCTTGTTTCCCTCCTGTGCCATTTTTTCCAGTTTAGCGTCGTTACAGGAGACCACAGCGATCTCCGCGCAGGCAAATACCGCATTGACCGCTATCAATACGACCTGCAAAAGAATACTGCCGACTATGTCACTGTCCAAACGTTTCAAACCTCCTCAATATTATTTATGCGTTTTTCAAAAATGCCACATAGGCCTTCTTGGCCTCGTAAACATCTGCTTTGCTGGTTACTTCCCATGGAGCATGCATGCTGAGAACCGGTACACCGGAATCAATCACTTCCATACCGTACAGAGACATGATGTAGGCGATGGTTCCGCCGCCTCCGACATCAACTTTACCAAGCTCTGCTGTCTGCCAATTTACTTTTGCATCATCAAAGATAGCGCGAAGAGCTCCGACGTACTCTGCATTGGCATCGTTTGAGCCACTCTTTCCGCCTGCTCCTGTAAATTTGTTAATTACGATACCTTTTCCGAAAAATGCAGCGTTTTTCTTCTCAAATGCTGCTGCATACAACGGATCAAACGCTGCACTTACATCGGAAGAAAGCATTCTGGAAGAAGCCAGACATCTCCGAAGTGCAAGCTCCGTTCCCTCACCTGCAAGTGCAAGCAGCTCTGCCATGGTGTTTTCGAAGAAATGAGACTGCATGCCGGTTGCTCCGACGCTTCCGATCTCCTCTTTGTCTACGAGCAGGCAGCAGGATGTCTTCTCCGGTGCTTCCACCTCGAGCATTGCGACAAGAGAAGTGTATGCGCATACACGGTCATCCTGGCCGTATGCAAGAATCATGCTGGCATCCATACCAAGCTCACGCGCTTTTCCTGCCGGTACAATTTCAAGCTCTGCGGAGAGGAAATCCTCTTCTTCGATGCCATACTTGTCGTTTAAGAGCTTTAAGGTCATGGCTTTCACTGCATCTTTCTCTGTTCCTTCCAGCGGCTGGCTTCCGATCAGAAGATCGAGGTTCTCGCCCTCTACTACCGTACTTGCCGGTTTGGTCTGCTGCTCTCTGGAAAGGTGAATCAGGAGATCTGTCACACAGAATACCGGATCGTTATCATCCTCGCCGATGACTACATCCACTACTTCGCCATCCTTCTTGGCTACAACACCGTGGATTGCAAGCGGAAGCGTTACCCACTGCCATTTTTTGATGCCACCGTAATAATGGGTATCAAGATATGTAAATCCGTTGTCCTCATACAGTGGATTCTGTTTTACGTCAAGACGCGGAGAATCGATGTGCGCACCGAGAATATTCATACCCTCTGTCAGAGGCTTTGTTCCGATCTGGAACAGGGCAATGGCCTTCTTCATGCATACAGCATAAACCTTGTCACCCGGTTTTAACGCACGATTTTCTTTTACATAGGTGTCGAGGCTTACGTATCCGGCCTCTTCTGCCTGACGTACACTTTCCTTTACACACTCGCGCTCCGTTTTTCCGTGATCCAGGAATGCGCGGTAGCCGGCGTTTAATTTTTCCAGCTTTTTCATATCTTTTTTCTTGTACTCATTCCATGCTGTTTTTCGTTCCATAGCTTTTCTCTCTTTCTGTTTTCTTTCTATGATCCGTTCGTATTTTTTTGCTCCGGTCATAATTGCGATCTCTTTCATTATAATCTGTTTTGATGGGAAAAACAAGGACTTTCGGCTGTTAGAAAAAAGCCCCACAGCGAACCGTTTTTTCGGTTGCAGCGGGGCTTTTAAGGGGAGGATAAGTATTTCCTTATTTTTCTTTTGTATCATCGAACAGGGGAATTTCGATGACACTGTTATTCTCCCCTGAATGTTCACTTTTATACATTTCTTGTAATTATTTTTTGATCAACAGCAGAAAAATCCTCTTCCGCCGCAGCAACAGCAATTGCAGATGGCATTGATTGCCATACATTCACAGCACCATTTTCCGAGATCACCTGCACTTCTCTCATAGCCGTAACCGCTTCCCATGTCGGAATACCACTGGCCGCTGCCCTGGAGCTGGTTTAAAAGCTGCTGGTACTGCAGATTCTGCGGTTCTAATTTGACTGCCATCTCGGCATCCTGCACGGCATTGATGTTGTTGCCGAGGCGCGAATTTGCGATCGCATGCAGGAAATACCATTTTCCGCTGCGGTCGGAAATGTCGTTCAGCACGTTCATCGCCTCGCGGAAGTGGCCGCTGTTGATGTAGTTGGCTGCCGCCTGCAGCCGCATTTCCTGCTCGGAATTTCCATAATCATTCCGTGCGGAGCCGCCGTTTCCGTACGCGCCGCCGAATGGGTCGAAGCCGCCGAACGGGCCATAGCCGCCGTAAGCATCTCCGCCATACGACGAACCTCCGCTCTGGTACGAGGTGCCGTGCTCGCGTTCATCCATGATCTGTTTGTACGCCTGCTGCACCTGTTTGAATTTTTCTTCTGCTTCTGCTTTATTCGGATTATTGATATTGGCATCCGGGTGATACGTCCGGCTGAGTTTTCGGTATGCTTTTTTGATTTCATCGTCCGAAGCCCCGCGGGACACGCCCAGCACCTCATATGGATCTGTCATCAGTCTTTATTTCTCCTCTTTTTGGCGCTCTTTTGCGCTTTTTCGCATTTCGTATTTTTCCCAGATACCAGCATACAATATATTTCGCAGAATGTCTACATTTTCCAGGATCGGAAGTTTTTCAAATGCACGCGACGCTTCCGCCGTCATCATCAGCAGGATTTTTTCTGCGGTTTCCTCGAAGTCCGGCTGATCGGCGATGGACAGAAACGGGTTGTAGTTTCCGCTCTTTTTATCTTTTTCCACGTCATCAAGCGCATCCATCAGGTAAATGAATTTTCCGATGTAAAAGCCGACCTGGCGCAGATCATCGCTCCAGATGTCCTCCTCCGGTATATAGATCTCCGCCATCACCTCTCCGGTATAGCCCGCCGCAAGATCGAGGTCTGGATTGTTTTCCTTCTCGCATGCATGCAGCTTTTCGAGGTAATCCTGCACTGCTTTCGTCTGGCGCGGATACGATGCCTCGATGCGTGTCACAGATTTTTTCAAAGCCTTTGCCGCTGTAAACGCCGCGTAGTTTTTCTCGTCCTCCCAGTCATCCAGCAGATTGTAATAGGCGAGCAGCACGTTCATGTCTGCGCAGTATTTTGTGTATTTGTTCCGCAGGCATTTATGTTTTTTGCCGGGATGAAGAAAGCAGTAATGCTCCTCTTCTTTTGTCTCACACTCATAAAGCCCGGTCAGCAGGATGGAAAGAAATGTCATATCAAACGTCAGCATCGCCTGACCCTTTTTTCCATACGCCTCTTTGATATCCTGACACAGACCGCAGTAGTATGCCTGATATTTGTTGTAATCTTTGACTTTCAGGTCATCCTTTCGGATGGTCACATAACCAAACATGAATCGCACTGCTCCTTTTTATCAGGTGTTTTTGATGAATTTTGTTCCGCATTTCGGGCAGCGGATCTCGATGTGGCCTTTTCCTTTCGGCACACGCACCTGCTGATGGCAGGACGGGCAGCGGAAGTAGCAGTGCTCTTTATCCTTGAATGCACGGGTTCCGCCTCGGAAGAATCCGACGACGCGGTTTTTCAGTTCCAGGAATTTCTGGTTTTCCGCATACCGTTTGGAATGGTTCTTGGACATGATGCGCACATCCGCCCAGACGATCAGGACGAATGCCAGGGTGTAGATAAGGGAGCTCCGTACAACCGCTCCGAAAATCATCATGGCAACTGCCGCCCACATCATAAAATTGCCCAGCTGATCGATGCCGTAGCGGCCGTACATCAGGCGGGAAAGTTTTTCTTTCAGTTTATCCATTTTGTTCTCGTTTCTCCTTTTTCAAAGTATATGCCAATACTCTATCCCTTTTGAGGGAAAAAAGCAATCGAAAGCGCCATTAATTTTTTCTAAAAAATTCTTAAAACTTGCGGTGGATGTTTCTTTTCAACTGTGCTACACTTGGTTATGTTTCTTTATATTTTATTTTCAGTAAACGATCGGAGATTTTTATGAAACGACTCAAACAGATCGGCGCCCTTCTCGCCATCGCGGTCCTGATCGGATTCGGGCTTGGCGCCATGATTTTTGCGTTTATCGACACGCCGTTTGCACACAAGGCGCTGACAGTCTGCCTCTACTGTGCAATTACCGTACCAGTGCTCATCTATGCCATGATGCTGGTTGCCAAGGTTCTGTCGCACCGCGATGAGAACGACAAATCAGACAAAGGAGAAAAACAGTCATGATTGATACCATTATTTTTGATGTAGGCCGCGTACTCGTCAACTGGGACTACGAGTCCTATCTGAAACGCTTTGCTTTCGGTCCGGAAAAGACGAAAGCAATCGCCGCCGCAACCTTCGAAAGCCCTTACTGGCGCCAGTTCGACCGCGGAATTCTCGCGCCGGAGGAGATTGTAAAAGGATTCTGCTCCCTCGCCCCGGAATACACCGAAGAAATCAAAGAGGTTTTCGCCCACTGCGAGGAAACCATCACCCCGCTGCCGTATGCAGAAAGCTGGGTACGCTCCTTAAAAGAAAAAGGCTACCGCCTCTACATCCTCTCCAACTACTCCGGAGACCTCTTCGAGCGCACCAAAGAGAAAATGCCCTTCCTCCCCTACATGGACGGAACCCTCTTCTCCTACACCTGCCACCTGGTCAAACCGGAACCCGAGATCTATCAGTACCTGATCCGAAAATTCTCCCTCATACCGGATCACTGCGTATTTCTTGACGATACGAAAGAAAACATCGAAGCCGCCAAACGGGCAGGAATTCATGGAATTCATTTTACCGGCTATAAAGATGGCGTGGAGCAATTGAAAAAACTTGGCATTTAGTCAAAGCGGATATTTGCAATCTGCTTCGCTACTTGCTTGATTCGGTTAAAAAAGCCCTAGAGTTGCGATCTCCGGGGCTTTTGGTGTATCTATCACATATTTTATTTTTCTTACGCCTTCGCCGCCTCTTCCATCAGCCGCAGCATCAGCCCAACACTGCCGACATTGTATCCGGCATATGCGCGTCCGCCGATATTTCCCGGCAGAACAAGGATCAGAAGAGGAAGCTTTTCTGCATCAATTCCCATTTTTTCGGCGATGACCGGTGCATCGTCCGCCGGGTCAAGGTAGAGGGACATGTTGCGGATCGCCGCGCGGGCTTTCCGGAATGTTGCATTTTCCAAATCAGCCTTTGTGCGAAGCACGGCAGCCATAGCAGCGTCTTTTGCATTCCACCTTTCTGCGATCTCGATCAGTTCGTTCAGAACATGTTCTGTCGGCTCCTCGCCGGTTCCGAGAAATGCCAGCAGAATCGGACCGTCTTTTGTGAGATCATTCAACGTACAATCCGTTCCGTCCAGATCCTCCAGCCGAATTTTGGGCAGTTCGATGTGCTCTAACAGCTCATCCAGCTCTTTTTTCACGGTTTCCAGATAAATCTCTTTTGCTTCTCCCGCCTTCAGTTCAAACACGCGGTATGCGGCATGTTGGTCACCGTTCGGCATACGCATACTTGTAATCAGACGATAGCAGCCCGGCTCCAGGGTCAGATCCAGTGTTTTGCCATCGAATGCGATGTCTTCGTAATTCAGCGTCTCAAACACCGTTCCGTTCCACTTTCCGATGGTCCACGTCTGATAGTATTTCCATGCGCTTCCATCCTCCGCACGCAGTGTCAGAACCGCACTTTCCGTTTCCTCCTTCAAAACAGCTGCTTCTGTTTCCACACTGTGGAATTCCCCATCACGGTAATACTCCGGCTCCAGGGTCACCGGATTCAGTCTTGCCGCTACATTGAGACTCCGGCAGATTGCCACAAACAGAATCTTCTGCGCCAGCGGACTTCCCTGTTTCATCGTAAGGACGCCGACCGGCGTTGCCATGATTGTATCATACTCTTCTTCTGGATGGAAGGTAATATTCTTCTTAAGATAATCCAGGATCCGTTCCGGCTGCTCCGCAAAGCTGCGTTTTGTCTCTTCCTCAAAAAATCCGCGGATCATGCTCCGATATGGCGTCAGCTCCTCGAGGAAAATACGCGGGCAAAGAAGATCCTTCCTGAAAATCTCCTCTGGAAGATCCCCCTGCTCACAGTCGAGATGATCCTCTAAAACGGATGCCTTCAAGTCCTTCGCATCCTTTAATTCCAGCGAAAACAGCAGCTTCTTCCGGTTCGGATTTTCATCTTTGGAAAGGAATGTATAAACCTCCTCAAAATTCTCTCCTGCCCGGTGGAAAATCTCTTCCGCTTCCGGATACGCAGCAGCTTTTTTCTCATCAAAGCATGCTGCAAACCGTGCCTTCCGAAGCCGTTCCGCCTCTGCCATCCGTGCCGCATTGCGCTCCTTCTGCTCCTTTGTGGCAACGACATTCCGTACCGGCACCTCCTTCGGTGCCCGGATTTCCAGCGTCTGCCACGTATCATCCGCTGACGGAACCGCCTCTTCCTGCAGCACCAGTTCCAGCGAATCTTCCTCCTCTATCCTCATCATGGCTTCTGCCCGGCGTATTCCGTCAAATGCCCGTACCCGGATATCGCCAAGGCCAAGTGTCATCTGAACTTCTCCGTCCGCATCCGCAATCATCACTGCAGCCGGGAAAAACTCTGCCATATTCAGGATTTCAACCGCAATATGCGCTCCTGCAGCCGGTTTTCCATTCTCATCCTTCACAAGAATCTTCACCAGCTTCGTTCTGCCATAAAAATCTGTATGGTTAAAGTAGTACAGCGCTCCTTCTTTTCCAAGATACTCCTCGTTACTTTCCTTCACATAATCCGAAAAGTTCCGCGTATGAATCAGAATTGCCCGATTCGCCGGACCGGAAAACCAGCCGGTATCCAGCACCTCTTCCGGCTCGCAGGCGCCGAGAAAATGCCACTCGCCGTCCACAAACACCTCAACCCATGCATGATTGTCATCACAGTGCGCCCATCTTGGTGTATAGACCTGCCGCGCCGCAATACCGACACTCCGATACGCCGTAACTGCAAACGTTGACTCCTCGCCGCAGCGTCCCTTTCCGCTCCGATACATCGTCATCGGAGATGCCGTTCTGCTGTCCGTCGCCTCATACGTTGCATGCTCCGCACACCAGTAATTAATCTCCAGAATTGCCTCCCAAAGACTCATTCCGGCTACACGCCCCATAATCTGCTCGTAAAAAAACGGTCTGCAGTCCGTAATATCCTCGGAATTGATCCGGTCATACAGCACATAATTTACAAACACATCCTCCGGCAGTTCCTTACACCATGCCACCTTCTCCCGCAGCATCAGCGCATGCTTCACGTACGAAAGAAAAAGGTTAAATCCATATTCTCCCGCATCCCTTACCGGCATCGTACCATACAGAAACTTCATCAGCACAACCTCTTCTTCACTGCACTGTTTCAATTTTTCTTCGATAACAGGCATCACCGGAGCCAGAAGCTCTCTCCGTCCCTCAAATTTTTCCGTTGCATATTTTTTCAAATTTTCTGAGATCATGATTCTATCTATCCCTTTCTCTTTTTTCCTATCCGTCTCCACAACGTACATCCGCCCACCGGCGGCAGACGCCATGTGAAAAAGGATTCCTTGCGATTTTTCAGGAACACCGGAGCGAGGAGCCTTTTCACATACCGGCTGTGGGTCACTACGCTACATATTTTTCTTTATAAATGAAAGTAATTCTCCGCTGGGATCGCATTTATACTCCCAGAACATAATGCCCCCCATGCCCTTTTCTTTCAGGTACGCAATTTTCACCCCAAGTGACTCGCAGTCCTCATAGCTGATAAATGTTTCCCCGTCAAACAGATACGGAACCTTTGCCTGCTCATCCCAATACCGGATAAATCCCCTCTTTCCGATCCAGCTCTCTTTGAGCTCGCCATAGTCACCGCCATATCCTCCGACCGTCTCTGCTTCCATTCCAAGCCCGTTGCGGCATCCGGCGCCTTTTACTCCATCCCATTTTCTGGAATAAAACGGTACGCCAAGAATCAGCTTCTCCATTGGAACGCCTGCATTTACAAAACCGTTCACTGCCTTCTGCACACATGCATCAAACAAATTTCCCTCACTGTGATACAGCGCCGCATGATGTCCCGTCACCTTCTGGAAACCGCCCTGCAGATCATACGTCATCAGCTGCACATAATCCAGATACCGGGAGGCCTCCTTCATATCTGTCTGCAGTGCAAAGTAAACATCTCCGCCGACTGCTGTCGTTACAAGCATGCCTTCTCTGTACGCGTCCAGTGTCTTCCGAAGCTCCGCCAGAAGCAGCGTATAATTCTCTTTATCCGATCTGTCCGACGCAATTCCTGCCAGCGATGTGCCCGGATACTCCCAGTCAATGTCAATGCCGTCCAGACCATACTCCTTCACAATTGCAAGTGCACTCGCAGCAAACCGCTCTCTTCCCTCTTTTGTTCTTGCAGCCTGGGAAAAGCCGTCTGCTCCCCAGCCGCCTACGGACAATACAATCTTCAGCTCCGGGTTGCTTTTCCGAATGGATACTATTCCATCCCGTGCATCCTTTGCATCCCATACAACTTCTCCGTCCCGGATCAGACCAAATGCAATATTGATCACGGTAAGTGCCCGCACATCCTCTTCTCGCATATGATTTAAATCCGCCGTATTTACATAGCCAATTATTCTCTTCATCTCATAAGCTCCTCTGTCCGAATCGTTTTACTCATTAAATGTTACGACTTCCCCGTGTCCCAGATTGTAGGTGATCTCATCCTCAAGCTCCACCTTCACAACCGTTGCAAACGGATGAATGCTCATCTCTCCGGCCCAGATCCAGAGCGTTCCCGGAATGCCGCTCCATGGAAGTGAACCTGTGTAGGAGAACCGGAGCTCCTCTCCCGTATGCAGAACCGTCACCCTTTTTACCGGTGTTTTAATGCCTTTCACACACAGTGTCTCCTGCGGCTTATCATAGACGAAAAGATACATCGTCTTCTTATCCGCCGAAATCGTGCTTCCGCCGAGGAAATGATTGTAATCCAGTCCTTTTTCTGTTCCAAATACCGCTTCCTTATGGTCATGAATCCATCCGCCCAGATCCAGAAGAACTTTCTCCTGGCGTTCATCCAGCGTTCCGTCCTCCTTCGGTCCGATATCCAGCAGCATTCTTCCTCCAAGGGTGATACAGTCGCAGAACATGCGCACAATCTGACCGCTGCTCTTGTAATCATTGTCCGATGGACGATATCCCCAGGAATCGTTGATTGTCGTACAGAATTCCCACTCGCCTTTCGGTCCGTACAGCGGAATTCCCTGCTCCGGTGTCTCATAATCTCCATAGCCCTGCATTCTCGAATTCAATACAACGTTCGGATTCAGGGTATGCAGATATTCCCTGAATTCCGGCATCTTCCACTGTGCCGCGCTCCGTTCCCAGTCACCATCAAACCATAAAAGATCCACCGTTCCGTAATTTGACATCAGTTCTTTTAACTGATGATTGTTGAATTCCAGAAACTCCTGCCATTTCTCCGGCTCCTCCTCTTTTCCGGCCGGGGAACCATAGATATCGTTCAGACAGTCTTCTTTTTTCATTCCTTCCGGGTAAACCGTGCGGTACCGCGGATCCGACCAGTCGATCAGCGAATAATAAAGGCCGACCTTCAGACCTGCCTCACGCATGGCAGCTGTATACTCTTTTACAAGGTCGCGCGCTGCCGGTGTTTTCTTCACAACACTTAAATCACTGTATCCGGTATCAAACAGTGCCACGCCGTCATGGTGCTTCGCTGTCATAACCACGTACTGCGCACCTGCTTTTTGAAACAGCTCCGCCCATTTTTTCGCATCAAACTTCGATGCTGTAAAGCCTTCACACTGTTTCATGTAATCTTCATAAGAAATATTTCCGTTGTGGAACGACCATGACTCTGACACATCACCCACCGCATAAATCCCATAATGGATAAAAATGCCCAGCTTCGCGTTCCGAAACCAGTCCTGCATCATCTCTTCCAGCTCCTCCTTTTTTTGTACTCCCGGATTAAAAGACTCCGGGCATAGCTTTTTTATCCGATCTAATTACCCCTTTATTGTTTCTTCCCATTATATCAGTTCTTGCCCAAAAAGAAAGGCATATTACCGTTTTACACTGTAATATGCCTTTTTTCACGCCACAGGAAATATCGTTACCTTTTCCTGTTTATTTCGCGATTTCCTCGATACCCTGAGTTGCTACCCAGTCCTCAAGTCCCAGAGAGTACATACCATCTACATAAGCCTGCCAGTCAGCATCGTTGTCAATGTCAAGCTCGCCGCATACGAACTGCGCCTGCTGCTGCTCAAAGAAATCTTTGATTGCTGTGTTCGTATCAGAGAAGGTATCAATTTTATCCAAGTCAATCCAGTAGGACGGAATAATTTCTTTGGTCAGATTTGCCTCATAAGCTTCCTCTGTTGCTTTTTTCTCATCATACATCGGATGCTCTTCTACAAACTCGAAGTCTACCGGCAGATATTTCGGCAGAGACTGCGGCCACAGATTGCCCCAGGAATATTTTTCCTGATCTTCCTCAGACAGTGTGGTGGTGTCAATCGCATGGTATCCGTCATCCTCTTTGTTTACAATCACACCAACCGGTCCTCTGTTGCAGCCGATGCCGTTCTCCAGTGCGAATGCATTGTCAAACCAGCGGCAGATGATTTCCGGATGCTCTGCCTTGTTTGTGATGACAGCCTGGGTTCTGTATACGCTGAAGCCTTCCGTATCGCGCAGCCAGATTCCGTCTTTGTCTGTGTTCAGAACAGGCATGGAGTCGAAATCGCCTCTTTCCTCTGCAGCCGGGATTCCGGTAAACTCGTTGCTTCCGTATGCGATGGAAACGCCGTACAGGTCCTGATTTCCTTTACCTTCCCATGTGGAGCTGTCCTGTGTGTAAAGCTCTACGTCTACGAGTCCTTCTGCATACAGTTTGTGGAACCAGGAAAGGAACTCACGGTATGTATCGCTGACACCGCCGTAAACAACCTTTTCATTCTGGATTGCAATACCAAGTTTGTTCATCGGAAGTCCGAAGTAACCGGCCATAGCCTCGATATGTTTGTTGTTCGGGTCGGTAGAGAACGGGATTTCATCGGAAGCGTCACCGTTGCCGTTTGCATCCTGCTCTTTGAAGGCTTTCAAGACTGCCTCAAACTCGTCTGTAGTGGTCGGCATGCTCATGCCAACATTCTCCAGCCATTTCGTATTGATGTATGGGCTGTATCCAACGGTTGTATCGGTACATACGTACGGAATTGTGTAGATGTGTCCGTCCGGTGCTGTCATTTTTTCTCTTACACCCGGCAGATCCAGGATCGCAGAAATGTTCGGGCAATATTTCTCAAAATAATCTTCCAGCGGAATGAATACGCCCTGGTTTACACCATAGGTGAGGATTGCATTATCGCTTAAGGTCCATCCGCCGATCACATCCGCGTAATCTCCGGAGTTCAGATCCAGATTCAGTCTCTCCGTTGCTGTTTCGTATGGATAAATTTTCAGGTCAACGTCTACATTGGTCTGTTTTTTGAACTCATCGAGCATGATAAACTCGCCGGATTCGCTGGAATCATCGCAGAAGATGGAGAAGGTGTAATCTCCCTCGTCTACCAGCGGAAGACCTTCCTGATACATAATGCCGTTTACTTTTCCGTCCTCATCCACGGTGTCGTTTGCTGCGGATGCTGCGGATGCTGCAGAAGCACTCTTTGCCGAGCTGCTTCCATTATCACTTCCACATCCGGTAAACATAGATGCCACCATTACTGCAGTTAAAACTGCTGCGACTGCTTTTCTTTTCATGATTTTTCCCTCCTGTGTTGTTCCGGCGGCATTTTCCCGCCGGAAGCGCTTTTGCCTGTCCGTTGTCCGGACTCTTTATTTACATACCGCCGTTTCCCGTGCGGCAGATAAATCGTTAAAAAAACTTCTTCTTGTAAATCAACCCTTCATGGATCCGATCATAACACCCTTTACAAAGTGCTTCTGCACCAGTGGGTACATAACCAGAACCGGGATACTGCTGATGATGATCAGCGAGTATTTCATAACGTCGATCAGCTGCTGTTTTTCCTGCAGTGCTGCTCTTGCTGCCGCAGTTGTTGCTGTCTGGGACAGCGCGGTCTGGTTCGTGATCAGGATGTTACGCAGAACCAGCTGCAACGGATACTTTGCTTTGTCCGAAATATAAACGAGTGCTGAGAAGTATGAGTTCCAGTGACCGACACCATAGTACAGAACCAGAATTGCGATGATCGCTTTGGAAAGCGGAAGTGCAATCTGGAAAAAGAATCTCGCCTGGGTGCAGCCGTCAATTTCAGCTGCCTCATACAGCTCTTCCGAAATGTTCGACTTGAAGAAGGTTCTTGCCACGATCATGTTGTATACGCTTAAGCATCCCGGAAGAATCAGTGCCCAGATCGTGTTCAGCATCTGCAGTCTCTGAATAACCAGATAGGTAGGGATCAGACCGCCGCCGAAGAACATGGTGATCAGGTAAAAAATGGTGATCGGTTTCTTTCCGGAGAAATTGCTTCTGGAAAGTGCATATGATGTCGGAAGCGTTACGATCAGGTTGACCATGACACCGCAGAAGGTGATGATCAGGGAGTTTAAAAAGCCTCTCATAACCTGGTCGTTTTTAAATACTTCTGCGTAGCCCTTCAGGGTAAATCCGATCGGGTGAAGCAGTACTTTACCACTCGATACGGCGCTTGGCGCACTGATGGATGAAATGATAACCCAGTACAGCGGATATGCCACAACAAACAGAACCAGCGTCAGGATAATGAAGCAGGCTGCGTCAAAAACGACGTCCTCTTTGCAGCGTTTTATTTTCTTTTTTGTCACTGCGGTATTTTCTTTACTCATGTTTTTGTTTCCTCCTACCACAGGCTGTTGCCCGAAAGTTTATCAGATATCGTATTGACAATGATCAGCATAACCATGTTTACGATGGTGTTGAACAGACCGATTGCTGAAGAATACGACATATCGTTGTTGATCAGACCGACCTTATAGACGTAGGTGGAAATGATCTCGGATACACTGGCATTCAGGTTGTTCTGCAGAAGGAAGGCTTTTTCAAAGCCGACGGAAAGAATGCTTCCGCAGTTCATAATCAGAAGAATGGTCGCGGTCGGCATGATCAGCGGAAGGTCGATGTGACGGATCAGCTGTAATTTCGTCGCGCCGTCTACCTTTGCCGCTTCATGCAGCTCCGGGCTGATGCCGGCGAGTGCTGCGAAGTAGATAACAGAGCTCCATCCTGTACTCTGCCATACGCCGGTCCACACATAAATGTGTCTCCAGTACGCTTTCTTCGCCATGAAGTTGACCGCCGGAATTCCGATTGCTTCCAGTACGTGGTTGATAACACCGACGGACGGAGACAGGAACAGAATGATCATACCGCACATAACTACGGTAGAAATGAAGTTCGGCGCGTAGGTAACGGTCTGGATCACTTTCCGGTATCTCTTATGGCGGAAGGAGTTCAGCATCAGTGCCAGGATGATCGGAATCGGGAATGATACGACCAGTCCGTACAGACTCAGGATCAACGTGTTCTTGATGGTGGATGCAAAGTATGGAGAGTTGAAGAATCTCTCAAAGTAGTACATGCCTACCCACGGGCTCTTAGTGATTCCGGCCGTCGCATTGAAGCGGCGGAACGCGATCTGTACACCATACATCGGAATGTAGCTGAAGATGAATGTCAGGATCACGCCCGGAACACAGAAAAGCCAAAGCGAGATGTCTCTCTTAAAGGCGCGGATGGTACGGCCTTTTTTCTTTGCTTTTGTTGGTTTCTCTTTCATTTCTCTCTTTCCTCCCTTTTAAAGGTTTCGTGTTTTCCTTGATTGTCGCATTTCCGGTCGTAAACATTTTGAACATTTTGCTTTCGCATCATCCTCGCGTGTTCCTTCTTTTTTGTGCAACTGCTACAATCAAATCTGTGATTTAAGATTTATCCAACACTGTTTTGTTGAATTTATTTTACCTTTTGTTACCTTATTTGTCAACCATTAATTGAACATATATACCAGTTTGTTACTTTTACGCAATTTAAGCAGGCGTTTTTTAGGCACTTTTCCTATATTTCGACGCGTTTTTCGGTTTTTCTGTCCCTTGCGGCCGTGATCCATGTTATCTTTTTTCGTATTTTCGTCCATTTCAAAGAAACAAAAAGGGAGAAAATACGCAATGTCATTAACTTTAGCAAAGAGCAGAAATCGTAAGCATTTATAAAACTA
>NZ_QUJK01000025.1:0-32362 GCF_003480905.1 Blautia sp. AM28-27
TTTATTAACTTTCCCAGTGACAAAGACCGGATGTACCGTGTGCTGGGACGGATTCGAAGATTTCAGCGGGAACATGGATCGCGTCAGGTGCAGGGAAAATGGGCATATGCAAAACGTCTGAATACAGAGCTTGGCAGAAAAATTGCAAGGGAAATCGTTCTGTATGCGTCAGAAAAGAAGGCAGATGTGATTGTTTTCGAATATCTGGAAATGAAAGGAAAACTTTCCGGGAAGAAAAAGCAGAAACTGCAGATGTGGAGAAAACGTGATATCCAGAAACGGTGCGGACAGCAGGCACACAGAAAGGGAATCCGAATTTCCCGGATTTGTGCCTGGAACACGAGCAGGCTTGCCTTTGATGGATCAGGAGAGATTGCCCGTGATACACGGGATCATCGTCTGTGTACGTTTCAGACTGGAAAAAGATACAACTGTGATTTGTCAGCATCGTATAATATCGGAGCAAGATATTTTATCCGTGAAATTTTAAAACCCTTGCCGGAAACGGAAAGGTCTTTGCTGGAGGCAAAAGTTCCTGCAGTAAAGCGTAGAACCTCATGTGTTTATGCAGATCTGAGAGAACTGATTTCAGAAATGGAACTGCGTAAAGCAGCATAAACACAGGCAGATATGCAGTGGATTACCTGTTATGTGGAAACCTGCCGTATCCGGCATGGAAGAAGCACATATCTGTGCAAAATCTAAGTAACAGGCGTATCCGCCGATATTTGGTCTGCCGCCTAAAGCGGCCGGAAGCACGTGGCTTTAGTCATGTGAGGTTCACTACTGTTTCAGCTAATTTATGTTTGCAGGTTTGGGAGAGATTGTTTCTTTTTCCGTCTTTTCTCTGATTTACATCCCCAAATAAGGGATGACAACAGAGTGGAACCCAAATGTTAGCTGGACTTTCTAAAACCCATGTTTGCAAACCGGTAATTTTGATTAGCTGTCAGCTAACAAAAATCGGATTGTGTTAGCTGGAAATTAATCATTTTGAATGGAATTTTGTGTCACGAACGTGATTAGAAAATAACAAAAGCGTTCGTTGTCAAACTTGCCGAAGCAGAAAACGAATAGTATATTTGGTGGCTACACCCCCAAGCCCCTGTAGAATAAATAACGCCAGTACTGGATATCAAATCCCGCACCGGCGTTATTTATTAAAATATTTTGTTTTTTAATCTTCAACACTCTCTACTGAAACTTCTTTTTTCTTCCTACTTTTACCAGAAATCATCTTGTGTCCTGTATAAATAGCCATAATCATGCAAAGCAAAGAACTTGCTGCAAAGTACTTATGGCCTTCTTTTGATCCCTTATAACCTGTATAAAAAGTTCCAAGCATTGTAATCAGTGCACCGATAGACCAATATTTATGTGATTTCATTCAGATACCTCCTGCCGTTTTTCTTAATCATATACCTTTTAAAAGATATATACAAACTGGTATTTTGAATCAATCGACAAGCAGCTCGGATCTTCCACTATAAATTCATACCTTCAGCAAATAGGATATGGCAATAAAAATATATCCGGAGATTTCTCTTCCTACTGGATGCAGTCATCCTTAAAGATTTCACCAGTAGAACAAGTTGAACTTTTGAAAAATTTATATCGAAACAACTTCAACTTTACTCCTGCTAATATTCATGCCGTCAAAAATTCCATCCATCTTACCGCCTCTGAAAATGGAGAATTTATGGAAAAACCGGAACCGGACGAGTGAACGGGCAGGATATAAATGGCTGGTTTATAGGTTTTATAGAAAGCCAAAATAATACATACTTTTTCTCCACAAATATTCAAAGCGAACAACGTGCAACTGGTAGTAAAGCATCAGATGGTGCTTTATCTACTCGTATTGATTCGTCACATAAATATAAGCATCTTCCAACGTTGCAGGAATTGACATACACTCCAATTCTGGCTGTATTTCAGAAATCACTCTTAACTGCAATCCCCCCTCAACATACTGTTTAGATGTAATACGATACTTCTGTTCCACTTCTCTTGCTTTTCTCTCATCAGGTACTTTGCAAATCCAGATTTTCCCCTGTGCTTCTTCTGTCAAATTCTTCATAGAACCCGCATACAGAAATCGACCTTTATGCATAATTGCAAGCTGATTGCAGGTGGCAGCTAAGTCTTCTACCACATGAGTTGAAAACAAAACCGTTCTGTTTTCAGAAAAATCTACTAACAAATTGCGGATGCGAATACGTTCCTCCGGATCTAAACCGGTAGTTGGCTCATCCACAATTAAAAATTCCGGTTCATTTAAAAGCGCCTGCACCAATCCTACCCGTCGCTTCATACCGCCTGATAACTGCTTCATTTTCTTCTTACGATGTTCTATAAGACTGGTCTTTTTCAAATAATAATCTATCCGCTTTCTACATTCTGCTTTCGGAACACCTGCCAGATCTCCCATATACTCCAAACACTCCTGAACCGTCAAATTAGGATACAGTTCAATTTCCTGTGGTAAATACCCTATCTTTCTTTGGATTTTTTCATAGTTTCCTTCGCTATACAAAATTCCGTCTAATGTAACCATTCCGTTTGTAGGTTTAAGCACAGTGGTCAAAACTCTCATCAAAGTTGTCTTTCCCGCTCCATTTTCTCCCAATAGTCCAAATATCCCATTCGGTATATCTAAATCTGCATGGTCGATTGCTGTGACACTATTCTTAAATCTTACCGTTAAATCCTCAATATGAATACTCATAAATTTACCCTCTCTTTCTTACGATCTTCGGCAATGCCAGTAACAAAATCAGTCCGATACAAATACACAAGCCTTTCCCATACAGCCATGTAATATCGGCAGTATTTTCTATATCTCTAAAAGAATAAGAAAACAGATTCCATGCTCCAAAAAGTTTATCTCCACCTGTGGAATTTGTTGCTACCCATATCAAAAGACTGCTTCCAATTCCCATCCACATATTGCGAAAAAGCATAGACAATGTATTAGCCAATATTCCCCAAAAGAAAATAGTTACTACAATCGCCCCAAAACAGGTAATAAACTGAAGTATTTCACTTTCTGTTACTGGATGTGTAATTGGTTTCTGAAACGCAAAAAACAATCCATATCCAAGAACAGCGAGCAGCAGCAAAAAAGTTCCCTGTATCATCAGTCTCTGTATAATAGAATAGATTCTCTTTTTTATCTGATACAGTCTCTGAACTTCGGAACGGTTGCTTGTAATTTCCTGCACATAAGTATCTGCACAAAAAACAGCAGTCAATATCGCAAAAGGCGGCTCTATGGATAGTCCTATTTCATACGTGAAAACAACTGCACGAATCACACTTAAAATTACAACAAAGGATACTGCATAAGCAATTTTATAAAATGGCAGAACAATCTTCATTTCCTTCTTCATTTATATTCGCCTCCGCTTCCAAATCTGTATCGAAATCAGTATAATTACTACCGATACAATAATAAGAAAACTTTGATTTAAGAGCGCCATCGGGGGCGGTGTCGTATCAAAAAGCTGCCCCGGAAATCGTACCATGATTGCCAAAGGTTTGCCCCAATATCCGTAAACTCCCTCTGCATTAGTTCCGCCCAAATTGGAATACACCATATAAAGAATCAAAAGTGGTACACCCGGAAGTGGATTTTTAAATATGAGTGAAATCAATGTATATATACTCACAATCATCAGCATATTAGGCAATATATAAAGTACCGTAGAAGCCACAAAATCCCATAGTCGCACTTCAAATCCACTATCCTTTGTATAGATGCGGCACAATACCCAAAACAGTATATTCAAAATAGTTAGCACAAGCAAACAAATTGTAAATCCTGCACTCACTTTTCCCATTACATACTTCCCGGCAGTCACAGGCTTTGTATGCAACAATTCATAAGTATGCTTTTTTGTATCTTGTAAAAATAAAACCGCCAACATAATAATTGCAAAAAACACCATATACAGACCCGCAAAATCAGCAAATTTTCTTGCGTAATAAAAAGAAAATGTCTTATCTTCCAATTTTTTATCTAGATATGCGTTGATTTCTTCTGCCGTTCCCTTATAATACGTACTGTCCTCGTATAAATACCTTGCCCCGTACCAGTCATATTCCTGCTCCAAATACGCATAGGCCTCTTTTAAATTCATGCTTTCCAGCTTTTCAATGACATTCTGTGCTTCTGAATCCGTCAATCCAAACACATCCGTTAATTTTATTTTTACCTTTTCATGCCATACCTCTCTGTGCTTTTCAGGCGTGGCTGGAATATAGCCCTCATACACTTCTCCTTCAACCGAAGTGTTGGACTGATCATTGATGATTTTCTCCCCCGTTGTAAGATAATGTGTGGTTAAATATGGACTTGTCGCATTAAACACACCATAAATCACAAGCAGAACACCTACCCAAAATAACGGTCGCTTTAGATAATTCATAATCTCTCTTTTAAAAATAGCAATCATACGTATTCCTCCTTTCCTTCGTTATAGACATCATAAAATATAAATCACAACAAAAAGACAACAGCATAAAAAAATCGGACCGCTCATGCAATCCGATGAAATACTGCTGTTATTACAGCTCCACTCTGTTTTTCATTTTCTATCAGTAACTGACCACCATGCTTTTCACAATACAATCTGCTGATATACATGCCCATTCCTGAATGTTTCAAACTGTCTTTCACATTTTGCTGATAAAAAAGCTCTGTTGCCTTTTGCTTATCTATTGTAAATCCCACTCCATCATCCTTTATTCTGATCTGTAATTCAGAACAGGTAAGAAACACTTCCATTTCCACTTTTGTCTTGGCGTAACGAAAGGCATTTGACAAAAGGTTTTCTATAACCTCTAAAATCACTTCCTTATCTCCTGAAAATTTTTCTTCTGTTTCCGAACATTCTAATTCATATAGCTTTCCAAATTTTTTCCTAAACACGTTCATCTCTGCCCGTACGTCTATTTCTACCTGTTTACTGGTAATTTCTTCTGCTACTAACTCCCTTGTATCTAAACTGCTCATCTTTCGCATAGTTTCCACAAAGATATCCATACGTTCAATCTGTTTTTTGCTTTCATTTACCATTTCTAAGGCTTGCTCCATGTTTATCTCTTTCTTCGGAAGATATTCTGAAAGCATTTCCTGATACCCCTCCAGCACAGAGAGCGGAGAACGTATATCATGTGCAATGGCAGCCCGCAAAGCCTTTTCTTCCTCAAGCATTTTCCATAACTGTTGATTATTCTCTGCCAGCTGTCCTCTCATTCGTTCAAACTCTTTGCACAATCCGCCCATCTCATCTTCATTTTCATAAGTGATATGGAAATCTAAATTATTTCGACCAACTTGTCGGGAAGCCAGTTCTAATTCTTCGATAGGGCATTTCAGTTTATGCTTATAAAAAAGAAATACCGCTATAATACTCCCTGCAACAGATACGATAAGCACTGTAAATGTCTGAAGAAAATCACATATTTCCGATACATGATAATCAAATTCTTTCATTTCATAAGAATGTGGTCTCGGAACATCTGGCAAATACCTTCTACCATCCCCTTCAGCCATTTCAAAATATTCTTCTTGGTCTACATAATTCCACCAAATGTTGTTTTGTACTGTGCTTGCTATTCGCATAATTAGTGCTGAAAGATAAAAACTAATTATTAAACTAATTATCATATACAAAACAATGGTTTTCCTTAACGAAAGATTTTTTATTTTGCCCATTTATATCCCCTCCCCCATACCGTTGCAATATATTCGTGTTCCGAATACATTTTCATTTTCTTGCGGATTCTGCGAATCAACTCCGTAACCACCCGGCTGTCCCCTTCTGCATCATATCCGCCAATCTTCTCATAGATTCGTTCTTTATCAAATACCATTTCAGGGTTCATAGACAAAAATTCTATGATCTCATACTCTAATTTCGTAAGCTCTAAAGCATTCCCTTTAATATGTACACATTTACTGGCATAGTCAATCACTAATTCTCCATAAAACCTTTGTTCTTTTTTCCTATGTAAACGTTCTTCACGTTTCAAATGGGCAATAATTCTAGCATCTAATTCTTTCAAACTAAATGGTTTTAAAACATAATCATCACCACCAGACAACAATCCCATTACTCGATCCTGTTCTTCTACTTTTGCAGTCAAAAAAATAATCGGACAGGAAACCATATCTCTGATTCTTCTGCACACTTCAATTCCGTCCATTCCCGGCATATTTACGTCCAATAAAATAATATCGGGATTTGCACTTATCTTTTCCATTGCTTCTATGCCATTTTCTGCAATCATTACCGTATAATTCTTCAATGTAAAGTATTGATTCAGCATTTTTAGCAATTCTCTATCATCATCAACCATTAAAATTTTATAGTTCATAAATTTCACCTCTGGCTCTAATGTTATCTTTTCCTTATAGTATAGCTTATAAAAAACAACAAATAAACAACAATTCCTAAAAGGCAACAGCCTTTCTAAACTGCCGCCTTTTCTCCTTCATTTTATTTCCATTATTGATAAACCATCTCTGTATCCACAATCTCCCTTGCACACGATTATATATTGTTCATTCTCGCTACCCATTCCATCTGATTTTCTGCCTTTAACTGTTCCGTGATCCCCTGTGCCTGTTTCATCTGCTCTACAATTCTTTCAAACCTTAAATACTTATAGTCATCTGTATCCAAACAAACAAGCCGAAGTCGCACAACAACTTGAAAATCTTATCAACGGAACAACAGTCCCAGATAGTAGCCAACTGGCAGATGTAGCCAATAAAAAGAAAAATCTCTGAAAAACCTTATCAAGGCTTTCCAGAGATGTAGTAACTATTCATATTCAATGGATCTCTTTTTAAATTTACCAGGAAGTCTTTTGTAAATCCTTTACCTCTTTTGATTCGTAATCATACTGGTACATATCTAAAATTTCAGCATCCATCATACTCCATGATCCATCTGTACTTTTTATATTTTTATAATACACATATTGAGTCTTTGTTCCTTCTTGATTATCACGATCATACATTAGATATCTAATCTGCGTTTCATCTTCGTAGGTAACAATATAGCTATACCCCTTTGCATTATAGTCTTTTCTATATTCTGCATCAGTTTCCTTTATATAGGTTTGATATATTTTTTGATAGCCTTCGTCTATTTTCTTGATTTTTTTTGAATCTTGTTGACTTTCGATTGTCATATCGTTTTGACGTGATTCATTTTTATCGTCATCTTGATGTTCTGATTTTTTCTCTAAATACCCATACTTTTTAGCTATATATTTATCTATATATTCCTGCTGTGTAGTTGAAGCATTTATATCATCTATTCCATCTGCATTTCTTAAGAACCGAAGAACCAGAATATTTTCTTCTTTATACAGTCTATACGATGGTTTATCTAACCACACAGGAGTTTTAACTATCACGGTTCCATTACTATTATAATGTTCTGAATCTTCATTTAACATGGTCACAAATATCCCCAATGCCATTGTTAGCACTACAATTATTCCGACTGCCCATAAAAAAATTCTTTTCAATAAAGATTTCTTTTTGTTCTTCTTTATTGTCCTAGACAAAACACACGTCCATATAATATTCAAACATTGTAGAATTAAAAATTGTATGATAGGAACTGTTCTTATAAACCATAAACGAAAAATCTCTCCATTTGATAAAGGATATCCGATTTTAATGCCAGTATATATCAATGAAACAATAATAGTAATCATCGTAACAACCACCAATGCCTTCATTTTAAAAGACATTTTATTTTCCGTTTCTAACTGTTCTGTTTCTATATCTTGAATAAAACTTCTAAGCAACAGTAATTCATTTTCAGATAGAACATTTTTATTGATCAATATAACTTTATTGTCTTTACGAACCAAATAAATATGATTTTCAATCTCTCCCTTATTAACAAATGAACTCCAATAATTATGTGTAGCTCCAGCCTGTGTGACTATATCCACACCTTCTTTTGAAAACACATATTTTCGCTCATTATTCATTTTCTGTTTTTCTTTATTTATGATTGCTCTCATAAATACTTTTTGTAATTTTTCTACACTTAAACCTATTGCAGCAAATCCAATACTTAACAATAAAAATATCCATGCAAATAATATATGAAACAAGTATGAATAAAATGCTAAAGAAAAGATATAAAAAGCACCCACCAAAGTTGTACCTTTGATTACTCTATTAGTCTTTATAGTTTTTAACGAACTAAGATGCATTAAAATATTGTTTACTTCTTCGTCTATATTTAAGTGATATATAATTTTCTGATCATGAAATTCTTCAACTACCATTCTTGATTTCTCCCTTCACACGATACTGATATTCCGGGACATTGTTTCTATCCTCTTTCCGGATTTCATTCCCTAAATATTGAAAACTCCCATCTTCTTTGAATTTCACTGTTAAATCATGCGTAATAAGAGCATCATCACAGATAACCATGTCGCATACTGCATTTACCGTTAATGTAACCGTACCATCTGGATTTTCTCTTACTTCCACCACCTCCGGCACAGAAGTCCCAAAAAAGTTAGGGGCATAATTACCACATCCCAACGGTGCCCATGCATACATTTTTGCTTCTTCATCAAATTCCGATTTGCACTTCAAATCGTTTTCTTTATTCTATCATAGCATCCATTATTCCGCCATCAGTCTTTCGAACCAGGTATCCATGACAATGATAAACTGGCCTGCTCCTGGCAATTCTTGTAGCATTTCGTCAAGAGTTTTCTGTTTCACATATTTCTGCACATACACCCAACAGGCAATGCTACTGGCTTCTGATACAATGTCAGCTATGGTTTTGCGTATAAGCTCTTCAAATTCAGTAATTTCTTCTTTTGGGACAACATCATACAGTGTTGGTGCCTGATGACTTAATTTTACGCCATTTTCATTTGCATCTTTAAGCAGATTCTTAACTTTTTCTCTTGAATCCTCCGGTACTTTCATGTACTCCCACATAAATGCTACCACATCGGACGGTGTGTCTTTTTTAAGTGGTGGTAACTGAATATAATCATTGTTTTCGCTCATTTTCATATCCTCCTCACGATATAATAAAATCAATAATACGTTCTCTTGTCATGTCCAGTACAGTATCTACGAACACTCCTGCAAACAGGATCAGATACAGAATTACACTCAGCGAAAACAGAAATGCAACCTGTACCCAGTCATGGTAACAGTATGCAGTTGCTATAATCAACAAAGTGAATATAAACCCAAGGATCCCTCTGACAACCGCATAAGTCTGTACTGTCATCTTTACTGCCAGGCCGATCACAAAAAGGATCAGCCATACTGGCAGTAATAATATCTTCCCAGCAAATTTTAAAATAAACATGTGCACCTCCTATCTTACCAGTCCTGGCATATCATGGTTCACCTCTGCCTGATAATACCCGTTCATCGTTGACGGTGCATTAAACAGGGCTGCTAACAAATATTTCTTGATATTCTTCACCTTTGTGGTGTTACCACTCATACAGTGTAAGACATACTCGATATGTGAATAGGTCAACATCAGAAATTTTTTCTTCACCAGTGATGCCGGATACCAGTTGCTGGCAATCAATATCTTGTCGTTTTTACACATCACAGTCTCTACGATCAGGTTCACGATTTCATCTACCTGTCGCATATCGTCATGATGGGTTACTTCCAGTGATTCATAATCAATGGTCTCTTTGACAAGGTTTTCATAAGCCTGATAATCCTCAGAGTGATTATCGCTATCAAATCTTTTCTCATCCACAGATATGATATGATTAGATTTATTATCATTCATTTCAGTATCACTAAGATTAGTATTATTAGGGTTTGAAATGTAAACTTCTTGAAGTTTGTTTTCGGGACTTCTAGAAGTTTGATTTTGGGACTTCATGAAGTTTGAATTGTAAACTTCTGTAGATTCCTCATTTTCCACAGAAGTTTGTTTTTTAAACTTCTTTAATTCCTCTCCAAATTTTTTCTCATCTGTTTTCTCAGGCATAAAGGTTTTCACGTAGATAACGTTCACCTTTCCAAATCCCTGTCTGCGTTTCTCAATCAGACCAATCCCTGTTTCGTCATCCAGTTCTCTCATGGATTTGATGGCTTTATTTCTGCCACAGTTCAGTAATTCCATGATATCTTCGATGGAAAAGTAGATATATGCTCTGTTTTTGTCGTCAAACCACTGATTCTTGATGGAAAGAGACATTCGATCCAACATCAGTCCATATAAAATTTTAGCATCGCTCGATAAATCTTTAAAATAACTGTCTGTAAATAATGCTTTTGGTATGCGGTAGAAGCTGAACTGATCAGCTTCGGTACCGTAAAAATAATTAAATGTCATTTTTTTCTCCATAGTTTCCTCCTTTCATTTTCTGCTAAGAAGTCCTCTTTTTAAACTTCTTTGACTTTGTTTTCTTAGCATTTTCTATCCTTAACAGGACTGTTCCTGCATCCATTTTTCTAATAATGATTCAATCACCTGCTCCATATCTTTGGCTGTATAATCATCCGGAAAGTACTTTGTCAGTTTCTTTTCTGAGAAAGTAAGAGACCGGGATACTTTCTTTGCCATCACACAGTTATTGAAAATTGATAACATCTGGATCTGATTGATTGGTCCATCATTCAGCTGATTTCTGAGTGCTGCAATCTGTTTTGGTTTGATAAATCCTGTGTCGCAGATATATTCGTAAATCCATCCCTGTACTTCCTTATCGATGTAAGAGATATCTACAGCAACCGTGAATTGAAGCTTTTTGTTATCTACCAGATCAAGAAGTTCAGGAATCAATTCTGTCAGGCGAATGTAACGCTGAATCTGTTTAGAACTTTCTCCAACTTGCTCTGCTAATACATCCCTAGATACAGTTCCTATTAAATTCTGGTCATTTTGGCCAGAATTACTTTTTGGTCTTCCTGCTTGTCTTTTCATAGCTGCTAATTTCATCTTATAAGCAAAAGCTTTCTCACTCGGCAACAGTTCCTCTCGCTGAATGTTAGCGTCCACCATCGCCACAATGGCATCATCATCCGATAATTCTCTTACGATTGCCGGAATAGTCGTAAGTCCTGCAAGCTGTGCTGCATGCATTCTTCTGTGACCGGATACCATTTCATATTCTTCATTTTCATCCATGCGAAGCAGTACCGGAGTCAGTACTCCATTGATCTTTACACTTTCAACCAGATCCTGCATCTTTTCATCATCCAGCACCTTGAACGGATGATTCTTAAACGGATGGATCTTACTAATTTCTATCTCCATTGCTGACTCTTCATTTACCACACCAAGCAGTTCATCAATACTTGCCAGTTTAATCTTTTCGCCACTTCTATTTTTCATTACTCAAAACCTCCTGTGTCAATTTCATATATGCCTCGGCAACTTTTCCTTTCGGACAGTGCATGTAAATACTTTTTCCCTCTGCACTGGTCTCAGCTGCTTTTACAGACATCGGGATCACATTTTCAAATACTTCAATCTGGCTTCCGTAGGTTGTATGTACTCTCGATGCAATGTCTCTTGCGTAATTGGTTCTGAAATCTACCATAGTCAGGAGAATGCCCTCAATCGCCAGTTTCCGGTTCAGTCTTTTCTTTACTGTAAGAATGGTCTTGATCAGCTGCTGAAGTCCTTTAACAGGCAGATATGCGGCCTGTACAGGTATCAGCACAGAATCAGAGGAGACCAGTGCATTGATTGTCATCATACCAAGGCTTGGCATACAGTCGATCAGGATATAATCGTATCGGCATCTTATCGCATCGATATATTCCTTCATGATCATTTCTCTGCTCATAACATTTCCCATCGTTACTTCCAGGGCAGAAAGCTCAATATTTGCCGGAAGTAGATCTACATTTTCCTGGTGATGTAAGATACCATCTTCCAGAGAGATTTCTTCTTCGTTGATGACATCCATCATGATCGTTGCCAGTGTGATGCGAAGATCATCCGGTTCCTCATATCCAAGACTTGCTGTTAAACTTCCCTGTGGATCCGCGTCAATCAGCAACACTTTCTTACCTTCTCTTGCCAGTCCAATGCCTACATTTACGGTTGTGGTGGTCTTTCCAACGCCGCCTTTCTGGTTTACTACGGATATAACTTTACACATGATTTCTTCCTCCTTTAACTTTCCCATGATTCTTTTTTCCATAATTTCAACAGTGCCAGTATTTCCCGCTTCATCATTGCCGGTGTATAGGAATTCGGAAAATACTTATGTAGCTGTTCGTTTGTGAAAGCCACTCTTGTGATTTCACCCTTTTTAACCTCACACATGATTTCTTCCATCTTTTCCAGTGACAACTGCTTTTCTTTACTCATTTGCCGGATCCTCTGGGCCTGTGAGAGTGATGGGATTGCCTGTGCATACTCCATTGCTACAAGCAGTTCCTTTTGCTCTTTTTCACTTAATGCAGCTATCTCTACAGCCGGACAAAAAGAAATGATCTCATCATCCAGTTTCTGCAGCATTTCCGGTATCAGTTTTGTCAGTGAGATATAACGCTGCACTTGTTTTGGGCTATCACCACAATCTTCACTGATGATTTCTATTGCCCGCTTTCTTGGTGTTTTGTGGTCAACTTGGCTCTTTTTTCGACCACTTTTTCTTTTTAATACGTCATTCTTCAGTTTGTAAGCAAAAGCTTTTTCACTGTAGCTGATCCGTTCTCTGTGAAGATTAGAATCTACCATGCTTAAAATGGAATCATCTTCACTTAATACCCGGATGATTACTGGTACTTTACGGTATCCCAGTTTCTCCGCAGCATGTTTTCTTCTGTGACCGGATATGATCTCATAGTATCCATCCGGTACTGGTCTGACGATTAGCGGATTTAAAATTCCATACTTCTCAATGCTTTCCTGCAGAAGAAACATTTCCTTATCATCTTTTACTTGAAACGGGTGCTCTTTGAACGGACGAAGACGCTCAATCTCAATTTCTATGATTCTTTCTTCGTTTTCTCCTGATTGTCTGTTTGGCTCAGTCATCTTGACTCCTTTCCTCCAGGATTCAGAAAATAAAAAATGCCTGCCTGGAACTTTTATAGATAGTAAAGTTCCAAACAGACATTGCTGTTTGACCATTAGCTGTAGCTAATAGAATTAAATACTGTTTCAGCTAATTCATGTTTGCAGGTTTGGGAGAGATTGTTTCTTTTCCCGCCTTTTCTCTGATTTACATCCCCGAATAAGGGGTGACAACGGAGCGGAACCCAAATGTTAGCTGGACTTCTTAAAACCCATGTTTGCAAACCGGTAATTTTGATTAGCTGTCAGCTAACAAAAATCGGATTGCGTTAGCTGGAAATTGATCATTTTGAATGGAATTTTGTGTCACGAACGTGATTTGAAAATAACAAAAGCGTTCGTTGTCAGCTAATCCAGCTAACATTTTCGAACGCTTTGAAGCCCGTCGCCAAGAGGATTTGAACCTCCGACCCCTCGCTTAGGAGTACGGCTTACCATGTGATACACGGTTCGGATGTAACTTCCAATATCATCCCTTACGCAGAATGACTTGTAGTAAACGAACTTTATGGTGCAAAACACCTATTCTGACGCAGTTTTATGTGTCCGTTGGGTGGTCCTATTAGCAAATTCTTAGCAAGAGGACACCCAGCCAAAGCCGATTGCTACTGCCATTCTTCACTCCCTTAGTCAAAATGACAAGGCAAATACATGGAGGTTACTATGGACAAGAAAGAGAAAAAGTCACTGCCGGAACCGCGCACATATACCGTGGAACAGATCGCGGCCATGCTCAACATTGGCCGCACAACCGCATATCAGCTCGTCAAGCAGGAGGAGTTCAGGATCGTCCGCATAGGAAATGCAATCCGCGTTTCCAAGAAATCTTTTGACGAGTGGCTGGAAAGTTTGGAATTGTGAATATCGCAAGAAACGCCGTAGGCTCAAAAAACCTATGGCGTTTTTTATACCCATTTTTGAAGGAGGCTGGCAATGAAACTGACGGAAGCAGAAATGAGGATGGTGTTTCAGATTGAAAGTACCAATCAGAACGCTGCCCTGAATGAGATTTACATGACATGGCGCTATGCACCGAACCCGGCAACGAAAGAAACGGCGGAAGGTCTTCTGGACAAGCTCCGCCCACTGTCGGATCAGGAGTGCATGGATTTGATCCGCAAGGTGCAGGCCGAATACCGTCTGCCGGAGAAAGCCCGCACCATCGGGGAAATGCTGGCAGAGGCCAGACAGAAATCCGGGGCGCAGAAGTTATCCGGCCATGACATTATGGCTTTGGAGCGTTTCGACCCGGCGACCAGACACATGATTGTCTTTGATGTTCTTACCCATGACTCGCCTGTTGGCTGGAAGGGTGAGAAAATGCGCCTGTTCCTGACCGACGCCGGATACAGCAAGGCTTTGGAAAATCAGGAAAAGGGGCATATCAAAATCCGCAACCATGCGAAGGTGCTTTCC
The DNA here is from genome assembly GCF_003480905.1 of Blautia sp. AM28-27. Classification (NCBI taxonomy): domain Bacteria; kingdom Bacillati; phylum Bacillota; class Clostridia; order Lachnospirales; family Lachnospiraceae; genus Blautia; species Blautia sp. AM28-27. The sequence goes on from NZ_QUJK01000025.1 coordinate 14,496, forward strand.
GGCGACCTCCACTATGACCATAAAGACCGTGAGAGGTAGCCGACTGAAAACTGTATCAAAATCAGTGGGATATCTTCTGTTTCTTCCTCTGTGGCTTGCGTTCTGAACGGGGCGTGGATGTTTTCCCATGCAGGAGGCTATGGAGGCACACAGACGGGTAAACCGCTCAAAATCAACACTTTTTATTTTCACAGGAAGGAGGTGCGAAGATGGCTGTTTTTCGTATTGAAAAGACCCGTGATTATACGGTCATGTCGAACTATCACTTGAAAGATCGGACGCTGACCCTGAAATCCAAAGGGCTACTGTCCATGATGTTGTCGCTCCCTGACGAGTGGAATTATACCACCAGAGGTCTTGCGGCGATCTGCCGGGAAGGTGTGGACAGCATCGGTGCGGCGTTGAAGGAGCTGGAAACCCACGGGTATATCCGGCGCACACAGCTTCGGGATGAAAAAGGCAAGATCACGGATACCGAGTATGTGATTTACGAAATGCCTCAGTGCGAGCCGCCGTCAAGCCCAGGTACGCCTTTACCGGGTACGGCAAAGCCATATACGGAAAACCCGGATATGGGTATCCCGGATACGGCGGAACCGTGTACGGAAAAACCCGCACAATTAAATACTAATCAAACAAAGACTGATTTATCAAGTACGGAGATATCAAATCCTATCCAATCAAATCCCCCTACCCCCGCAGAGGCAAGGATGGGAACGGATCGGATGGGAGCCAGAGAATGTTATCGTGAAGTGATTTTGGATAACATCGAGTACAGCTATCTGGTGCAGGACAGCCACATCGACCGTGAGCAGCTTGACGAGATCGTTGACCTGATCGTGGATACCGTGTGTTCTGCCCGCAAAGTCATCCGCATTGCCGGAGACGATTATCCGGCGGAGGTGGTAAAGTCCCGGTTTATGAAGCTGGACAGTTCTCATGTTCAGTATGTCATGGACTGCATGAAGGACAACACCACCTATGTCCGCAATATCAAGCAATACCTTCTGGCGGCGCTGTATAACGCCCCGACCACCATCAACAGCTACTATTCTTCCCTGGTGCAGCACGATATGTACGGGGACGGGCAAAGGGGGCGAGGCTAAATGCAGGAGGAAGTAACGCGGGGCGCCGTAACGCTCATTGTTGACGGAGCCAAGCTAAGCGAGCAAGTCTTTGAAAAGGCCGTCAAAAAGTTCCTGGAGGAAATCCAGAAAAGCCAGAAGCCCAAAATCTACCGCGGCAGGCAGAGCCTTAAACAGCTTGCCAGCCAGAACGCCGGTCTTGCCAATATCGAGATCAGCGATAAGAATATCAAGGCTTTCTCCCGTGTGGCAAAGAAATATCATGTGGATTTTGCCTTGAAGAAAGACACCGCCGCAGAGCAGCCCCGTTACTTGGTCTTTTTCAAAAGCCGGGACGCGGATGCCATCACAGTGGCGTTTCAGGAGTTTGCCAGCCGGAAAATGAGCCGTGAGGAAAAGCCATCCATCCGGGAGCGGCTGACCCAGGCGAAGGAACAGGCGGCGGAGAAAACGGAACACCGCACCATTGACCGGGAGAAAGTAAAGGTCAAAGATCGGAGCGTGCAGAGATGAATATGAAAAAAATGTTTTTGCTGAACCTTCCGTATCTTCTGTTCGTGTATCCCTTCGATAAGCTGGCACAGGCTTTCCGGCTTGCGCCCGGTGCTAACCTCTCCGGCAAGCTGCTCTCCATTGGGGACGGCTTCACGGCAGCGCTTTCCTCCCCGTGGCTCAGTTTCCAGCCAACGGACCTTCTGATCGGTATAGCGGGTGCGGTGATCCTTCGCATGGCGGTCTATCTGAAAGGCAAGAACGCTAAGAAGTATCGCCACGGGATCGAGTATGGTTCTGCCCGCTGGGGGACAGCGGCGGATATCGCTCCCTACATGGACAAGGACTTTTTCCAGAACATCCCCATGACGCAGACGGAACGGATCACAATGGCGAGTCGTCCAAAGCAGCCGAAGTATGCCAGAAATAAAAACATTCTGGTGATCGGCGGTTCCGGCAGCGGCAAGACGCGGTTCTTCTGTAAGCCGTCGCTGCTACAAGCTCATTCGTCCTATGTCTGCACTGATCCGAAAGGGACCTTGCTGCCGGAGATCGGCGCTTTCCTGGAACGGAAGAAATACCGTATCAAGTGCCTCAACCTGATAAACTTCCGAAAATCCATGAAATACAATCCACTGGCTTACATTCGGTCAGAGAAAGATATCTTAAAGCTGGTGAATGCCCTAATTATGAACACGAAGGGTGAAGGCGAAAAATCTTCGGAAGATTTTTGGGTCAAAGCGGAACGCCTCTATTATTCCGCACTGATCGGCTACATCTGGTACGAGGCCACGGAGGAAGAAAAGAACTTCATCACGCTTCTGGACCTTATCAATGCCAGTGAAGCCAGAGAGGACGACGAGACTTATCAAAGCCCGGTGGACCTGCTCTTTTCTCAGTTGGAGGAACGGGAGCCGGACCACTTCGCCGTTAAGCAGTACCGCAAATTCAAGATGGCGGCGGGCAAAACCTTAAAATCCATTCTCATTTCCTGCGGCGCCCGGCTTGCTCCCTTCGACATCAAGGAGCTGCGGGACCTGATGGAATATGATGAACTGGAACTGGATACCCTGGGCGACCAAAAGACGGCGCTGTTTGTGATCCTTTCGGATACGGACAGCACTTTCAATTTCGTGGCCGCCCTCATGTATAGTCAGCTTTTCAATCTGCTCTGCGACAAGGCGGATGACTTCTACGGCGGACGGCTGCCTGTCCATGTCCGTCTGATCCTGGACGAGTTTGCCAACATCGGCCAGATACCGAACTTCGATAAGCTGATTGCCACCATCCGAAGCCGTGAAATATCGGCTTCTATTATTTTGCAGTCGCAGAGTCAGCTAAAGACCATCTACAAGGACGCGGCAGATACCATCGTCGGTAACTGTGACAGCACCTTGTTTTTGGGAGGCAAAGAGAAATCCACGCTCAAGGAAATTTCGGAGCTGCTGGGGAAAGAGACCATTGATCTCTATAACCAGTCTGAAAACCGGGGCAGTCAGGTTTCCCATGGCCTCAGTTATCAGAAATTAGGAAAGGAGTTGATGACCCAAGACGAATTGGCAGTGATGGACGGCGGCAAGTGTATCTTCATGCTGCGGGGCGTGCGCCCGTTCCTTTCGGACAAGTACGACCTCACCCGGCACCCGAATTACAGATACACGGCCGACGCCGACCCTAAAAATGTCTTTGACATGGAACGGTACATGAAGAAGCAGCGTGCCGTGGTAAAACCCACGGACACCTTCGATGTGTACGAGATTGACGCAACAACTTAACCCAAAATCAAAAACATTTTTTAGGAGGATTATTTTATGGAATTTTTCAACAGTGCTGTTGGTGTTTTGCAGACTCTCGTAGTGGCCCTGGGCGCAGGTCTTGGTATCTGGGGCGTTATCAACCTTCTGGAAGGTTATGGCCAGGACAACCCTGCTTCCAATGCTCATGTACGGTAAGGAAGCAAGCAACCGAAAACAAGAGATAGACCGCCAGCACTACACTATTCCGAACCAAAGACCAAAAGATAAGCATTGTGGGAAAATCTAAACTTTTGGATTTTCCTACAATGCCGACTACGGCGGAATCCTTCCCACTCCTTATATCTTTATTTCCGTATACATTGAATTTGTATTTAGTAAATGCTATAATGTCCCTATTCAAATTATAAATGTGTTGAATTAGTTACATGTACATATTTTTTGTGCCGCATAAATACCCTGTTGAGGTTGTCGTTCTTTGTCCAGATGTGGAAACAATAAAAGGAAGGGAACGATACAGGGAGAAAACAGGCTATTCCGGCTTTACGGTTGAAACCTTATACGATACATTTATGCAGACAACACCACGGATCGGCTTTTGGCTGGACAATTCCAACCAAACACCACAGCAGACAGCAGAAACCATTCTGAACGCCAGAAAGTCGGTATGATTGTTACATATAAGGGGAAGAAAAATTTCTTTTAGGTACTTTCTTTCCTAAAACTAATGTGATATAATAGCATCATTCCAAAAAAGGAGTAAAAAATATGCGGCAAGGTATTCTTAAATAAAACTATAATCAAATAGTGGGAACAAAGGATTATGATAGTCCCTTTTGTGGGGGCTTGGTTTTTTGTACCCAATTTAAGAATACTTTTGCCTTATCAATTTTGACATACACATATACAGCAATCACAAACAGGTGTATGCTGTATATGTGTATGTCCGCAAATTATAATCCCCAGTGGTAAAAGTATTTTACTGCTGGGGATTTTTATGCCCTTTTGGGGCTGTAAAAGGAGGACAATCACATGAAAATAATCAATATTGGAATTCTCGCCCATGTAGACGCAGGAAAAACAACATTGACGGAAAGCCTGCTGTACACCAGTGGAGCGATTGCGGAACAAGGAAACGTGGATAAAGGAACTACAAGAACAGACACTATGATTTTGGAACGGCAGCGCGGAATTACCATTCAGACAGCGGTTACTTCTTTTTGCTGGAATGATTATAAAATCAATATCGTGGACACTCCCGGTCATATGGATTTTTTAACCGAAGCATACCGCTCTTTATCTGTCCTTGACGGAGCTGTTTTAGTCATTTCGGCAAAAGACGGCGTACAGGCACAAACCCGTATATTATTCCATGCGCTTCAGAAAATGGACATTCCGACAATTATCTTTATAAATAAGATAGACCAAAATGGGATCGACCTGCGGCGTGTTTACCAAAGCATTAAAGATAAACTTACCAGTGATATGATTGTCATGCAGGAGGTTTCCCTGTCGCCAAAGATAACCATGACCGATATTTCTGATTTGGACAAATGGGATATGATTATTTCCGGAAGCGATGAACTATTAGAACGATATGTTGCAGAGGATTCTTTGGATATACAGGAATTACAATATGAAAAGTGCAAAAGAACCAGATGCTGCTCTTTGTTTCCTGTTTATCATGGGAGTGCAAAAGACAATTTAGGAACAGAAAAACTGATTGAAGCGATTACAGAAACTTTCATTACAGAAACAGACGATATTCAGTCTGAATTATGTGGATATGTTTTTAAGGTTGAGTATACAGAGCGGAAAAAACGGCTTTCTTATTTACGCCTGTATCATTGGACGCTCCATTTACGGGATACCCTGCTGCTGTCAAAAAAGGAAAAAATAAAGATTACAGAAATGTGTATTCCGTCAAATGGTGAAATCGTCCCGGTTGACCATGCCTGTCCGGGAGAAATTGTTATTTTAGCTGATGATACTTTGAAACTGAACGACATTCTGGGAAATGAAAAACTCCTGCCTCACAAAACATGGATTGATAATCCCATGCCATTACTTCGGACAACGGTAGAGCCGCAAAAGCCGGAGCAAAGGGAAGCCCTGTTAAATGCCCTCACAGAGATTGCTGATACAGACCCTCTTTTGCATTTTGACATTGATACTGTTACACATGAGATTATATTATCTTTTTTGGGAAAAGTACAGTTAGAAGTTATTTGTTCGCTATTAGAAGAAAAATATCATGTGGGCGTGGCTATGAAAGAGCCTTCGGTTATTTATCTGGAAAGACCGCAAAAAAAAGCGAGCTACACGATTCATATTGAAGTGCCGCCGAATCCGTTTTGGGCATCTATTGGTTTGACTGTAACACCGCTTCCTGTTGGAAGCGGAACACAATATAAAAGCGAGGTATCTCTCGGCTATTTAAACCAAAGTTTTCAAAATGCCGTCATGGAGGGTGTGCGTTATGGAATGGAGCAGGGCTTATATGGCTGGGGAGTGACAGACTGCCAAATTTGTTTTGATTATGGAGTTTATTACAGCCCGGTCAGCACCCCCGCTGATTTTCGTTTTCTTGCGCCTGTCGTGTTGGAGCAGGCATTGAAAAAAGCAGGAACACAACTGTTGGAACCATACCTTTCCTTTACCCTTTTTGCACCGCAGGAATATCTTTCACGGGCTTATAATGACGCACCAAAGTATTGCGCAATCATTGAATCAACCAGACTTGAAAAAGATGAAGTTATTTTTAAGGGGGAAATCCCTGCCCGTTGTATTGGTGAATATAGAAATGATTTGAATTTTTATACAAATGGAAGAAGTGTCTGCATTACAGAATTAAAAGGGTATCAGGAAACTTCCGGCGAGCCTGTGTTTCAGCCACGCCGCCCGAACAGCCGTTTAGACAAGATCCGGCATATGTTTCAGAAGATAATGTAACATCTTGCGCAATGCAAACGTTCATTGCTGGCTATTGCGAAATATCATTGATAAAATCAGCATCAGAGAGGAGGAACCATTTTGAACCAGAAACAGACGGATATTACAACAGGAAAGCAAATACGTCATCTGCGAACACAATCGGGAATGACACAGGAAGAACTGGCTGGGAAATTGAATGTTACCCGGCAGGCGCTATCGAATTGGGAGAGAGATGTTAATGAACCCGATTTAAATACGTTGAAAAAAATTTGTTTTCTTTTTGGAGTCCACATGGACGATTTTGCGAAGGAGGTAATAACAAAAATGGAAACATGTGAAAAAAAGAGAAACGACAATTTAATAAGTATGATATGGCAATTGGACTTTTTTATGGTGTCGGGATATTTCTTGGCATTGGTATTTTCTTTGTTGGCGGTTTTATGACAATGTCGGGTGCAGGGTGGGGAGCATCACTATTTGGCGGTGGCTGTTTTTCTCTTGTATTTGGCTTGATATGCCATGCAGTTATTACATTGAGAAGAAATGACAAATGATGACATATCCTGCTTTCTAGTCTTTTCGGTCATATCGCGTAAAAAAGCCGCTGCTTTTGGCTTTCCAATAGCGGCGGCAAAGGGAAATATCCTTTGAATACCTTACAGAAGAAAAGTTTTGCAGCATTATAAAAATAAAAGCCTATACCATTTTGGAAAGAAAAGATACATAATAGTCAAGACGGCAACAATCAGAAGTTATGGAGGGTAACAATGGAATATAGTAAGGAAGATTTAATGGAAGCAAAAAGGCAAATTTTGGGAGTGGGAGAGAACATGGGAACAGAGGAAAGCAAAAAGATCTGGGAGAAAAACGCACAATTTTGGGATGATGCAATGGGTGACGAATCCAATGAATTTCACAGAGAGGTAGTACGTCCCAAAGTAACGGAACTTCTCTCTCCTGATCCTTCGGATTACATTTTGGATATTGCGTGCGGCAATGGAAATTATTCTTCGTATCTTGCACAGAGAGGCGCTTCGGTCGTCGCTTTTGATTACAGCAAAAAAATGATAGAATTGGCTAAAAGACGGCGATCACAATATGCAAAACAAATTGAGTTTTGCGTAGCGGATGCGACCAATAGAGAAAGCTTATTAGGATTAAAAAGAAATCGAGCCTTTACGAAAGCAGTTTCTAATATGGCAATTATGGATATTACGGATATTGAACCGCTTTTTATGGCTGTTTATGAACTATTGGAGGAAAACGGGATTTTTGTCTTTGCAACGCAGCACCCTTGTTTTATCACATTGACTGAAAAATATATGACACCGCACAGTTACTATGATATAGCGATCGAAGGGCAGCCGGAGGAGCAGATTTATTATCATCGTTCCATACAAGATATTTTTAACCTTTGTTTCAGAGCTGGATTTGTCATTGATGGATTTTATGAAGAATGTTTCAAAAACAATAAAGAAATTCCTATGGTAATGATAGTAAGGCTTAAAAAGGTAAAACGTGATAGCTTAAAATAAATTCAAGTTTGCCGGATAAATAGCAAACCCGGCCGAGCCAGTCAACGGTCAAGATGAACGGGCTTCGCCCGCCGTTGACAGCCCCGCCCGGTTTTGCAGTTAGGCAGTCAAGGAGCGACAGCCTAAAGTGCTGCCGCCCCTTACTATCATAAAAAGCAACTACTAACCAGCCACAGCCCTTTTGGGAGGAAAGGGGGATTTTCCATGACCTGTACAGAAGAATATCGGGAACATATCGAGTACACTTTCCATGCCTTTTGCAAAGTCGTTATCCGAAATGCAACGATCAACGCAGCGAGGACACGGAGCAGGAAGCACAAAAGAGAAATATCCCTTGAATACCTCACAGACGAAAAGCACTACCCTTTAGGCACGACAGATGAATATTTCCAAGCCCCGGAGCCGGACGAGGAATACATACTTACCCTTTGCGGCGATACGGTCATTTTCAGCAGCGGTTTACTTGCGGAAGCCCTGTCACGGCTGGACGAACGGGAGCGGGAAATGATTTACCTGTCCTTTTTCAAGCGTATTCCACAGCACGAAATTGGCAGACAGTACGGGCGCAGCCGCAGCACAGCGGGCTACCATATCCGAAAAGCCCTACGGCAGCTCCAAGCGGAAATGGAGGGAATGGCATATGAGAAATAATAGGCTTCTCCCCTATGAAACAATCGTCCAAGCCGCCAGCGGGGAGCCGGAAGCGGTGGGAACTGTATTGCAGTATTACCGCCGCCGCATACAATGTGCCGCCCGTGTGAATGGACGGGTAGACCAAGATACAGAGGACTACATCACCCAGACGCTTCTCACAGCTATTTTCAAGTTCCGCTTTGGGAGATAGCCCTACCGCCTACAACTGAATAACCGCCGCTTCGCCGGCAACCAGAAAGCAGTAAATCTATTCAACAGATTTGCTGCTTTTTTTCGTTCCTGTTTGGCATTTTTGAAAATCCCCAGTATGAAAAAACAAAAGGGAAAATAGCCGCCGCAGTTGGCAAAATCCCTTACTTATCCGTAGAGGGTATCAAAGAAAAAAATACTGCCATTGTCCGCCTATTCCGGCTTGCGTGGTGTTGTAGGGAATAGAGGGGAAATTCTAAAAATCTCCGTCCATTTTGCTTTGCGTGGTGTTGTAGGTAGTGAAAGGAAAATTTTCAAGATAAGCCGGAATAGCGGGTAGCAAAGCCCTTTTGAAACGTTTTGTTAGCGGAAAGGACGGGAGCCGGGGAACGCCGGAGTTTTTCAGAGCAAGATTCTACCGAGGTGCCAAAATTCGCTCTCCGCTTATTTTTGCCCCTGCGGGAATCTTGTTGGGGAGTGCCTTCCCCAAACCCTGCTATGCGCCCTGTCGGGCGAGAAAGGAGGTCACAGACCATGCGAAAGAAATACAATACGCCCCACCGCCGTCATGTGGTAAAGACCCGCATGACCGATGAAGAATACGCCGACTTCACCGGGCGGCTGGCGGCTTATGAAATCAGCCAGTCCGAGTTTATCCGGCAAGCCATACGGAAAGCGACCATACGCCCCATTGTCACCGTTTCCCCGGTCAATGACGGGCTGCTTGCCGCCCTCTCCAAGCTCACGGCAGAGTACGGGAAAATCGGCGGCAACTTAAACCAGATTGCCCGGAGCCTGAACGAATACGGAAGCCCCTACCGGGGGCTGGAAAAGGAAGTGCGGGGAGCCGCCGCCGACCTTGCCGCCTTGAAGTTTGAAGTCTTGCAGAAAGTAGGTGAAGCCGTTGGCGATACTCAAACATATCAGCTCTAAAAATGCCAACTACGGGGACGCTGAAAAATACCTCACATTCGAGCATGACGAGTTTACCATGAAGCCCACCCTTGACGCAGACGGGCGGCTCATACCGAGGGTAGACTACCGCATATCCTCTCTGAATTGTGGCGGGGAGGATTTTGCCGTTGCCTGTATGCGCTCCAATCTCCGCTACGGCAAGAACCAGAAACGGGAGGACGTAAAGAGCCACCACTACATCATCAGCTTTGACCCACGGGACGGCCCGGACAACGGCTTGACCGTTGATCGGGCGCAGGAGCTGGGCGAGAAGTTCTGCGCCGAGCATTTCCCCGGACACCAGGCCCTTGTCTGCACCCACCCGGACGGACACAGCCACACCGAAAATATCCATGTGCATATCGTCATTAACAGTCTGCGGATTGCGGAGGTTCCCATGCTGCCCCACATGGACAGGCCAGCGGACAGGAAAGCAGGCTGCAAGCACCGCTGTACGGACGCAGCTATGAACTATCTGAAAGCCGAAGTCATGGAGATGTGCCACAGCGAGGGGCTTTACCAGATAGACCTTTTGAACGGCAGCAAAGAACGCATTACCGAGCGTGAGTATTGGGCGCAGAAGAAAGGACAGGCTGCCCTTGACAGAGCCAACGCCCCTATTGCTGCGGACGGTATCGCGCCCCGGCAGACCAAGTTTGAAACGGATAAGGCGAAGCTGCGCCGGACTATCCGGGAAGCCCTTGCCGCTGCTTCCGGCTTTGATGAGTTTGCCGCCCTGCTTCTCCGGCATGGTGTGACCGTCAAGGAGAGCCGGGGGCGGCTAAGTTACCTCACGCCGGACAGGACGAAGCCAATTACCGCCCGGAAGCTGGGGGACGATTTTGACCGGGCTGCTGTCCTCTCCGTTTTGGAGCAGAACGCCGCCAGAGCCGCCGAAAAACCCGCAGCCATAGCGGAATACCCCGGCAGTATCAAAGACCGCTTACGGACGAAAAAAGAAGCGAAAAACGCCCCGAACAATGACGCTGTACAGCGCATGGTAGACATAGCCGCCAAGCGAGCCGAGGGGAAAGGACGGGGCTATGAGAAGTGGGCGACCATGCACAACCTCAAACAGATGTCGGCTACCCTCATGCTCTACCAGCAGTATGGCTTTTCTTCCCCGGACGAGCTGGACGCTGCCATTTCCGCAGCCAACACCGCCACGCAGGAGAGCCTTGCCGGACTGAAAGGGCTGGAAGCCGCTATCCGGGAGAAAAAGGAATTGCAGCGCAACCTTTTGGGCTATATCGGCACGAAGCCCGCCCGTGACGGTCTGAAAGCGCAGAAATCGGAGAAAGCCCGGAGAGCCTACCGGGAACAGCACGAAAGCGATTTTATCATAGCGGACACAGCCGCCCGTTATTTCCGGGAGCATGGAATAACCAAGCTGCCAGCCAGCAAAGCCCTGCAAAGGGAGATTGAGCAGCTTACCGTCCAGAAGAACGCCGGATATAACGACTACCGGGAGAAACGCCAGCGGGCGCAGGAGCTTCAGACAGTCAGACGCAATATCGACCAGATTTTAAGGGGCGCACCGAGCCAGCAGAAAAAGCGTGAACAGGAGCGTTAAAGACCGCCCCGAAATGATACCGAAACCCTACAAAAATACAGGTATGATATGAACCCTTACCGCAATACTCCCCGACTTCCAAACGGGGCTTACAGGGCAGAAAAAGCCCGAAAATGATACCGAGAACATACAGAAAATGCCCCCTATCCCGCTACACCGATAGGAACGGCAGAAAGGAGCTTACCATTGCCGAGAATGAGCAAGAAGCGGCGGCTGGAATGGTCTTTCTTCCTCAACCACCGCAACCGTATCACTTACAACGACCTATGCCGGGGCTGCACCCGTGACTGCAAACAGAGCTTCCGGGCGGTTATCATACTATGCCCTCGCTATTATTCCAAACGCTGGAAAAAGGAGGACGCAGCCTATGGCAGATAACCGCAAATATTACTACCTCAAGCTGAAAGAGAGCTATTTTGACGATGATGCAATCGTTCTGCTGGAAAGTATGCAGGACGGCGTTATCTATTCCAACATTCTCTTGAAGCTGTACTTGAAATCGCTGAAAAACGGCGGGAAATTGCAGCTTGACGAGAATATCCCCTACACCGCCCAGATGATTGCGACCATTACCCGCCAGCAGGTAGGTACCGTAGAGAGAGCTTTGAAAATCTTTATGAAGCTGGGGCTTGTGGAGCCTTTGCCAAGCGGCGCACTCTACATGAGCAACATTGAGCTTTTAATCGGCCAGTCCTCTACCGAGGGGGAGCGCAAGCGCAGGGCGCGGCTGGCTTTGCAGGAACAAAAAGCCCTGCCGCAGACAGGGGCGGACAAATGTCCACCATATCGAGCGGACATTTGTCCACCAGAGATAGAGATAGAGAAAGAGATAGATATAGAAATAGAAAAAGAGAGAGAGTTAGAAACGGGACACCCCGCCCCCGCCGCCTATGGCAGATACCACAATGTCATTCTTTCCGATACGGAGCTTGACGGGCTGAAAACAGAGCTTCCCGGCAAGTGGGAGTATTACATTGACCGCCTATCCTGCCATATCGCTTCCAGCGGGAGGAAATACAAGAGCCATGCAGCCACGATTTTCAAGTGGGCGCAGGAGGACGCAGCCAAGAAAGCCCCGAAAAAGGGCATACCCGATTATACCTGTAAGGAGGGCGAGAGCTTATGACGAATGGATTTGATGAAATGATTTTGAATATGACCGACACCACGCCGGAGCCGGAGGACTACACCGGCGAGGACGGGCTTTTATACTGCGGGAAGTGCCACAAGCCCAAAGAGGGCTATTTCCCCAAAGAAACCGCCGCATGGCTGGGGCGTGACCGCCACCCGGCAGAATGTGACTGCCAGCGGGCAGAGCGTGAGGAACGGGAAGCCGCAGAGAAACAGCGCAGTCACCTTGAAACTGTCGAGCGGTTGAAGCGGCGGGGCTTTACAGACCCGGCTATGCAGGGCTGGACGTTTGAGAACGACAACGGCAAGTGCCCGCAAATGGAACACGCCCATTTCTATGTGGAGAACTGGGAAACCATGAAAGAGCGCAACATTGGCTATCTGCTATGGGGCGGCGTTGGCACAGGCAAGAGCTATTTTGCGGGCTGTATCGCAAATGCCCTTATGGAGCGTGAAATCCCCGTGTGCATGACAAACTTTGCATTGATATTGGGTGACCTTGCCGCCAGCTTTGAGGGCAGGAATGAATATATCTCCCGACTTTGCAGCTTCCCGCTGCTTATCCTTGACGATTTTGGAATGGAACGGGGAACGGAATACGGCTTAGAGCAGGTCTACAACGTGATTGACAGCCGTTACCGCAGCGGCAGGCCGCTGATCGTCACGACTAATCTCACGCTGGAGGACTTGCAGCACCCGGAGGACACCGCCCACGCCCGCATTTATGACCGTCTGATTGAAATGTGTTCTCCTGTCCGCTTTACCGGGAGCAACTTCCGAAAAGCCACGGCGCAGGAGAAAATGGGACAACTGAAAAAGCTGATGAACAGAAAGGAGAGCCGCCTATGACCAACACCCCAAAGAATGACCGCAGCACCCGCCGCCCGGATTGCGTGACGGAAATCCGCATAGGTAATTCTGTCCTTGTCGTTTCCGGCTATTTCAAGCAGGACACCACCGCCACCGCCGCCGATAAAATGCTGAAAGTGCTGGAAGCGGAAGCTGCTACACAAAAATCGGCAATTTGACGGGACGTAAAGAAGCAGAAAGGACTGTACAGCCAGCCCCGGCGTGTGGTATGATAGTCATACGGAATAGTGGGGCTGGCTGTCGGAAATGGAGGACACTATGTTAAGACAGACCACCCGAAACCTTATTACCGCCCTTTATCCGAGATTATCCCACGAGGACGAGCTGCAAGGTGAGAGCAATTCTATTTCAAACCAGAAGCGTATTCTTGAAACCTATGCGAAGCAGAACGGCTTTTCCAATCTGCAATGGTACACAGATGACGGTTATTCTGGGGCGAACTTCCAAAGACCCGGTTTTCAAGCCATGCTTGCGGACATTGAAGCCGGAAAAGTCGGCACCGTTATCGTCAAGGATATGTCACGGTTAGGGCGAAACTATCTGCAAGTGGGAATGTATACGGAAATGATTTTCCCACAGAAAGGCGTCCGCTTTATCGCTATCAATGACGGAGTGGACAGCGCACAGGGCGACAATGATTTTGCCCCTCTGCGGAACATTTTTAACGAATGGCTGGTGAGAGATACGAGCAAGAAAATCAAAGCAGTAAAACGGTCTAAGGGTATGAGCGGGAAGCCCGTCACGAGCAAACCCGTATACGGCTACTTTATGGACGAGGACGAAAATTTTATCATTGACGGGGAAGCCGCCCCTGTTGTGCGGCAGATTTACAGCTTGTGCCTTGCCGGGAACGGGCCGACCAAGATAGCCCGTATGCTCACAGAGCAGGAGATCCCCACGCCGGGAACGCTGGAATACCGTCGGACGGGAAGCACCCGCCGCTACCACCCCGGCTATGAGTGCAAGTGGGCGACCAATACCGTGGTACATATCCTTGAAAACAGGGAGTACACGGGCTGTCTGGTAAACTTCAAGACGGAGAAGCCGTCCTACAAGACCAAGCACAGCGTAGAGAACCCCATTGAGAAACAGGCGATTTTCGAGAACCACCATGAGCCTATCATTGACACCCAGATGTGGGAGCGTGTGCAGGAGTTACGCAAGCAGCGCAAACGCCCGAACCGCTATGATGAAGTGGGCTTATTCTCCGGCATACTCTTTTGTGCCGACTGCGGCAGCGTCCTTTACCAGCAGCGTTACCAGAACGCCACCCGCAAGCAGGATTGTTATATCTGCGGGAGCTACAAGAAGCGTACCCGTGACTGTACGGCGCACTTTATCCGCACCGACCTGTTGACCGCCGGAGTGACCGACAATCTGCGGAAAGTCACCAGCTATGCAGCGAAGCACGAAGCCCGGTTTATGAAGCTGCTGATCGAGCAGAACGAGGACGGGGGCAAGCGCAGGAACGCCGCAAGGAAAAAGGAGCTGGAAGCCGCCGAGAAGCGTATCAGCGAGTTATCCGCTATCTTCAAGCGGCTGTATGAGGACAGCGTGACCGGGCGCATTTCAGACGAGCGTTTCACGGAGCTGTCGGCAGACTATGAAGCCGAGCAGAAAGAACTGAAAGAGAGAGCCGCCGCTATCCGGGCAGAGCTTTCCAAAGCGCAGGAAGCCACGGTAAACGCAGAAAAGTTTATGAATGTTGTCCGCAAGTACACCAGCTTTGAAGAACTTACCCCTACCCTTTTGCGTGAGTTTGTGGAGAAAATCGTTGTGCATGAGTGCAGCTATGACGAGAACGGCACACGCAGACAGGACATTGATATTTATTACTCTTTCGTTGGCAAGGTAGACCTGCCCGAATGACCGCCCGACCTATCCGGCGCAATGCGCAAACGCCGGATAGGAACGGCAAAATTTTTTACACTTCTACTACTTCTTTATCACACATCAGCAAAAAGCCAGGGTATGAAACAGTTCATGGCTAATTAAAGGGAGCAAAAAGAAAGGAAAAGCACAATCCAGACGGTATCAGCGGCAGGTTACAAGAATAAATTGTGATTTCACAAGATTGGTGTTATAATAAGAGAAAAGTTCCTGCCGGGGCAGCCGCCTCGGTGGTATGGATAGAAAGGCAGGAAAACAATATGCACATCAGCTATAAACCACTCTGGCACACACTGTTAGAGCGTGATATGAGGAAAGAGGATTTAAGGCTTGCCGCTGGTATGACAACGAATATGATTGCCAACATGAGCAAAGAGGGAAAGCACATCAGCATGGACACATTAGCCCGTATCTGTGAAACGCTGAATTGTGAGATTACCGATGTGATTGAGTTAGTACCAGACGAGCCTGCTTCCACAGGAGGTAAGGAACATGAGAGAATTGAAACCAAGAATAACGGAAAACGGAATTGATTATATCCTTGTCGGAGATTACTACATCCCGGACTTGAAACTGCCGGAGGAACACCGCCCTATCGGAAAGTACGGACGGATGCACCGGGAATATTTAAGGGAAGTCCACCCAGCCAGATTGAATACATTGATACTGACCGGAGAATTGTGGACATATCTTGCAGACCTGAACGAACAGGCACAGGAACGGTTAGACACTATCATGGAGCAGATGAAAGCCACCGAGGGCGTGACAGAGGAATTGAAGCGAACTCAACAAATGGAATGGGTGCAGCGTTGTAATAACATTCACAACCGGGCAGAAGAAATTGTTTTGCATGATATAATTTATTCATACGGGAGTAATTAAATCGGAGGTATATAAGATGATTGAAATTGTATTTGGTGAAAGTGCCTGTGGAAGTTTGAAAATTGCCCAAACTTACGGTAAGGGAAAGTATAGAGGAAGTGCAGTTTCGGTCTTTATGAGGCACGAAGATGGGAGTGTTCCATCTTCAGATGAAATGAAAGAAGCACAAATTCAAGCACAGGAACAAGAACATATTGCTTGGGAGAATGCTATTCCATTGGGAGGCAAGAGCAGTGATGTTTATTGTTTTGATATGGCTCTTAGTGTGGGAGATATTTCTGATAATGGAATTGGCGAACAGCGGAAAAATGTTCTCAAGAAAATGCTGTCTGTCTGGTTTGTAGAGGATTTAGACTATCAGGTTGAAGAAAAAATACAGAAAATTAAAACTACATTGTCTTCGGTTATTGAACGATATGTAGCTGGGGAAGAAGTTCGTATTTGGTATAGCTATAATCCGGATGAACTTTGCGGTATGTACTGGCTTATGAAACAACTTCGACCATTAAACTGTCAGACAACAATTTATTTGGTTAAGTTACCTGCCTGGGAATATGGAAAAGAAAATACTATGACATCCAAAATAGCATGGGGTGAGGTTTCTCCTGGCGAATGGGGAAAATATATAACTCTACAAGAAAAAGCTAAGCCTGTATTTCTTTCAGCTTGTGCTATGAAATGGAATCAACTTCAAAATGAAAATGCACCTTTGCGTGCAATGCTAAATGGTAAATTGCAAAGTGTTTCAGAAGATATATATGATAGTTTCATTCTTCGTGAAATTGCGGAACAGCCAGAGCAATTCAAAATGGCTATTGTTATAGGTAATGTTTTAGGAAAATATCAACTTGGAATTAGTGATGTATGGATTTCTAATCGCATTGATAAAATGCTTGAAGATGGTGTGTTGGAAATTATACAGGACGCACCAAAGGGAGAAACAAATTATCGCCGGATATTAAGAAAACGAATGAAATAATAACCACAGCAAGAACCGCTGCTACATGGAAGGCACCCCAACCATGCAACAGCGGTTTTTTTTACCGTTTTTTCCTCTGGCTGATAGGCGTTCCCATTTTCTTTGATTTTTTGAGAATCCGAATCAGCCAGCGAAATTCTTCGTCTGACAGATTTTTATAGTTGATACCGAGCTGCTTGCAGTAAAGGACAACCAGCTTTTCATCCCGGCTGCCCTTGAAATTTTCGACTGCTTCGAGATTTTCTTTCAATTCATCGGCAACGGTGGTCTGGGGCGCACTCTCACTGTCCTTTTTATGGGCTTCCCGAATATCCCGGATAATCAGGTTGAGGTCATCCAGAACCATGTGACTGAAATACTCATCATCACTGATATGTGCAGCTTGCAGCACCTTCAAATGCGGGTCGTCTTCGCCAGGGCGATACCGTTCAATGATTTCATGCCGGACGGTATCGACAAGGGCGTTGAGGTTCTGAATCTGCATGGTGGCAATCCCATCCACATAAATCTCAATGTCCGCAAGAAACTTGATAAAGTCCTTATGGGTGGCAAGTTCGCATAGCAGACGGTTATTAATCCGACCGCTTTTCAGAAGTGCTACCATCTCATCACTCAAATGCAGCTCCGTCAATGGCGTGTTGATCTGCTCCCTGTTCTCTGTCCGGCACAGCAGATAATCAACGGAAACTCCATAGAAGTCTGCCAGCGTGATAAGGTTGCCATGATTGATTTCCTTATAATCCTCTTTTTCATAATTCCCAAGAGCTGATTTGGAAATGCCCGTCAGCTTTGATAATTCTTCCAGATTTAAGCCTTTGTCCTTGCGGAGTTCCCAAAGACGTTCCTGTATGCTTGTTGCTCCTTTCATGGGCGCACGCTCCTTTCCGGTGGGTTGATTGCTGCCGCTTATCTGGATTATATCACACTTTCCGCAATCGTGGAAAT
>NZ_QUJK01000026.1:0-28407 GCF_003480905.1 Blautia sp. AM28-27
ATTTTAGTATTGACTTTTTATTTGCAGGCTAAAGTAACGAGAATGCGACGCGCCGTTTTCAAAAGACACCTACAAAACCCTCTTCGACTGGATCGACCAGAACCATTTTTCGACGGGCCAGTATTCCTACAAAGAAGCAGTGATCGACGAACTGGCAACGGCGTCTGTGAAAGAATATGTGACGAAGATATCGGTACAGGTGTTTCGTACGTGAAACGTTTTTTATCAAGCAAAAAAAGCCAGAAGCAAACGATGCACAGCGTTTCTGGCTTTTCTTATTTTTGACTTTTATTTCTGACCCAAAGGGTCCAGGAACGCAACGTCTGCCTGTGCGGAAACGATCTTACCGCAGTCGGAAAACGAACCGCCCTGTTTTATTCGTGGATTTTTCTGGTATTACACATTTTAACAAATTCCGGATCAAAATGTTTTACCGCAGTTCCCTGATAGCCGAGATCCAGTGAGCTGATTCTCTGCATTTCCTCTTCGGTCAGTGTAAAATCCCAGATCTGAAAATTCTCTTCGATTCTCGTCTTGTGAACCGATTTCGGAATGACCACAACGCCGCGCTGTACATTCCAGCGCAGAACAATCTGTCCTACGGTCTTTCCGTGTACGTCAGCGATTTCTTTTACCATCTCGTTTTCAAACGGATTGTGACGGCCTCCACCGAGCGGTGCCCATGCCTCCGGCACAATCTGATACTCTTCCATAACTTTTAACGCCGGCTCCTGCGTGAAGTACGGGTGCATTTCAATCTGATTTACCATAGGACGGATTGCTACTGTTTCGCAGAAGTTGGCCAGCACATGAGGATAAAAATTGGAAACACCGATGGCTCTTAACTTTCCTTCTTTGTATGCATCCTCCATAGCACGCCATGCACTGAAATAATCTTTCATTGCCTGGTGCAGCAAATAAAGATCAAGATATTCCACGCCAAGCGTCTCAATCGAATGATCGATGGCTTTCTTTGCCATTTCATAATTCTGCATATCCTGAACCCACATCTTGGATGTGATGAACAGTTCTTTGCGGGTGCAGATTCCTTCTGCAATCGCCTCACGGACGGCTTCCCCAACGGCATCTTCATTTGTATAAGAAGCCGCCGTGTCGATCAGACGATAGCCCGCCCGGATGGCATTTAATACAGATTCTTTGCACTCTTCTTTATCTCTTACCTGAAAAACCCCAAAACCCTCCATCGGCATTTTTATACCATTTGTCAATACTTTATATTCCATTTTTGTTTCCCTTTCTTATCAAATAAATGCAGTAAACACATGTTCTTCCATCTTTGGCAGGCCGTATTTATTTTATTTCTGGCTGTCCAAATCGATCTTCATATTCACATATGCTGCCAGTTTTTCCTCATCCGGGTAATAGTAACGCACGTTTTTATTCAGGCCTTCCATTTTCTTCATCTCTTCGTCGGTCAGTTCGAAACCGAAGATATCGAGGTTTGCCTTGATGTGCTCCGGATTCGTAGAACCCGGGATGACGATATTTCCAACCTGGGTGTGCCATCTTAAGATCACCTGCGCGGTGCTCTTTTCATATTTTTCCGCAAGTTCTTTGACAATCGGCTCCTCAAGCAGTGCATGATCACCGTGTCCCAACGGATACCATGCCATCACACGGCAGCCGCACGGAGCAAGTGCGGAAATAGTCTCCTCATCGCGGTAATACGGATGCGCTTCCATCTGGATCACATGCGGTTTGATTTCGCACTCTTCCAGCAGTTTTTTCAACTTTTCACCCTGGAAATTGGAAATACCGATAGCTTTGATTTTGCCCTCTTTGTACGCTTTTTCCAGTTTGCGGTAGCCTGCCATAAAGTCGCCTGCCGGCTGATGGATAAACATCAGATCGATGTAGTCGGTTCCAAGCAGTTCCAGGCTCTTTTCTACCGTTCCTTCTGTCAGATACTGGCTCGCCCATATTTTGGTCGAGATGAAAATGTCCTCTCTTGCCACCCCGGATCTTTTAACTCCGCGCCCAACTGCACGCTCGTTCATATAAGCCTGTGCAGTATCAATCATGCGGTATCCGCATGCTAATGCGTCCACAACCGCCTGCTCTGCCTGATCCGGTGTCATCATAAAAGTTCCGATTCCCACTGCCGGGATCTGCACCTGATTGCTTAATGTAAAATTCATCATCATAACCTCCCTGTTTTATTTTGATGTGTGATATTTTGTTATTTCCCTGTCTTTGTAGCTTTAGTTTATCACCCGGGAGTTGCTACCGATCAAGGACTTTTTTGAAAAAAATTCCTAAAATCTAATCGTTCATTCCTGTTTCGGATCGACTCAAATGTTTGCAAAAACGTCATACCATGAATCCCTCATCCATAGTATGACGTTTTTCTTCTCTGCATTTTGTTTTCTATTTTTTTATCTTTTCAATCCTGCATTCATGTTCTTTCGTCTTTTTATTATAGTTGATCCCCACAAGAAGAAGATCTCCTGTGTATTCCAGAATAGAATCCGGATATTTTTTGTCCCGGATCTGTTCCATAGCTGTATCTGTGCTTTTGTTCCACTTAAGTTCTACCAGCAGCGCCGGATAACTTGTTCTGTATTCCGGTTTCGGAAGATAAACAAAATCTGCAAAACCACGCCCAGCCGGCAGCTCTCTTACGGGTTTGAAATAATACTGCATGGAGCTTAAATATGCTATCGTAAGCACGCTGCTCAGGGAATTTTCATCATTATATTGGATCACCGAACTGTACTCCTGATGAATTCGCTCTACGCCATCCGCTACCGCTTTTTCATCCATATCCAGGGTTGCATCCAGCAGATCTGTGGATTCCTTCTGAAAAGTAATCATTTCATTCCATTTGTTGCGTTTCACCGCATTGTTTAGTTCATGTCTGATTTCCTCATTCGGAATAAAAACCTGCTGCCTGTCCTGATCGTAAGCCAGATATCCGAGATGGATCAGATACGTCAGTATATCATCCCGGTTGGCAAAGCTTACAGTATCATTCTGGAAAGACGTCACATCCACATCCACGGCGGCCCCCGACATCATTTCTATGATAACTGCCCGCAGTCCGTCGAAATTCATGTTAATCAGTGGCACGATTGCTTCATAGCTGCCGGTATTGGACCAGTAGCTTTTATATTTTCCGTTCAGCATCAGGCTGACAACGGCTTTGGGATTATATACCTGATACCCTTCCAGAGAATATCCATCATACCATGATTTCACCTGTTCATAGTTCTGTCCGTACCGGTCGCATAAATCATGCACTTCCGCTTCTGTAAAGCCAACATACGGTGCCATTCTTCCTGCATCCAGCATGGTGAATTCTTCGAAATTGTTGAGGGCGGACTGTGTCTTTAATTTCTTGATCGGCAGAATTCCTGTCAGATACGCCAGTGCAATATATTTTGACGGTTCCGATCCTTTGAACATGCCTCTTAAAAAATCAATATATTCTTCCTGCACTTTATGGTTCTGCGCTTCATCTCGGATCAGTACATCCCATTCATCGATGATGACAACAAATTTGTTTCCCGCAGCAGCCTTAATATAGGACATCGCCCCATAAACCGTCTTCACAGTATCCGGAATCAGTTCTCCGTATTTTTCCTTCAGTTCCTGCAGAATTCCGTTATTGATATATTCCACAACGCAATCCGCATTTCCGGCATCCATCATGCACCACTGGACATCAAAATGAATCACATCATACTGGTTCAGATGTTTTTCAAAGGACTCCGCCTTATGAATCGCATAGTCCGCAAACAGTTCTCTGGAATCACTTCCTTTGCTGTAATATGCCGACAGCATCTCCGCTGTGATCGACTTTCCGAAACGCCTCGGACGGCTGCTGCAGATAAATTTTGATGTAGTACTGATCACTCTGTTGGTATATTCCAGAAGCGGTGTTTTATCTACATAGATTTCTGAATGAATGACTTCCGAAAATGCTTCATTTCCCGGATTTAAAAATCTTCCCATGGCGGCCTCCTTCCTGTTCACATTGTGATCTTTCCTGTATTCATTATACACGGAAAGAACTCCGATGGGTAGACTTTATCCTGCAAAAAATGCTGCACCACAGATTCTCCCAAACAATCAAAAAACAGAGCGAAAATCTCCTGGACTTTCACTCTGCTTTTGCTTCTTTTACAGTTTTGCGCGGAAGAACGCACAGATTTCGTCCCACACTTCCTTCTGGAAGAAATGGAGATCTGCGTGGTCGGCATCCTCGATCGAAAGCAGTGTGACGTCACATCCCGCTTTTTCCAGTTCGTCGTGCAGTTCCTCTCCCTGTCCGAACGGAACAGTATGGTCATCCTCTCCGTGGATGATCAGAAACGGCGGTGCGGCTTTTGTCACGAAGCTGACCGGACAGCATGCGAGGGCTTCTTCCGGATGGCGCATCACGTTTTTGCCCATCAGAAGGGATTCCGGAGATGCCGCACACTGCTCCGGATCACTGTACGGGAATCCGCGGAAATCGGTCGGCGGGTACCACGGGCAGGCGGCCTGTACGGCACTGGAATATTCCAGATTTTCTCCCACATCATAAACGGGATCTGTCGCAAGCGCTGCCATGCAGGTCAGATAACCGCCCGCAGACTCTCCCATCACACCGATGCGGTCCGGATCAATGTTGAAGCGATCGGCATGTGCACGCAGATAACGGATTCCTGCTTTCACATCCTGCAGCGGTGCCGGAAATTTTGCCTCATTGCTTGTGCGGTATTCTACCGATGCAACAACGAATCCCTGATGTGCCAGTACGGACAGATAGGCAAGATGTGCCGAGCGGTCCATCTGGATCCAGGCCCCTCCGCAAATCCATACCACACACGGATATTTTCTGGTGTTATCCCGCGGGTAAATCAAATCCAGCTTCAAATCCTGCACCGTGTTTCCAAACCAGGCATCCGCCTGTGCAAATGTAATTCCTGTTGTAACGCAGAATTGTGGTTTTTCTGCTTCTACCTGAATTCTTCTTCTCATGTAATAAAACCCCCATA
This sequence comes from Blautia sp. AM28-27, assembly GCF_003480905.1. Classification (NCBI taxonomy): domain Bacteria; kingdom Bacillati; phylum Bacillota; class Clostridia; order Lachnospirales; family Lachnospiraceae; genus Blautia; species Blautia sp. AM28-27. The sequence continues at coordinate 5,004 of NZ_QUJK01000026.1, forward strand.
TTTCTGTTTTCCTGACCGTTCGTCGCAGCCTCCGGCCGGAAATCACCTTTTTTGTTTACTTCTCATCCATTGCCTTTTTGATCGCGCCAAGCAGCTCCTCATACGTCTCATACGCCGGAATCTGCGGATAGTCGGCTTTGATTTTATCGGTCGAGCGGAACAGAAAGCCTGCTTTGCTTGCCTGAATCATGCCAAGGTCGTTGTAGGAATCACCGCTTGCGATCGTCTCAAATCCGATGGACTGCAGTGCTTTTACAGTCGTAAGCTTCGACTGCTCAACTCTCATCTTAAATCCTGTGATCTCGCCGTCGTCTGCGACTTCCAGAGAGTTGCAGAACAGCGTCGGATAGCCCAGTTTTTTCATCAGCGGCGCGGCAAACTCCGTGAAGGTGTCGCTGATCAGGATCACCTGGGAGAAGGTGCGCAGCTCGTCAAGGAACTCTCTTGCACCCGGCAGCGGATCAATTTTTTCAATCGTAGCCTGAATTTCTTTCAGTCCCAGGCCGTGCTCTTTTAAGATTCCAAGTCTCCATCTCATCAGTTTATCGTAATCCGGTTCGTCGCGTGTCGTTTTTTTGAGTTCCGGGATTCCGCTTGCCTCTGCAAACGCGATCCAGATCTCCGGTACCAGTACTCCTTCTACGTCCAGGCATGTAATATACATTGTTATAATCCCCTTTCCTGCGCTGCCCGCCTTGTTTGCCGACGGGGTTTTGTTTTTTTTCACAGCATCACTTTACCACACTATATCATAGAATCCATATCACTGCAAATTAAAATCACGTTTTATTTTTTTATACGTATATATCTCTCTAAAATTACATTCTTTTTACAAAATCGTTGTTTTTTACAAATTCATATATTTATTTATATGTTTTTTGACTATTGATTTATTTTTCATATATTTATATAATAATTACAATCATTTTTATTAATTTTCTATTTTATCATCCATATTAACGAACGAATTTACTTTTCAGATAGTGCACTAATCTAAGGATAAATAAAAAACTAAAACCATCCAACAATACTTATGAAAGGAGACCACTCATCATGAAAAAATTAAAAACATGTCTTGCATTTTTTATTTGTTGTATTCTGTCCTTAAATATGGTAATTTGCAATGTAAAGGCAGATAATAATGTTGTTCTATCTAACAAAGCATATCTATTAAAAACCGGAATGCCACAAAAGGAAATAGAAAAGCTGGATGATGACGTCATGCAGTTCATTGTGGATGACTTAAAAAGTGGAGGTAAACATTTTGAATATATTAATTCAAATATCGAAAATCAAATATCGATACTCAGTAGCGAAACTTTAACCGGTATTTCCTTTACTGCATCAGCTTTTAAAAATGCATCAACCATTTATATCTATCCAACATACGAGTTTACTTCTAATAAACAACCTCGCGGAAAAGACAGTTTTTCTTTTCAATTAGGCGCTGCTATGAGACCGTATGAATATGGTGGAAAATTATGGTACAAAGATAATACTATGAACGATTGGAAAGTCGGTGGAACTCTTACTGCAAATAATCAGCAATTATCTGGTGCTGAATTTTCAGGGAGTCAACTAGGAACACCCGACTATGCCATGAAGCTTAAAGGTGTTACATACTGTCACGCTACTGCAGGTAATAGCAGTGATAAAAGAATTGTAATGGGATACTTATATAATCCCCAGAAAACCGGCTACAGTATCTCTTTTTCCTACAACGGTGGTGGAATTAGCTACTCTCCATCAGGAACAGCCTATACTGCATATAAAACAATGAACCTAAGTTATTAAACTTTCATTCACCACATACAAATACATTTAATTTCTAATTACTCTTTCAAAGTAACAATTTGCCTATCCAGAAGCACAAATTTCTCTGATAGGCAAATTGTGTTTAAGGTATTTTCAAGTAATTTAAGTAAAATCATGAGCAAGTCGCCATTACTCGTAGAAAAACGGGCAGATTATGAATGTTTTAGGAATTGCAGGAACAAAAAGTACAGAACAACCATTCAAAAAAACTTTTAAATCCGGCATCAACTGAATAAAGCCATAAATAAGAGGTAACTCATTATGAAAAAAATCAAATTTTTATTTTTCACCCTGTTATTCTGTTTTTCTGTTCCAGTCAAAGCAGACACTGCATTCGAAAATGACGATACGGTATTGTGCTCTTTTTTAAAAGAAAACGTACCAGAAAATGCTTCGCCAATAGAATCCAGTTTAGAAAACGAGTATCGAAAAACTTCTTCCAAACCTATCGATTTCTATTTTTTTAAACGATCTGAAAAGACAAAAAGTTTCCAAGATCTGTATGCCGCAAATGTACTCACCTATCAGGAAAAATCAGATCGTTCTTTGTTATATCAGACAGTTTTCGATTTTCAAAATATAACCCAGGTAAGAACTGCGAAAGAAGACTTTATCCGTCTGGAGACAGATCCACTGATGTATCTTTTTGAATTAGAAAAAGCAGAATTGTGGACTCGGAACAGCACGGAAGAACCCTGGACGCTGGAACGGAAAATCACAACGCCTGGAAACCCAGATTTTTATCTTCCTTATAGCCAGTTTTCTTCTGATAAAAAATATTTTCGAATTCTGGCATCTTTTTCCTGGAGCCCGAGCCCTGCTGAGGAAAGCGAAGTTTCTTCGCCAGAATATCATTGCATTTATACCTCTGTGTATCCGGTATATCAGATTCCGGTGAAAGTACTCGTTTTGATATGCGGAGGCGCAGCTTTCTTCTTTCTCTACCGGAGACACAAAAAAAATCATATCTCCCAAAAAGATGTTCCGTAAGCTGCGCCTTTTCAACATGTTTTCGTCACTGTTCAGAGCCAACTTCCAAAATGCTACGCATCTCATCGGTGTGGCTTTATCTGCTTTTCATCGCATCCCGAATCCGCTCCAGTGCCTCGGTCAGGGTTGCGCGCGGGCAGGCGATGTTGATCCGCTGGAAGCCGCGACCGCAGTCTCCGAAGATCTTGCCGCTGTCGAGCCACAGCTTCGCCTTGTTGATGATCAGGTCTTCCAGTTCGTCGACAGAAAGCCCCGTCTCGCGGAAATCGAGCCATACGAGATATGTTCCCTCCAGGTCGATCATCTTCACGCCCGGAATCTGCTCCTCCACATACTGCCTTGTAAATTCTGCATTTGCCTTCACATAGGAAAGCATTGCCTCATACCACTCCTCGCCCTTATTATATGCCGTCTCGCATGCCACCAGACCCATCACACCAAGCTGGCTCGTTCCGGCTGCATCGAGCTGTTTCCGGAATTTCGCACGGAGTTCCGGGTTGGCGATAAAGATGTTTGACATCATCATACTTGCCAGATTGAATGTCTTACTCGGCGCGGTGCAGGTGATCGTGATGTCCTCGTACTCTTTTTTGATCGCAGTAAACACCTGATGCTCGCCTTTAAAAATGAAATCTCCATGGATCTCATCACTTACAACGGTCACGCCATACTGCACGCAGAGATCGCCGATCGCCGTCAGCTCCTCTTTCGTCCAGACTCTTCCGACCGGGTTGTGCGGATTGCAGAGGAAAAAGAGCTTCACGTTTTCAGCTTTCAGCTTCTCCTCGAAATCCGCCACATCCATGTGATAGCGGTTATCATCGCCGAGCACCAGCGTGCTGCTGACAACTCTTCTGCCGTTATCCGCAATGACTTCCGAAAACGGATAGTAAACCGGTGACTGGATCAGCACGGCATCCCCAGGCGCGGTGTAAGCTTTGACTGCCATCGCAAGTGCAAATACAACGCCTGGCGTTTTGATCAGCCATTCTTCTTTCGGCTCCCAGTTGTGATGGCGTTTCATCCATCCCGCAACGGCCTCAAAATACGGAGTCTGCGCATCGCTGTAGCCGTAAATGCCCATTTTCGCACGCTCTACCAGCGCATCCTCGATGTAGGAGGATGTCTCAAAATCCATGTCCGCCACCCACAGCGGCAGCACGTCGGCTGGCATACCGCGTTTTACTGCGAAGTCATATTTTAAACAGTCTGTATTTTTTCGGTTGATGATTCTGTCAAAATCAAGATTTCTTTCCGTCATTTTTCTCTTCCTCAATTTCTGCAAAAACCTTCTCAAGCTCACCGACCAGGTCCTCGATATTTTCAATTCCGACGGAAAAGCGAAGGGTGCTCTCCGTAATTCCGTTCCGCTCACGGATTTCCTTCGGCACATCGGCATGTGTCTGCGTCGTCGGATACGTAACGAGTGTCTCCACGCCGCCGAGGCTCTCTGCGAAACGGATCATTCTTACCTTTTCCAGAATGGCAAGGGCAAACTCTTTGCTCTCGAGCTGGATTGTCAGCATGGCACCGAAGCCTCTTGCCTGTTTTTTCATAATCTCATGGCCCGGGTGATCCGGCAGTCCCGGATAAATCACTCTTGTGACTGCTTTCTGCTGCTGCAGCCATGCGGCAATCTGTTTTGCATTCTCCTGGGAGCGTTCCATGCGGATGCCAAGCGTCTTCATGCCGCGCAGTACCAGCCAGCAGTCAAACGGAGCAAGGCCTGCACCTGTTGTCTTGATCAGGAAACGCAGTTTTTCCTGAATATCTTCGCGGTTCGTCACGATAAAGCCTGCCAGTGTATCGTTGTGGCCACTCAGGTATTTCGTGCCGCTGTGAATCACAACGTCCGCACCGAGATCGAGCGGATTCTGAAAATACGGGGACATAAAGGTGTTGTCCACAATCAGAATCAGGTTGTGGCGTTTTGCAATATCCGCCATCTTTCGGATGTCGGTTACGTTCATCATCGGGTTCGTCGGAGTTTCGATGTAGATGGCTTTTGTATTTTCTTTCACATAGCTTTCCACGTCATCACGGCAGCAGTCGATGCCGGAAAATTCGATGCCGTTTTTCTCGTTCACATGGTGGAACAGACGAATGCTTCCGCCGTACAAATCGGAATCCGCAATGATGTGGTCTCCCGGGCGGAACAGCTCCATCAGAAGTGAGATCGCTGCCATGCCAGAGCTTAATGCAAACGCATCAATTCCGTTTTCCAGTGCAGCCACCATCTTCTCCAGATGCTCTCTGGTCGGATTCTGCAGTCTGCTGTAATCAAATCCGGTGCTCTGTCCTACGCCCGGATGCGCATACGTTGCGGTCTGATAAATCGGGTAGCTGAGTGCGCCGTAGTGGCTACACTGTCCCTCGTCCTCTTCTAAATGGATACATTTTGTGTCAATTCCTCTTGCCATATGAATAATCTCCTGTTATTTCGTAATTTTTCTTTCTATACTAATCTGATAGGTTTTGTAACGTAACCTATCATAACAGAAAATGCGGCGTTTGTATATTCCCTTTTTTCTTTGACTTGTTATAAGTTTTTCCTATAACTATCGTAAAAAAACGCCGCCAGAAGATTTTTTCTCCCGGCGGCCGCCTCTTGCATCTATATTTTAAATAAGTTCCGCACAGATCGGATAATGATCAGAAAGGCACACACCGTCCTTCTGCTCCGTCCATTTTTCCACCTTTTTCAGTTCCCAGTCCCCTTTGAGAATGATGTAGTCAATCGAGCACTGCGGATCGTTCGGATCATCGCGATGATAGTTGTGGAAGGTAATGCCGATTCCTTCCGTCGCATTCACAAGACCGGCAGTTTCCCTCAGCGGTTTCATCTCTTCGCTGTCCGGCTCGGCATTGAAGTCGCCGCTAAGAATCACCGGCACATCGGCAAATGCTTTCTCTGCTCTCAGATGTGCGAGAATCTGCTCCAGGCCAAGCTTTCTCGCCCCGGCGCACTCGTGATCCAGATGGGTGTTGATGACGCGGAACACTTTTCCGGTCTCCATATCCTCAAATACCACATCCGTCGCAGTACGCGGGCACATACTCTGTACCGGATAGCGGGATCCCGGCACGTACGGTGTCGGTGACAGCCAGAAGGTTTCCAGGCTCACACTCTGAAAACGTTCTTTCCGATAGGCAATGATCATTGCCTCACCGGTCAGATCCTTTTCTCTTCCACATCCGGCAATGTAATATTCCGTCAGATTTTCCTTCAGCCAGGCAGCCACATGCGGCAGTACCTCCTGAAAACCGATGATATCCGGCTTTTCCTGTCTGATTTTTTCCAGAATCAGCGGTCTGCGGTAGATAAAATTATTGGCTCCATCCTGGCCAAAATCACAGCGAATATTAAATGTTACATATTTCATCGTAAAATCCCTCTTTTCATTTGTTTTCCTAACCCTTATTTTTGCTGGAAAGCGCTGTGCTTTCTCTTCTTTTTCTTCGTATTCACACGGCGCAGACACGCATAGCGCAGCTTCAGCCGCATTTTCCAGCTGCAGCCCGGTACCGGCTCCATCAGCTTTTCCAGAAAATGGTTCAGCGTACGTTCCTCATAAGGAGACAGCAGACTCTCGCCGTAGATATGTTTCTCGATCAGATGGCAGACACGCGTATATTCGCCTGGTTCGACCGCCGGAAATCTGCGGGCGAGTTCTGCATCGGTTGCTGCTGTTTCCCAGCCAAGACCGGCATCTATGCCCCACAGACAAAGATACTGGTAAATTCTTGCTTCCGTTCTCCGGATCCGCCTGCCCGGCCGCTCCTTCTGCTGTTTCTTTGCCGCCGGTCCAAGGCAGATGATCCGCGCCGCCTCCGCCGCAATCACAAGCAGCGTCAGCAGAATCAGAAGCACGCCAAGCAGCCCGAGAAGAAACAGCGAAACACTGCGCAGTACCGGAAGAACGGCTTCGCCTGCCTTGCTCTTTCGGTTTTCCACACCGGTAATCTGCTCCGCCGACAGCGAATTGTTCTCCAGCACCACATTCTTCTGGACAGAATCTGGACTTCCGACCATTTTCTGAAGAGATGCAACATTATACAGGAACAGTTTGTTTTTTAGGTATTTTCTTTCACTTGTTTTTCTGTTGCTCCTTCCTCCATTTTTTGCTCTGCCTTAACTTCTAAAGACCATCCCAGAAAAACGCAAGTATTTTTAGTATTCCAGATACGCCCCTTTCATCGGGCTTGCTGCGTGGAGGCTGAAAAGACGGAGTACGCCTTTTTTGTATTTCGGCTCGCGCGGTTTCCAGTTCCGGCGGCGTTCTTTTAAGATCGCATCAATTTCTTCCATGGACTTGCGTTCTCCTGCGATTCCGATGATGTTAAGTTTTCGTTCCTTCACATCAATCTCAATCAAATCCCCTTCCTCGACGAGTGCGATCGGGCCGCCGTCTACAGCTTCGGGACTGCAGTGGCCGATGACCGGGCCGGTGGAGGCGCCGGAGAAACGGCCGTCGGTGATAAGCGCGATGCTCTTTCCAAGCTCTTTGTCGCTGCTGATTGCCTCGGAAGTATAGAACATCTCCGGCATACCGCTGCCTTTCGGGCCTTCGTAGCGGATGAAGACGGCGTCGCCTTTCTGAACCTTATGTTTCAGCACGGCATCGAGGCACTCCTCCTCGCTGTCGAACGGTCGGGCACGGAGGACGGCGTGGAACATTTCTTTCGGGCAGGCCGTGTGCTTGATGACGGCTCCCTCCGGCGCAAGGTTTCCGCGCAGAACAGCGATGCTGCCGTCCGTTCCGATCGCCTTGTCATACGGGCGGATAATATCTTCTTTTGTAATCGAAGTTCCATACCGCTCATTAAATTTTGCGAGCCATCCGCTGCACTTCTCATAAAATCCATTTTCACGAAGCTCCGCCAGATTTTCTCCGAGCGTCTTTCCAGTCACTGTCATCACATTGAGATGCAGATGATCTTTGATTTCTTCCATAATCGCCGGAACGCCGCCCGCATAATAGAAGCACTCTGCCGGCCATCTTCCTGCCGGGCGGACATCGAGCAGATACCGCGCATTGCGGTGCAGACGATCGAATGTGTCGCCGGTGATCTCGATGCCCAACTCATGCGCAATGGCCGGGATGTGCAGCAGGCAGTTTGTGCTTCCCGAAATTGCCGCGTGGACAAGAATCGCATTCTCAAAACTCTCTTTCGTCACAAGATCGCTTGGCCGCATATGCTCCATCTGTGCCAGTTTTACCGCCTGGCGGCCTGCCTCCCGTGCATATGCCAGAAGATCCGGGCTTGTCGCCGGCATCAGAGCGCTTCCAGGCAGGGCGAGGCCGAGTGCCTCCGCCATGATCTGCATCGTGGATGCCGTTCCGATAAACGAACAGGCACCGCAGCTCGGGCAGGCATTGCATTTCGCCCAGTCGAGCTTCTCCTCGTCGATCTCACCGCGCTCAAATTTTGCGCTGTACATGCCAAGCTGCTCCAGTGTCAGCATCTCCGGTCCCGCATTCATCGTTCCGCCCGGCACAACAACCGCCGGAATATCGACACGCGCAAGGCCGATCAGATTGCCCGGCATACCCTTGTCGCAGCTCGACAGATAGACGCCGCCGTCAAACGGTGTCGCATTCGCGTGGATCTCGATCATATTGGCGATCATCTCGCGGCTCGCAAGACTGTAGTTGATGCCGTCCGTTCCCTGGCTCTCGCCGTCACAGATGTCGGTGCAGAAATACCGCGCCCCGAAGCCCCCCGCTTCCGCAACGCCTTTCCGCACTTCCTCGACCAGCAGATTTAAGTGGCCGCTTCCCGGGTGGCTGTCCCCGTACGTACTCTCCACCATAATCTGCGGTTTTTCAAGATCCTCTTTTTTCCATCCTGTTCCAATCCGGAGCGGATCCATCTCCGGTGCAAGTTTCCGCATTTCCTGACTCTTCAGCATTTCCTTCTCCTCCCGCTGTTTTTTAGGTATTAAAAATACTCTTTCTGCTTTTCACTATAGCAATCCCTGTATTTGATTGCAAGACAAAAAAGCTGCAGTCTGCAGGGATTCCCCACAGACCGCAGCCTCTCTGAACAGCTCACAGATTTCTCTGTTTTCTGTTTGCCTGCTTCCGCAGATAATTTCCAATGCTTGTAAAACTAAGCAGCGTCACAATCAGAAAAACACCCGGGATCAGAATGATCCACCATGCCTTTGTCATCAGCGCTTTTTCCGAAAGTGACAGCATGCTACCCCAGGAAATCACCTCCAGCGGAAGACCGATTCCCATAAAACTCAGTGTGGATTCTGCTACAATCGCACTTCGGATGTTCATAACCACCATAAACATAATAGACGAAAAAAAGTTCGGTGCCAGATGGTGCCATAAAATATAGAAAAAACTGCCTCCCATACAGCGCGACGCAATCACGTATTCACTGTTCCGGATCTGCCGTACTTCGGTCCGCACAACCTTTGCAATGCTTGTCCAGCTTGTCATTCCGATCACGGCAGAAATCGTAATCACATTGGATTTTCCCGCAGCGGCCAGAAGAAAAATGACAAGAAGAAGATTCGGCACCGACAAAAAGATCTCGGTCAGCCGCATCAGAAGCGCGTCCAGCCACGCCGGTGCACATCCGCTGACTGCGCCGAAGAGAACGGCAATCACAGTGGAAATCAGCGTAGAAAGCAGACCGATCGCCAGCGATATTCTGCCGCCGTACCAGATCATCGAGAAAATATCTCTTCCCATCGTATCGGTTCCAAACAGAAATTCCCGGCACGGCATGACGGAACAGTTTTTCAGATCCATATACGAAGGATCCTTCGTCATGATCTGCCGACAGAAAAGGCAGCCCAGCACAAGAAGACCCAGAAAAAGCTCTGCTGCCACCGGCCGGTCCTGATACCATTTTTTCTTTTTTTCTGCTTCTGTTTTTTCTGCAGGCCTCTCTCCTGCAAATTGAAATAATTGTGTTTTTTCTGTCACAGCATCATTACCTCCGATGTTTCTGCCGCTTCTTTCTCCCGCATCCGCGGATCAATTCTCTCGTTGATGATCTGTGCCGCCATATTGCACAGAATCACAACGATTCCGGACATCAGGCAAAGCAGCATCAGAAGATTGTAATCTTTGTACCGTGCGCTCTCATACGCCAGCGTTCCGATACCGGGATACGAGAAAACCGTTTCTACAATATAGGTTCCCCCCAGCACATGCGGAACAGAAATGGCCATGATGCCAAGATACGACGGAATCGTATTCCGCAGGCAATGCCGGAACAGAACCGTCTTTCGTTTCAGCCCCTTGGCTCTTGCCAGAAGCACATACTCTTCCCGCACTTCATCCAGAATTTTATTGCGGATCATGTATGCGTAATACCACAAATGACTCAGCACTACGACCGTCATCGGCAGGATCAGATGACAGACACGGTCAGAAAAATCTGCCTGTTTTCCAACAGAGTAGGCACCGGAACTCGGCAGCCATTTGAGCTGCATGGAAAAAACAAGAATCAGAAGCAGCGACAGCCAGAATTCCGGAATACATCCCGTGATGGTTCCCACCTTACAGATGATGCGGTCCAGCCATATATCTTCCTTCCATGCACAGAGAATTCCAAGAAGCAGCGCGAGGGTGAAAATCAGCAGAAATCCAATGCCGCCAAGCACCAGCGTATTTCCAATTCTTCCCTCGATCACGCGCGTTACATCCATTTTATATTTGTACGAAATTCCGAAATCCCCATGCAGCGCATTGCCTGCCCAGCGGATATACTGTACGGAAATGGGATCCTTCAGTCCCAATTTTTCTTCGGCCCACGCTCTTTCTTCGGGCGTCATTTTTTCCACGCGGTCTCCGTAATATGATACCAGCGGATCTCCCGGCGCAAGCCTTGAAATATAAAATACGAGCACAGACAGCAGCAGAACACTTGCCAGAAATGCCGCTGCTTTTTTTCCATAGTAAAGCACTCTGTTCCGGCTTTTCATGTCGCATCGCCTCCTTCCGTCAGCACAAAATGGTCTTTTTCCACTTCCTGTAGGATTCCTTTCCGGGAGAATTCCATATTGGCAAAATCCGGAACGGCTCTCGCCCGTTCCCTTCGCGGATCCGGAATCGGAATGGCCGCGATCAGCGCTTTTGTATACGGATGCAGCGGATTTTGAAACACGGCTCCTGCCGGACCGGTTTCCACCAGCTTTCCATGATACATCACACCTACTCTGTCACACAAAAATTCGACCATATCCAGATCGTGTGCAATGAACAGGATCGAAAAGCCATGCTCCTTCTGCAAATGGCGGAACAGATTCACAATCTGCGCCTGGATCGACGCGTCCAGCGATGCAATCGGTTCATCCGCCACCAGAAGCTCCGGCTCCATCGTCAGTGCCCGTGCAATCGCAACGCGCTGCCGCTGTCCGCCGGACAATTCTCCCGGATATTTTTTCAGATATTCCGGATCCAGCCCCACGTATTTCATCTGGAATCTGGCTTCCTCCTCATAGCTTCCCCGCAGCGGCCGGATTTTCTGCACGCGCATCGGCTCCTCAATAATGTCGCGGACCTTCATCTTCTGATTCAGACTGGAACCGGAATCCTGAAAAATCATCTGGCGTGTCGTCTGCAGCATTTTTTTATTTTTCCGGAACTGGCCTCTGTCGCAGGTATCAATCCCTTTATAATAAATCTGGCCGGCATATGGCTGATAAATATTCATCACACAGCGTGCAGCGGTAGATTTTCCGGAACCGGATTCTCCTACCAGTCCAAAAATTTCTCCTCTTCGAATCTGAAACGATACATCATCGACTGCCTTGACTGCTGTTTTCCGGGACAATGGAAAAATATGGGTCAGATGACGCACATCCAGCAAAATCTCATGTTCCATCTGTGTTTCCTCCTATCGGCGGCACAACCTTCGGTGCTCTCTCATCCAGCAGCCATGTTGCCGCATAATGGCTGTCTGTAACCCGGAACATCGGCGGCTCCTCCTCAAAATCAATTTCCAGCGCATAAGCATTGCGGCTGGCAAAGGCATCGCCCTTTGGGGGATGGAGAAGAGACGGCGGCATTCCCGGTATGACCGGCAGGCTTTCCTTTCCCCTCGAAAATGACGGGATCGAACGCAGAAGTCCCCACGTATACGGATGGCGGGGATCATAAAAAATCTCATCCACGGTCCCGATCTCTACGATTTTTCCTGCGTACATGACCGCTACCCGGTCTGCAATCCGTGCCACGACGCCGAGGTCATGTGTGACAAAAACGGTTGCCGTTCCGAGTTTTTTCTGGATTTCCCGCAACAGATCCAGAATTTGTGCCTGAATCGTCACATCCAGCGCCGTTGTCGGTTCATCCGCAAACAAAATTTCCGGATTTCCCGCCAGTGCAATCGCCAGTACGATTCTCTGCCGCATTCCGCCGGAAAAATGGTACGGATATGCTTTTTTCCGCTCCTTCGCCTGCTCAATCCCCACCAGCTGCATCAGTTCTGTCACTCTTTGTTCCACTGCTTCTTTTCCCATGCCTTTTTGATGCACCCGTACTGCCTCTGCAATCTGCGCTCCGACAGTCATCGTCGGGTTCAGGGACGTCATCGGGTTCTGAAACACCATCGAAAACAGCTTTCCCCGCAGCTCCCGCATTCTGCGCTCCCCGCAGCCTGCAAGATCTTCGCCATTGACCAGGATCTTTCCGTTTTTGATCTTCGCATTCTCCGGCAGCAGCTTCATAATGCTTTTACAAAGTACACTTTTTCCGCAGCCTGACTCGCCAACCACAGCAAGCACCTCTCCCGCCTGCAAGGAAAAGCTGACATCCCGAACTGCCTGCACTTCCCCTTCATCGGTAAAAAAGCTGACCGAAAGATGCTCCACCTTTAATCGTTCTTCCATTCTGTTTTTCTCCTGTACGGACAAAAAGGGGGTAAACATACCCCCTTCGTCTGCTTTTTCTTTATTTATTCTGTCATTGTCCAGTCCTGAATATTCCAGAAAATACCAACGCCGTGATGGCCAAGTACGGTATCCTCAGAAATTCCCTGAATGCCGGAGTCCGCTACATAATTTGCATCGATATAGCAGATGAATGCATAGGCCGGATCTTCTGCCAGCTCTTCCTGGAATTTTCCGTAGTATTCCTTCCGCACCTCCGGGTCGTCGCTCTGACGGGCAAGTGACAGATATTCATCTACTTTTTCGTTGGAATAGCTCGAATAATTCGCTCCTTTGTCGGTGCCAAAAACCTTATAGGTATGGTCGTCTGCGTCAAACGGGCTTCCCCATCCGATCAGGCATGCCATCTGTCCACCCCAGTCCATCTGTGCCGGAATTTCCACGGTACAGTTGATTCCGGCTTCCCGGAGCTGCTGTGCTGCTGCCTGGGCAATATCAATACGGTCCTGCTCGCCGGACATTACACTGATCACAAAGCCGATTTCTTCTCCGTCACGTTCATAGATACCGTCGCTGTTTTTTGTGCATCCGGCTGCTTCCAGAATCTCCTGGGCTTTTTCCGGATTGTAATCATAGTGTTCTACATTTTCGTTATTATAGATGTTTCGCTGCAGCGGACTGTATGCCGCCATTCCCTCGCCCAGAAGCACGGAATCAATGATCGCCTGACGGTCAATAGAATAGCATACCGCCGGAATGATGTCTCTGTTTTTCGTCCAGTAATCGTTTGCGAAGTTAAACAAGATTCCGCGGTAATCTGCCGTTGTCATATCGTAGCAGGTAAAACCGTCTTTTTCCTTGAAATTCTGCGCATTTTTCGGGTCAAGCAGTGCCAGATCCAATTCGCCGGATTCCAGCTGCATTGCCTGTGCATTATCATCCGGTACAATTTTGAAAATGACCTTGTCAATCTTTGGTGCACCGAGGTAATAATCTTCATTTTTTGTCAGAACGATCGACTGGCCTTCATCCCAGCTTTCCAGCTTGTACGGACCTGTTCCGACCGGTGCTCGGAAGAAATCCGACTCCTGCATATTTTCACCTTCCAGCAGGTGCTTCGGCAGGATTGCCATTGTCATATACTCCAGGAAAGCCACGTTTGGCTCGGAAAGCCGGAAAGCTACCGTCTGATCATCGATCACGGTAATCTCTTCCACATCCTCATAGTTCGTTGCATTCTCTGATCCGTTTTCCGGATCCATGATCGCTTCGATGGTGAATTTCACATCATCCGCCGTAAACTTTTCTCCATCATGCCACTGGATGCCGTCCCGGATATGAAAGGTATAGGTGCAGGTTTCTGCATCATACTCCCATTTTTCTGCCAGGCCAGGAACAATGTTGTCATCCGCATCGTGTGCCGTCAGTCCGTTGAACAGAAGCAAGTTGATTTCGCCGTGCTCGTCCATCGCTGGATTGATTCTGGTATAATCGGCAGAACCGTAAACCAGGGTTGTCTCTGCCTCCCCTGTCTGGCCGGAAGAAGCTTCCGTCTCTGTTTTCGACAAATCTGTACTGTTGCTGTTTTTCCCGCTGTCCTGACCGCATGCCGCAAGGGATGCTGCAAGAGACACCATCAGCATCAAAGATAATATTTTCTTTTTCATCCTTTTCCTCCCATTTTCAGACCGTTTTTACCCGGACTGACCGCTTTTTTGCTTTGTACTCCCATGATCTGCGCGCCTGATCCATGTACTGTTCGTTCATTATATTTGATATTTCAGGCTCTCACAAGCCGGGTGGGGGGATATTTTTTTCTTTTCCCGTAAAGTCAATTGTCTCTCCATCTTTCTCTCCAGTTCCGGCCTGCTGCCCGGCGTGGAAGCACAAGAAAGAATCCTGCCCGGAGGGCTTTTTAATTTACAGGAAAATTCAACGAAATTTCCTGTAAATCAAAAAATGACCTTGCGCAGGGGATCGTTCCTCTGCATCAAGGTCATTTTAACTTTCGTATTTTTGTCGAATTTTACAGCATGTTAATGACAAATCCAGCCAGCATCGTCGAAAGAACGGTGATAACCGTAATTCCTCCCACGACATACGGCACATTCAGCGTATCTTCGATAAACGCTTTCTCCTCCGGTGTCTCTCCGACTGCATCGCCGACCTCGCGGCAGATGACCACGTTGCTCGGGAATCCGAGGAACTGCTCGACACCGATGCCGACTGCCAGGTCTTTGTCGCCCACGAGTTTCCAGGTCGGAAGAACCCAGCCAACCAGTGCAACACCGATCAGCGCTGCGGCGAACAGAACGATTGTCTGGAATGCCATGGTGCCGAGATCGCTTAAGGAAACTTTTGCCAGGGACGGGATGATGGAACCGAAGACAGCAATCATCATGAGGCCGTAGGAGTTCGATTTCTGCAGCGGTTTCGTCGGAACGAGTCCTGAAGCAACACAGACAACGCCGAGAAGCAGAGCCCAGATGCTGTAGTTGATCGGGGTTAGATCGCCAAGAATATGGGCAACCCAGGAACCGGCTGCCACGAGTGCCATCATGACGTTGGCAGAATACCATTCTTTATGTTTGTCTGCAAAGAAAACTTTTGCGGAAGCACCCTTTCCGGTCTCCTGCTTTTGGAACTGTGTCGGATTCTCGCGGTACGCTTTCAGCAGTTTCTTTCCATAGCGGATACCCATCGCAGATGCGATCGGCGCACCGACGAATTTCTGTACGGAATAGATGACTGCACAGAGTGCTGCTGCCGTTGCCAGCCCTTTTTCTGCTGCGGCGCTTGCCATCAGCGAAGTCGCCATTGCCGCACCGTTGATAACCGGCATGCCGACGAGCACAGTGTCAAATCCGATGATCGGGGATGCCAGAAGCATCACAAGGCAGGACGCCAGCATACAGAGTGCCGCCATTAATACGGTTCTCCACTCCTCGATCAGCTGTTTCACGTTCAGGGTAGTACCCATGTTGAACAGTACCATCGCAATTGCCAGTTTTGATAACGCCGTAAGGCCTCCCTGGTCGATGATGTCCGCCGGGAACAGTTTCGTCAGAAAGCCTACCAGGAACAGAAGCATGACGACCATCATTCCGGACAGCTTTCCTTTTGTAATTTTACCGACAATGTCGCCGAGTGCAAACACGATCAGAACAATCATGAAGCTGGAGAACATTGCGTTGTTTGTTAAAATCTCAGCCATTTCTTTTTCTCCCTTGCTCTTTTTAATTTGAAATTATACATAATTTTCTTTTATTTTGCAAGTTTTATCCAGTTTTTATTTTATATTTTGCATATTTATGCAATCCTTCCAATTATCCGCGCCACAAGCTCTCCGGCATGATAGAAGTCATCGAGATGCAGATATTCTTCGGTCGAATGATTCTTGAAATATCCTGTTGCGATACCGACACAGGTGATTCCCTTCTGATTGAAAATATTGCCGTCCATACCGCCGCCTCCGCCGTTGATCTGCGGTTCGATTCCCATCTCTTTCAGGGATTCCGTGACGATCTGAATCATCTCGGAATCCTCCGGGATGAAGAACGGCAGGAAGGTGTTTTCTCTTTTAAATTCCACACGCGCACCGCGCTTTTCTGCGATTTGACGGCAGTGCGACTGGAAATACGCTTCATAGCGGTCGAGTTTTTCTCCCGATCGGCTCCGCATCTCTCCGCGCAGGATTGCGTGGTCGCAGACAACGTTCATTGCCTCGCATGTTTTGGACCAGAGGTGAGAAAAGTTCGACGTTGTATTTTCATCCAGTCTTCCCGTCTCCATCGTTGCGAGCATTTCCGCCATAATTTTTGCCGCATCAATGCCTTTCTCCGGCTCATTTCCCGCATGGGCTGCCTTGCCGAAAACCTGTGCTTCCAGAAGGGCACGGCCCGGCGCACCATTTACAATTCGGCCGATGCGTCCCGGGGAGTCGAGCACATACATCGTTTTTGATGTCAGCAGGCTTACA
This sequence comes from Blautia sp. AM28-27, assembly GCF_003480905.1. Classification (NCBI taxonomy): domain Bacteria; kingdom Bacillati; phylum Bacillota; class Clostridia; order Lachnospirales; family Lachnospiraceae; genus Blautia; species Blautia sp. AM28-27. The sequence continues at coordinate 21,647 of NZ_QUJK01000026.1, forward strand.
TCGAATGCTTTCGCACCGTACAGACCGGCCTCCTCGCCGACCGTAAAGAGGATCTCCAGTTTCGGAAGCGCCTTCCCGGATTCAATCGCCTGACGCACGCCCTCTAAAATGGCTGCCACACCGGACAGATCATCCGCCGCCAGAATCGTGTCGCCCGAAGAACGAAGGATTCCATCCTCCTCCACCGGTTTGATTCCAATGCCGCCCGGCACACGGTCCATATGGGAACAGAAACAGACAACACCGTCCCGCTCTCCTTCCCGAACCGCCAGAATATTGCCGCACACGCCGCCAAACGTAGCCCCGGCCTCATCCCGCGTAATCGCAAATCCCATCTGCTCCAGTTTTTTCACCAGATGCTCTGCAATCTCCGTCTCCTGACCGCTCGACACATCAATCCGCATCAATTCGGTCAGTCCATCTAACATACGTTGATTTTTCATTTCTTTTCCACTCTCCATTCTTGAAAAAAATTTTCAAAAACAATTCTTCTACATCTTACCATTTGCCTTTCGTCCTTAATAGGTGTAAAATTATGCCATAATTCATTTTTATGTCTTTAATTCTCGGAAAGGAATTTTATATATGAAAATCGGCGTAACAGGTTCTGACCATATCTGCGACAGGATTCAGAAAACGCTGGAGAAGCGCATGCCGGACCTTGAAGTGGTCTACCGGCGTTCCAACGATTACCGGTACGGTCTGGAAGCGGCTGCCCAGTTTCAGAAAGGGAAAGTATCCGGCATTATTTTTACTGGGCCGACCAACTATCACTATGCTTTAAAGCGGCTGGAGCCAAACGTTCCCTGGACCTTTCTTCCGCACAATCAGGCTTCCATCTTAAAAGCGCTGGCAGAATCTGCTGTCCGTTATTCCTGCGTGCCGGATGTCATCAGTATCGATATGTATGAGGAACAGCTTGTGCAGGAAACGCTGGAAGAGATCGGCATTTCCAATGGCCGCGTCCTTGTGGCACACGGCTCTTCTCCCGATCAGGGCGATTTTCAGGATGCCCTCACGGATTTTCACCGTTACAACTATTTTCACAACGGGGCGAAAATCTGCTTTACCAACATGGAAAAAACGTATGAGGCACTGTCGGCAGAAGGCATTCCCTGCATCCGCATCTCGGTTTCCGAGGATGTAATTCTGGAACAGGTTTATCATCTTCAGTTTCTGGAAAATACGGCGCAGAAGAACCGCGGGCAGAGTGCTTCCGTGCAGATCTATTTTGATTATTCCTTTGATCAGGAGACGGATCTTTCGCTCCGGGAATGGGAGAAGGTTCATTATCAGAATGAGATGCGCGAGCTGATCTACTCTGCCGCCCACCGCATGGGGGCTGCTGCGTTCTCCGAGGGCGCTTCTATTTTTTATATCATGTCATCCCGTCCGGTTCTGATGCGGGAATTTATTCAGAACGGGGAATATCAGAAGATTCTGTTTCACGGACAGCAGACGCCGCACAACCGGCTGTGGATCGGCATCGGCTACGGTGATACTCCCATGGAGGCGAAATCCCGCGCGGCAATGGCGCTCAACCACTCGATCGCGGACCGCTCCGGCGCGAACTATATTGCGGAGGATGAGCATCAGTTTACCGAAATTAAGATCAATGACCCGACCGATCACACGGCGTATCTTCTGCACCGGCTTCACATCAGCAGCAGTACGTATGAAAAACTGAAAGAGATTCTGCGGTCACATGATCAGGTAATCACTTCCGCACAGCTCGCTGCAGATATGGGGATCACGGAGCGGAGCGCCAACCGGCTGATTCTGCGGCTGGAACAGGAAAACTGTGTGACCACGATCGGCAAAATCAGCGGCGGCAAGGGACGGCCGGCACGGATTATGAAAATCACTTTATAAAACATAAGAAATGGAGAATGTTTATGGATAAAAGAACGGAACAGGCATTTGCCTATCTCGAGAAAAACGAACACAGTATGATGGAGCTGCTGAAAAATCTTGTCTCCATTGAAACACCTTCGGCTGATCGCGAGGCGAATGAGCGGATTGCGGCGCATCTCGATACGTACTGTGATGCGCTCGGCATGGAGCGTCAGGTTCATCACTTTGAGAAGGCTGGCCCGACGTTTGCCGCGTGGACCCGGCCGCAGGAAAAGAAGCCGATTCTTCTGCTTGGGCATATGGATACAGTTCATGCGGTTGGAAAGTTCGGCCCGGAACCGTTTCTTGTGAAGGATGACCGCGTGTACGGTCCAGGCGTTTATGACATGAAGGGCGGCGATGTGATCGCGCTGTTTGTGCTCCGCGCACTGAATGCGGTCGGGTATGAGGACAGACAGATCAAACTGGTGCTCACCGGTGATGAGGAAGTCGCCCATGCATTTTCCCACGGCGAGGCCGGAAAGCTTGTCGAGCAGTATGCCAGCGGCTGTGAGGCGGCTTTTAATCTGGAATCGGGCTACACCAGCGGCGAAGTGACTACGAGAAGAAACGGCGGCGCGATCATTCGCGTGAAAGTAAAGGGCAAAGCGGCTCATGCAGGAAAGGAGCCGCAGAAAGGCGCGAGTGCGATTCTGCAGGCGGCGCGCATGATTACAGAGATTGAGAGCCGCTCGGTGTTCGGCTATCTTTCCTTCAACTGCGGCCGTATTTCAGGCGGAACCGGAGCCAATGTCATCCCGGATTCCTGTGAGTTTTCCATCGGTATCCGATACGCGGCAAATGCGCAGTATGAAGAAGCCATCGCTTTCTTAAAAAATCTCTGCGAACACGTTACCGTTCCTGGCACAAGTTGCACCATGGAACAGAACGGCTACTACCCCGCCATGGAAATGGTCGACGGTGCCGACTGCCTCCTCTCCCTCTATCAGGAAAGCTGTAAACTCCTCGGCGAACCAATCCCGCAGGGCATCCAGCAGAGCGGCTGCTCCGACACCTCCTTCGTCACCCGCATCGGAATCCCCGCCCTCTGCAGCCTCGGTATCCAGGGCGCAGGCGCACATTCACTTGATGAGTATGCGATTCCGTCCTCACTGCTCGTGCAGTGCAAGAAACTGGTGGCCACGATTTTGGCGATGTAAAATGCTATGCGGTTCTTGACAAAACAGGAAAGTCATTTTAGCATAAAAAAAGAAACGGGTTTTTTGTCCGGTAAGCTCATCAGGAGCCGAGGGAGTTGCTCGTTTCTTTTTTGTTATCCTATTTTCTTTACCCTATCACATCCGTAACCGCATTCACCGCTTTCGCCACAAAGCTGATCGTCTTTTCATTGAACACTTCCCCGTCTTTTGAGATCGAAACATGTGCGAGTCCGATCTCATCTTTCTCGCTCGCTTCGGTGCTGCCCATGAGGGTTGTCCATTTGATATGGACATCGTCGGCGGTGATGGCGTGGTCGCATATTACGATGTACTGTGCTTCATCGAACAGCGGCGAATTGGATTCCGCATAGACGATGATGTCGTTGTTTTTTTCCTGATAGACGCGCACGGTATAATTTACCAGGTCTTTTTCATCCGTAATATAGTCCTTGTTCGGCGATACGGTTTCTTCGCAGATCAGGCTTGCATCTTTTGGAATGGTATTCTTCTCTTTCGTTTTGGTCATCCCGATCATCAGCATACAGTTGCAGAGCGCTGCGATCAGAACTGCAAGCAGCAGGATTTTTATTCTATGTTTCATTGTTTTCTCTTCCTTTTTCCATGTCATAGTTTGTCACTGATGTTTCATTTCCATTATACATGATTCCCCCAAAATAAAAAACGTTAAAATACGTCCGTCCCCATAAAAGCTTTTTTGAAAAAATTTCTCAAAGAAAAAGTTTTCCATTTTGTTCCAAATATGTTATGCTATACTATCCGTTAGGCAATTCTAACTTGATGCACTCTCGCAATAAAGGAGGTCCTGCATGCCTTTAAATTTAACCGTTTTCAATCAGTTTTACGTCATCAATAAAATCTGCGGCCAGGAAAAGCAGCGTCATTATCTGGAGTCGCTTGGGTTTGTTCCCGGGGCCAGGATTTCGATTCTGTCGGAGCTTCACGGTTATTATCTCGTCATGGTGAAGGGCAGTAAAATCGGGCTGGATAAGAGTCTGGCCAAGAAAATTATTGTGTATGCCAGCTGAACCGATGGCAGGGTTCACTTTTTGCATACGCATTTAGAAAGTATGGAGTATTATGGAAAAGAACAAAAAAATCATCAAACTGTGCTATCTGCAGATCGCATTCTATGTCGTCTTTCTGACATCGCTGTTTCTGCATTTCAAGCGTGGGCTGGATCATCGCGCCTTTGCGCTTCTGATTATCCTTACGCTGCTCGGCTGCGCCTCTGCACTGACGCTTACCGATTATCTGAAAAGCCTGATCCGCCGCTCCGGCTTTGATGTCGCCGGCGTGCACGATAAAAAGTCGCTGGAAGAAAAGCTCCTCCAGCTTCAGAACGCGGACGATACACTCGATGTCGGCGTGATGATGTTTGATATGAACAATTTAAAGATAATCAACGACACGTACGGCCACGAAGAAGGCGACGTCTTTATCCAGACCTTCGCCTCCTATCTGACCCGCATTCTGACCGAGGACAGCTTTCTGGCGCGGTTCGGCGGTGATGAATTTGTCATTGTGCAGAATCATGCAACCTGGAACCAGCTGGAGCAGATGAATCTTCAGCTGCAGACGATGATCGACACCTACAACCAGACGGCGGATCACCCGCTGAGCTATGCCGTCGGATATGAGCTGAGCTGCAAAAATCATTATTATCTGATCATGGATCTGCTGCAAATGGCGGACGAAAAAATGTACCAGGACAAGCGGTATAAAAAACAGCTCCAGAAAAACGGACCTCTCGCCGCCCGCCGCAGTATGCTTGCTGAGAGCATTTCCACGGATTCTTTAAAAGAAAAAATTTTTACGCTTCTCAATAACAGAAGCGAAGAAAAGCAGTACGCCTTTCTGATGACGGATGTCGACAATTTTCATCTGATCAACGATTACTGGGGTTATGAGATGGGTACGAACATTCTGAATTTCATCCTGAAAAAGCTGGAACTCTTTCCGCAGACACTCTTTGTGAACCGCTATCACTCCGATATCTTTGTCGGCATTATCGATATCACCGGGCAGGATCCGGCCGTGGTGCGGGAAAAGATTTCCGCCTATCACAAGCAGGCGATCCGCGAAGTGCTGGAATCGTACCCGCTGAATTACATGACGCTGAACACTGGCGTCTATTATCTGAATGACACGGACACACCAGCGGAGGAAGTCATCTCTCATGCCAACATTGCGCGGCGGCGTGCGAAGGAAACTTCCACCTGCGTCTTCGAATACAACGCCGAGCTTTCCAGCACGGAACAGAAGCGCGCGGAGACCATTCATTCCTTCCAGAATGCCCTTGCGAAAAAAGAATTTCAGATTTATTTCCAGCCGAAAATCAGCGGAAAAACGCAGGAAATTGCAAGCGCCGAGGTGCTGGTACGCTGGCTGCGCGAGGACGGCACGCTCTGGTTCCCGGACAGCTTTCTGCCGATTCTGGAGGAGACCGGAGAGATTGAGTCGCTCGACTATTATGTGTATAATGCTGCTTTCCAGTGGCTCGCTGACCGCCGGGAAAACAGACTTCCGCTGCTGCCGCTCTCGCTGAATGTGTCGCCGGTTCATTTCCGCAAGATCGATACGTTCACACAGCGGATCACACAGCTGCTCGATCATTATCAGATTCCTTCGAAGTACCTGGTTTTTGAGATCACAGAAACAACGTACATTCATAACATTGATGCCGTCAACCAGATGATCCGCTTTTTCCACGACCGGAATATCCGCATTTCCATGGACGATTTTGGGTCTGGATATTCGTCCTTAAATTCGCTGAAGGATATTCTGTTTGATGAAGTTAAAATTGACAAACATTTCCTCTCGGCGGGTCTCTCCGAAAAAGGAAAAATTGTGCTGGAAGAGATGTTTCATCTTTTAAAACGCACAGACAAATGGATTGTCTGCGAGGGTGTGGAGACGAAAGAGATGGTAGATTTTCTGATCGCCGAAGGATGCGACGAGCTGCAGGGATTCTATTATTATAAACCGATGGAACAGAAAAAATTTGAAGAGCTGATCGCTTGACAAAGTCCGAATTCTATACTATGGTTATCTCACCCGGTAGTTACTACCGAGTGAACCTCACATGACTAAAGTCACGTGCTTCCGGCCGCTTTAGGCGGCAGACCAAATATCGGCGGATACGCCTGTTACTTAGATTTTGCACAGATATGTGCTTCTTCCATGCCGGATACGGCAGGTTTCCACATAACAGGTAATCCACTGCATATCTGCCTGTGTTTATGCTGCTTTACGCAGTTCCATTTCTGAAATCAGTTCTCTCAGATCTGCATAAACACATGAGGTTCTACGCTTTACTGCAGGAACTTTTGCCTCCAGCAAAGACCTTTCCGTTTCCGGCAAGGGTTTTAAAATTTCACGGATAAAATATCTCGCTCCGATATTATACGATGCTGACAAATCACAGTTGTATCTTTTTCCAGTCTGAAACGTACACAGACGGTGATCCCGTATATCACGGTCAATCTCTCCTGATCCATCAAAGGCAAGCCTGCTCGTGTTCCAGGCACAGATTCGGGAAATTCGGATTTTCTTTCTATGTGCCTGCTGTCCGCACCGTTTCTGGATATCACGTTTTCTCCACATCTGCAGTTTCTGCTTTTTCTTCCCGGAAAGTTTTCCTTTCATTTCCAGATATTCGAAAACAATCACATCTGCCTTCTTTTCTGA
>NZ_QUJK01000026.1:28549-28802 GCF_003480905.1 Blautia sp. AM28-27
CACGGTACATCCGGTCTTTGTCACTGGGAAAGTTAATAAACTTTCTCCCCAGGATAGTTCCGTCTGGACGCATGATGGTACAGACTGCATCCGTATTGATGCCGAGATCCACGCTGCAGATCGTTTGCTCTTTGACAGGTGTCTGGTTTAAAGATACCTCTTCCGCATATGTAAAACGCAGAAAATATTTGTGGTGCTTCTTCTCCAACGTTGGCGCCGAAGCTTTTTTGCCCGACCAGTGTTTTCTTAAATA
>NZ_QUJK01000027.1:0-27381 GCF_003480905.1 Blautia sp. AM28-27
TAAGTTTGTGGGATAAGTTTGTGCAAAATTCGATATTTGCTCATTTATAGTTAGAAATATTAATTGCACAATAAAAACCTTTGCCCTGCAGAGAAGGTAAAAAATAAGAAGTTAAAAATAAGGTCCAGACATTCCTTGGAGTATTTGGACCTCATATGCTTTATTTCACTTTAAAATAGATCTGATATGGTTCGTTACCAATCTCATTCAGCTTTTTGAAACTAATACCCGGATCCTGATTTTCTGTCCGGTAAAAGGTACGGAACTCTCCCCACTGCCGTTCGGTATCAGCAGAAAGCTCATCTTCCGGTTTCTCCGTCTCCAACTTTAAGATACGTTCTTTCTCTGTAATACCTGCCAGTACATCGGCTCCATACCGATAGGCTCCCATGGACGCATCATCCGGCAGAGGGATAAATTTTAATCCGATCGGAAGCAGTACGGTCACTTTGTCATCGTTCCTCCAAACCCTGTTTATCGCGACAAATTTCGCGGTATTATTGGTCTTTACATACAGATCATCGTTTATGTAAACCATTGCGTCTTCCCTGATCCAGTCTGGTATGCGAAGCATCAAATGAAATGGGGTGTCTTCCTGTGTATGTATTGTAAAAACATATTTTCTGAAATCAGGTTTATTCGCATAAGCACTGACTGTTTCATTTATGGTCTGTTTGGCATTGTTTTCCGAACAGGTCATCAGACTTCCGTTCATATAATCCTGATTCTGTGTAAGGCAAATCTTCCGGCCCTGCATTTCAAAAGACACTTGCGAATCGGCATACATAGTCACATACAAGTGATCATCTTCCTGATAATACAAACGATGGTTCCATGCAGCATTCGCCTGTACCATAGTTCCATGACAACAGAAGAAACTGTCTCTTTCTCCGGCCCATTCCTTCCTGCTTGCAGCTTTCATCGGCAAAAAATAAGTTAACAGACCGCCTTCCGGGCAATACGTTTGAGCCATAATACCATTCTGAACATTGTATTCAATGTAATGCATATAGGCAGGATCCTTCGTCTGCCGAAACAAAAATTCTGCCAAACGTATCATGTTATAAACGGTACAATGTTCCTGATTTTTATCACCAAGTCTTGCTTTCAGTTTTTTCATAGGTGTCCAGATTTCTCCCTGCGTCTGGCCACCTGTAGCAAAACATCCCCTGTCTATAACCGCACACTTCCAATATTGTTCAACAATATGCAGCCATTTTTCTTCTCCTGTGACCTCATACGCTTTGGCACAGCCAAGGACTTCCGGAATCGTAGTATTGGCATGCATATTTGTCAATACATCTTTTCCCTCCAATAGTGGTTCAAACAATCTGCTCCTATAATACCGCTGCATCAGAATCTTATATTTTTCCTGACCCGTAATTTCATATAAGTCTGCCCAAACCTCAAGCATACCGCCGGTTTCCATATCCAGAATATCGTCAAACTCTTCCCTGGTATATCTGCCGCTCCATCGATAAAACCAATCCGCCAGTTTATCTGCTATGGAAAGCGCCTTTGGCTGTTCCATCATTCGATATACATCGATCAGCCCCATAAAAAGCTTATGAATATTGTATTGCGGCGCCCAGATGTTCCTTCCCTTTCCTATCCAGTACAAATATTTTTCCGGAATCGGGCATACCCATTCTCCGCCGTTATCTTTTTGGCAAAGCTCCAGTTCTTTCAGAATGACTTCTGTTTTTGCTTTTAACTCTACATCTTCCGTTTCCTGATAATGCAGCGCCGCTGCCGACAACCAATGTCCCAGGAAATGTCCTCTTAGCTGGCAGCTGAGATCTTCCCAGCCTCCAAAGGCTTCTGCATCAGGTCCTCTCCCGGAATATCTGCCTGCCTCATGTAAATAGCTGCGTAATAAATAAGGAGTCTCAAGCTTCATCAAATAACGTTTGTTTGCTTCTTCACGACGGAGAAACTCACCCTCTGTCAGTATTACTTTTTTCCCTGCGATTTCTTTCATTACACACCTCCCGTTTACGTAACCACGACACATCCAGCGCGTCTCATCTGTTTCAGGGCTTACCGCACGACGACACACGTCTCTACCTGTGCAAACGCTTCTGACAGATCCAATTCTTCCGTCACATCCAGCATCGGCGCTCCGTCGATATCAAAATGCACTCTGCGGATGCCGCTGCTTCTTACTCCTTCCACTCCCGGGCGTGCATGATAGGTATTCCAAACGGTGCCATCCTCGTCGGTCACATAAGCATTATGTCCGGTACCATACTCGCTTTCTACACTTCTTGCAGTCAGGATCGGATAATTTCCCTGCTTCCAGTTTTCAGGCTGTAACAAATCCTTTCCTTTTTCGATACTTAATAATCCTACTACATAAGAAGTATCGATTGCCGCTCCTGAGAAGGTCACATACAGTTTATTCTCCCGCGGAAGCGCAAAAGGTCCTTCCACTACAAAGGTATGATTGTTGGACCATCCGTAATCCGGCTTCAATAACACCACCGGGTCTGTCAATAATTTCCAGGGTTCCTGTGGATTCAGCTTTGCAATATAGAGCCACGCCCCTAAATCTTTCGGCAGAAATTGTCTCTGGGACCAGATTACATAATAATCTCCTTCCCATTCAAAACAAGTCATATCCAACGTAATTTCTTTACCCGCTTCACAAAGATCACTGCCGTCCGGACATACGACTCTCTTCGGCTCAGACCAATCTTCCTTACAGGAAGGATTTCCGCCTTCACGCAATTCCATTACATGGCTTTCTTCTTTGAAAAATTCATCCGGAGTAGCTGCATGGAAAATATAAAGCTTACCATTTATCTCATGAAACTCCGGTGCCCAGAGCAGATTTCCAACATGAGGGTAAGTCGTGGAATCCAAAATCAGTTTTTCTTCTGCATTTACCAGCTCCGGAATCGTATCCGCTTCTCTGATATAAAGCGTATGATTATCGTCCGCATCATTCGTTGCAATAAAATAATATTTATTCTTCCACTTCGCCACACAAGGATCGGCACGATAAAACGCAATCGGAAATTCAAAATGTTCCTGATGCACGTTTCCCTTTATCTTATACGTTCCCGGCACTGCAAAATCCACGGTACTCAAGTCCCAATCCACTCTTTTCGCTACCTTTGTACCATCTGTATAGAAAGCCATGGCCCGATATTTTTCCAGTTCTTCTGCACTGGATGCCTCTACCTGCTCAGGGAACTCCATACCACAGTTTACCGGCGTCAGAAGTTTTTTACGCAGTCTGTCCGCCACGCTTTCTGAAATCTCAAGGACATTCTGCGGAACAACCCCTTGAATTTCCAATTTTTCTGCTGCAGGTACTTTCATACGGTCTGCATTGCCTTCTCTTTTCTTTTCTTCCGCTTCTTCTTTCGACAGAAATCCTACTTCTGTATAATCCAAAAAGTCTTTTGTGGTAAAATAAAGAAACTTTCCTGCGCTTTCCGTATCCTCTTCTCCATCGGCGCCGATTCTTTCGGCTACTACTCCAAAACCTCCATCTTTCAATTCCAGGATCACAGGATTTTTCAAACTCCATGGTGTCAAAGAACCATCTTCATTCTCGGTTGCCTTCACAAACAGTACACCGGAATTGTGATTCAGCGCCTGGTAATTTTCACCGTCCTCACTGATCGCCAGGTGCATACTGTATGCCAGTCTCGGATCATAAATTACACTGTCGACAGGTAAACGAGTATAACTTAGTAAATACGCCATAACTTTCCCTCTCCTTACAATTAATCCCTATTTATTTTTCAAACTGCCAGGATAACACCTCATATTCCTCTCCATAGAAAATCATATACACATCATGTACACCTGTAATACCGGTATTCAAATTTGTCTCAAATTCTGCATAATTTGTACCGGTATTGGCATCGATGGTCAGATAGCCCAGTATATCTCCATTTAATCCATCTGCACGAAGCTGTATCACTCCAACTTCTCCATTTGCATTCTTAATCTCTGCGATCCATTTGGAAGGTGCTCCTTCCCCGAAATCCACACCCTGTACCTTAACAAAAGAACCTGTTTGGATTTTTCCGAGCGCCATGGTTCCCGAACCATAGAAATCAGTAACTGCATCTCCTGCTACTGTACTCATACCGCTCATCACTGCCACTTCCGTTGCACTATGACGCTGATAGGCATCCACATAAGATAACTGTTCTCTGCCCTGAAGGGTCTGATCTATCAGACCAATACTGCCATCCTTCTGCATGGTAAAAGAATCAATATGAGTACAGCGATACCCCTTTTCAATCCCCATATTTCCTTCCAATACTCTGGTGTGATAGGTAATATACCAATGATCCTTAAAAGAAAACACACAATGATGATTGTTTCCGCCTAATCCGAAATATTTCCCCGGATTCTCTAAAATGGTTTCTTTTATGGTGAACGGTCCCAATGGACTTTCGCTTTCCATGCACACAATTTCTCCGCTTTCGAACCCGTATTGATCTGTTCCCGCCTGATCCACATCCCAGTTGGAGCAATAGGTGTAATAATACTTATTATTGTATTTATGTATACCGGAATCCTCAAATACATAAGGCGCATCTATGATTACCGGCTCACCTGCAATGCTGATCATATCTTCTCCCAGTTCCACCACTCTGGCTGTCCCAGGATTGGCAGCCTGCCCCTCAGGAACACCTCCGCCAAAATAAAGATATGCTCTTCCGTCATCATCCACCAGAACTGCAGGATCAAAAATCCATATGACATCTGCACAATTCGGTGTATGATTGTTGATCAACGCTTCTCCTAACGGATCCTCAAAGGGTCCTGTCGGACTATCCGAAGTCAATACGCCAATCCCTCCGCCGGAATTTGCAAAATACAGGAAAAATTTTACTTCTCCATCGATTTCTTTCCATGCCGCTGCCGGAGCCCAAGAATTAGCTGCCCATTTAGCAGCTCCTTTGGAACCCGCTGCATATACTGTACCATGATCTTCAAAGTTCACCATATCCGTTGTTGAAACTACGCTGATGGTATTGATCTTTCCATAAGTATTCTCCGTTACACTTCCATCTGCATCATATTCAAAAGTATCTCCGGTCATATAGAAATAAACCCGATCCTTATAAACCATAGCGTATGGATCTGCACCAAATCTCTGAGTCATGATCGGATTGGTATTGCTCAATGATTTGTACGGCGTAATCGCCTCAATTTCATCAAACAAAGCTTCATATTCTGCTGCTTTGCTCTCTTCCATTACTTTACGGTCCGATGAATCCTCGGCAACATTTCCGCAGGCACATAAAGACCATGCACAGATCATACAACTCGCAATCCCTTTTAACGCATTGCTGGTCCTTTTTTTTCGCATATCTGCTCCTTCCTGACAGTAATTAAATGAAACGATAGAATTTGCAAAATCAAAGTTATCGCTTAAATCATACCAGATTTTGCTCTGTCCAATTCTATCTGTTTTTCTAAATCTTCTTTTCTCATGTATTTCCGGAAAATCCGTTCTAAAATTTTGTTATCCACCCACATGTAAAAGGCTGGCACAAAAATTGCAGCCGGCGGAACCAGAAGAAACAGCGCTGCCGCTGCCACAAAAATCACGAGAAGCAATAATGACCATGATTTATTCATGACCATAACCGCTATACTGTTTTTTATGATCACTTTCGTAGTATTTTCGAAACGCGCCAGATACGGAAACACGTAGATTCCCCATATCGTTATTAAGGCAATCACGATCATGATCATCAGCAGCAAAAACAATGCGTGATCCATGGTTTCCAATGACGTATACAAAATATAACAATCCATTCCGGTCACAAGATACAGGCCCAAAATAATAAGCCAAATGATGATAGCAGATTTAAAGTTTGATTTAAAGGCGCTGAAAAACTCTTTCCAGGCATATCCCCTTCTCTGCCGAACTGCCTTGTGATATGCATAGTAAAACGCAGCGGACGATGCTCCAACTGTAACGATCGGGAGACAGCATGCAATCCAAAGAATACCTAAAAGGATTGCATCGCTGGCCTTTGACATTGCAGTCATGAATTTATTATCCCAATTAAAAAAATCACTCACAATTGTTTCTCCTTTTTAAAAAACAGATCACCAAAAAGAAAAATATCCCGGATGTCTGTTACGATATAAGACTCAGAGTACATCGACCACAAAATAACTGCCACATTCACTTGCCTTCTCTTTCCTCATAAGAAAGGCTCTTAAACATGGCATATCCATCTGCCTCTTCTCCTTCAGCCACTGCATAGATACCTGCTGTACATCCTACAAACCCGCCTGCTACTTCTGTTGATAATGCGCGAATATCCACATCTTCTGCCAGAATAATCTCCCTCTTACTGTCTTTCATTCCCACAGTCGCTTTCAACTCATCTATGGCAATAGAAAGCACCACTTCTTTGTCTTCCACAACCGCGGAGCCAACACATTGATCCATTCCTTTTTCGCACAGAATTACGTCCGCTTTGCTGTCACCTACTTCAACGCGTAACTGATATTCATCACTCTGTACGACTGCAATCCCGGCTCTTCTTGCCGAAGTAAGACCATCTGTTTTCAAGCATGCTTCTACTTTACACCTGTGATGTTGCTGTCTGATGGCAATGTAAGACGGGCTCGCTTTCTCTTTCAGTGTAACAGGACTGAAATGCAGATTCAGACCTTTTTCTGTTAATTGATACATATTTTCTTCCGGATTTCTAAGGAACAAAAATTCATCTCCAAGAACTTTCATATTGGTAAAATCATATTCCCTGCTGCTTCCCGGTACACAGGTCTTAGCACCTGTTCTGTATGTGTAGGAATTTACATCCGTTTCCGGTCTCCACTCCGGCAGTTCGATCTCTACGGTATCTGTCAACATTCCTGCACCTGGATTTACAACGGGCCAGTCATTCTCCCAAACCACTTTCGCAAGGAATGTTTCCCGTCCCATCGTGGTATACCCTTCCTTGGGTCTTACTGCCAGCATAGTCATATACCACTCACCTGCAGGTGTTTCAATCAGATCTGCATGTCCTACATATTTAACAGGATAGTCACGCCCAAGATGTCTATGTGTCAAAATAGGATTGCAGAAATTATTTTCATAAGGTCCCCAGATATTTTTGCTTCTGCAAACCGTTACCGCATGATCAGGTCCTGTACCGCCTTCTGCGTGCATGATATAGTAATACTCGCCTTTTTTATACAGATGAGGACCTTCCGGCCATACGATATTTTTCATGGCGCCATTCCACACATTTTTGTGTTCACCCACCAGTTTCATGGTTTTTACATCAAGTTCCTGGATCCATATATACCAGTCACCATCATATTTACAGCCTTCCGGATTGGGATGAGTACCAATATAATAACATTTTCCATCCTCATCAAAGAACAGACTTGGATCGATGCCGTCTGCTCCCTCAATATAATATGGCTCAGACCATGGTCCTTCCGGATTTGATGCTGTTACGATATAATTGCCGCCATAAGACACATTCGTACAGATTACATAAAAAACGCCTTCATGATACCGGATCGTGGGCGCAAACAATCCTGCGGAGTGCCCTGCCTCTTTCAAAGGCAATTGAGATTTTCTGTCCATCACATTGCCAATCTGTTCCCAATGTACAAGGTCTTTGCTGTGCATGAGAGAAAGCCCGGGAAAATAAGCAAACGTTGAATTGATCAAATAATAATCTTCTCCCACTGCACAAATGGAAGGATCCGGATAAAATCCTGGCATAATAGGGTTTTTTGCAATTACTGTCATGAAAATTTCTCCTTAACTTCAAGAAAAGGGGCTCCCAGAAACACCCCCTTTCAATTTATTTATTTGCTTCTTCCAGATAAGACGCCCAGGTATTTCTGATTGCCTCAGCCGCCTGTGCCGGAGTATTATCTTTGCTGATACCCCAGAGTAAATCTGCACCAAGATCCAGATTCGGGATCATATTATTGTAGGTGACTCTTCCGTTTTCCATCAATCTTGTGATCGTCAAGTCAACAGACTCTGTATCTCTGAAAGAATCATAATATCCTGACAACGCATCGTTATAATCTTCATATCCAGGAACCGGATCTGTATAAAGATCATAAGCAAATGCAATCTTCCATGCTTTCTCGGCATCATAGCAAGCCGGGATTACATACACGTTGTCGCTGCGGATGTTGGTATAGTCATCTGCTGCAGGTCCTTTCGGGAAGCACACAAAACCGAAATCGTCTTCCATGTTCGCCCAGTCACCGCTTGCCTGATAAGCTTCACCGGCGATAAAGGCGCCTTTGCCATTCTGGAATGCTTCTACCCAGTAATCCCATTCGCTTCCCTCAGGCTGCGGATAGTCATAGGTGTCCAGCATTCTAAGAGCCCAGTTTAATGCATCTAGCGTCTCATTGGATTCCAGATCATTGTAATATTTTCCATTTTCATCCATAGCGATGTAATCGCCATAATTGGATGCAACAGCTTCATTATAGAAGGTGGAACGAAAATTAACCATTGCATAACGGTCAATCACACCATCGTTATCGGTATCCGCCTGAACCTGTGAACAGAGTTCTTCGAATTTATCCCAGGTCCATTCTCCATTTTCCTGTAATTCGTAGATGGAATCTGCTGTAATTCCGGCTTCCTCCAATAATCTCTTATTAAAGTATATGCCGCCTTTCGGTTCTGGAGCAATACCTCTCATACCATAAATCGCATCACCCTTAGACATCACTTCATGAACACCGTTTGCCTGCCATTTCTCTTCAGAGAAATCCAGACAGTCCAGCGTAGACAAGTCATACATTAAACCGCTGTTCAGTGCAGCTACTAATTCGCTGCCCGGGCGAAGCGCAAATACATAATATTCATCTCCACCGCTGGTCGCATAATTTAAGAAATCTTCAGGAGTTGAACCCCAGTCGGAAATAGCCATTTCTTTGATCGTAAAGTTATACGTTTCCTGAATCCAGTCGCGATATTCTTGACGTGCCTCTTCATAAGCGTTGTTCGGTTCTTCTTCTTCGCTTGGAGTCCACCAGTCACGGATGACAACTTCAATTCCTCCCAAATCAATAGGATTTCCTTCATCATCAGTAATGACCGTATACTTTTCAGAATCATCTGACTCTTCCGAAGATGTACTGCTCTGAGGAGCATCATCGGTGTTCTCTCCGCAGGCAACCATAGATACTGACATTGCAGTTACAAGCGATGCTGCGATTAATTTCTTTACAAATCTGCTTTTCATTTTTTTCCTCCTTTTTTCTTTATATGATTCCTTTTTCATTCACCTGCACTTTCTGGGACAGCAAGTTCCTTTCAGGAATAATATACAAAATAGTTCTTTGCGTTTTACATCTTAATACCCGAAGTGCTTAAGCTTTCCACAAAACCTTTCTGTGCAAAGAGATATAAAATCAGCAACGGTACAATTACCATCAAAGTACCTGTAGATGTAATACAGTTTGTATATCCGATAGATGCTCCTGCCGGATTTCCCAAGGTATTTACAATATAAAAATCCAGCCGGTCCGCGATCATCGCTAACTGCGTTGAAAGAAGTTTTATATTGCCCAGGAACATCTTGGAATAAAATTTATCTGTCCACTGCCATACGAACGCAAACAGGAAACAGGATGTTAAAATCGGTTTGGCATCCGGAAGCATAATTCTTACGAATGTCTTCAAGGTGCCGCATCCGTCCACGTATGCCGCCTCTTCCAATTCCTTAGGAATATTGCGGAAGTACTGGCGAATCATAAATATGTACAACCCGTTTTTCAATCCCATACACCCTGCACTCATCAGATAATATGGCAACACCGAATCTCTCAAATTCAAACTCGATCCTGTCACGGCCTCTATAATTCCAAACAGATCAAAATATCTGAAATGCAGATATAAGGATGTTGAAATAGTCTGAGGCGGTACGACAATGACCAGCATAACACATAAGAACCAGAACTTCTTCAGCGGAAAATCAAATCTGGCAAAACCATAACCTACCAGTGTACATACTGCGATCTGCAGAACAGCTATTGTCAGCGAGACCACAATCGTGTTTATGATCGAAGTCCCATAGGACATAAACTGTGCAGCCAGTTCATAATTTGCTTTCGTAAAATGTTCCGGTATCGCAATGATCATAGGATTATACAAATCTTCCTCTGCCATAAAACTGATAGAAATTTTATTCAGTATAGGCTGTAAGATCATAAAACACATACCGAATAACAAAGCTGCTCTTGCAATTTTATAGACAATATTTCGCACAGTCTTTTTTAATAAATACCCCTGAGATCTTCGATTTCTTTCCCAGAAACCTATTGTTTGATATGCTGTTTTTGTCTTCTTACTCATAGTAGTAAACCCCCTTTGAGATAATGAGTGAGCTTATGCCTATGATGACCATAACGATCAGGAAATACACCCACGCCAGGGCCGATGAATATCCATAGTTGATCTGAACGATCATTTCATCACTTATCTTTTCCATTACCGCATTATCTGACCTCATACAGAAATCTATGATGGTATAAATCCAATTTACCAAAAACAGAGAACTGATCATTGGGAACGTGATCTTCCACAGACTTTCCCATTTCGTACATCCTTCAATTGCAGCCGCTTCATACATACTTTCTGAAATTGTCTGCAATCCTGACAGGAAAATAATAATCTGAATACCCGAAGCAATAGCTACATCATAGATACCATCCACAATATCGAAGACAACCTCAAAGATTTTGGAACCCATACCGGAAGTCATCAGTATATCCTGAATGGCTACCGTAATACTGTTGCTGGAGCCATTTTCCTGGATCATATCCTGCACACTGGACAATAATGCATTATTGGATTCCACCCCGAGTATAACGCCGGAAGAAAGGATCACAGGCAGGAAGAAGATTGCTCTTACAAAAGCACGTCCCTTGAATTTCTCATTTAAGATCATTGCCACAAAGAAACTAAATACCATAACAGCCAGTGCATTGATACACATGCTTCCAATTTCTTCTACCAGCATCTGATTAAATTCCGGATCCACAGTAAACGCTCTGATATAATTTGATAATCCTGCAAAAATATTTTTAAAACCACCCGAATCTACTTCCACATTACAAAAGCTCATGTAAAGCGACTGAAAAAAAGGCTTTACCATAAACATTGAAAATCCCAGAACAAACGGCATGATAAACAAGTATCCGGATATTGCCTTACGCCTTTGAAGACCCCTCAATTTCTTCTGTTTCTTCATAGTCAAATCCTTTCTAATCTTCCAATAAATCTTGTTTCGGTTTATCGAACCACAACATAATCTCTTGCAGGAACCACAGTTCCATCGTCTGCCTGCAGCTCATCATAACTGTAATTTACATAAACCTTCGTGCCGTCCTCGTAAATCGTACAAGTCAGTTCACTCGTTACATACTCATGTCCCACCATCTTCTGGTTAAATGTGTGACCCAATTCCTCATTGTATCGAGTATATATCTCCAGCATTTCATCATGCCATGCGGAATAATCTGCACCAAAATACTCTGTATATAGCGTATTCTGTAACTCAAATGCTGATTCTTTCATAAAAGTAAAAGCTAAACCGGCTCCATACTCCGCAGAATTCAAAAGCTCGTTCTGTGTATTCTGTGTCAAATTGAGCGCTTCTCCGGTATAATTGACATAGCCATGAATTGCCAGCTGATAAAATGGAATTTTCTTATCAATGATCGAATATTCGGTACCTTCCAGATCCATATTTGTGACCATATCCGCATAAGCAACTGCATAATCATTGCCCATATTGATCATTATATCCGTTCCATTATCATCAAGGCTCTTCAGCTTTTCTGCCTGCTCTTCCATTGCCATCTGTCTGCTGGTAGGATCTTTCTGGTAAAAATCAGAGGATAATTCATAGCCTATATCACTAAAAGAAACACCTGCGTGATAACCATTTGCGGCATCTGCCAGATTATCCATCATTTCATATACCAGATCAGCCTTTAACAGATAGAACGGATCTCTGTCTTCTTCTGCCTTTTCGTAAGTGACTGTGTCATACACATTCAATTTCGCGCTCTCTTGGCTTACAAATTTCGCTGCATCTGTATAAACAAAGAATCCATCCGTGATACCACTGTCCATCGCATAATTTGTAATGCCATTGAGATAAACGGCAATGCCCTTTTCTTCTGCTGAATCGATCATGTTCTGCAAATCCTTTTTGCTTCCCAGATCAGAGATCAGATTCACCGAATCCAGCATTTTCTGCTGTACTCCGCCATTCATCCAGCCGGACAGCTTCACAGACATATTACTTAAACCTTCCCCATAAAGTTCTTCCACCATCTCCTGGGCTTCTTTGTATGTGGTCAGTTCCAACGGACTGGACACCGGAACACCAAATACCTGTTTGACTTTATCTACCGCTCCGATAATTTCTAAAGCTACCGGAGTTTCTGTATCGTCATTCACCGTAAGGTAATCGCCATACTTATCTTTCAGATAACTGCGATAGTCCTCCGCCATATCTACATAGTCCCCGGAATCAATAAAGCTGTATCTCTGTACGATTCCTTCCCCCTCGGCAGTTCCATCTTCGTATACGAACATGGACTGCGTACTTCTGTCTGAAACATCGTACTGTTCCCTGTGCAATACAGAATATACTGCATTCACATAATTGTAACTGTGGCTTCTTCCACTGATATCCGCCTGAATGGATGCATACGGCACCCCATCTTCAAGCATACAGATAAAAGAGGAATCATTTTTCGACTCGCCAAAAACATTGAAATAGGTTCGCGTATCATGAACAACGGCGTCTCTGTCCTGTCCCATATCCCAGCCATATACATTTGAATAATAACTGTTTTGGCTGGTCTTACCGTTATTAAATTCGATCAGTGCGCCACCGCCTTCGGGCACAAATAAGAAACCTTCATCTGTTGTTCCGGACGCTCCAAAATAAGGAAGCACGCTCAAATAATAGATGGGATAATCCTCTTTATATTCCAGATCGTCAAATGGGACCTCCACGATCAGATCATCTCCGTCCAAACGGTAAATCACACTTACATTAAATACCGATTTTTCTGAGACTTTTTCCTGCTTGTCTTTTTCCTTGTCTTCCACATACTCTTCATAGGTATACCCAGCTTCTTCAAAATACTGCTGCAGTTTTGTTTGAATACTGGCTTTTACATTATCACGCAGGACATAGATCACCGTAGTCTCCATCGATGGATAACGTGCTGTCAATTCATCTTTTGCAGCCTTATCACTCTTGCTAAGATCGTTGATGTCCAATTTCTTATAATATTCGCCAATCATAAGGCTTTCTCTCTGCCCCATTTTGCTCAAATATTCTTCCATACGATCCTCTTCCATAACAAGAGGAACCACATATTCCTGTTCCAGATCACCGATAGAATAATTCACCTTGATATAGCCATCGCCGGTTTCAATCTCATAAATACCTTTTGCAATACTGTATTCATAGTTATCAAGAAGGGCATCTACACCATTCTGAGTGCTATAAGTTAAAAGCACTGTGGACTGCAGTTTATTTTTTTCAATCTCAAGGGCCGCACTGTCTTCTGCAGCTCCCTCCGGATTGGAAGTCCATGTTTCTCCGGTCTCTTTCATCGTAACAGAAAACTGAGTAGTAAGAGAATTCATGGAAAACAGCAATTTATCATTTTCCAGAGTAATCTCCGTTTCCTCCCCTTCATATCCGTTTACTCTGACAACCTCTTCCGGTTCTGCTTCTCCCTGCGAAAAACTGATGACCAAAACACCTATCAGGATAATAGCAAGGATAATGAACGGAACGATCAGACTCTTTAACTGCCTGAAAAGCGCAGCCTGAAATTCTGCCTTTCTAACTGATTTTTCTTTCTTCATGTCTCTTCTTCCTCCAACCTGCTACATTCTGAATAGAATCTCACGTATCAAAGATATGAAATATGACACGCCCTGGCTAATCATACTGAAAAAAATCAACAGAATAAAAACCATTACAAGCATTGCAAAGATGGTTGCTATGGTAAAAAGCACTGTTTTACTCACCGAATATTCATGGATCTGCATCATGGCTGATATAATCAGCAAGGCTGCCCATACAATTGATAATCCGCTCAGTACCGTGTAGAACGCACCTTCATCCACAGTTACCATATTGCTTAAAATAATCAGTGGAAATTGAATGAGCGGATATGGCGTTAATGCATAACAAGTTGCCATATATATCTGATTCAGACGTCCCTTACCATTAAACAACGTTGTCAATGCCCAGTTTCCCACACACCAGAGAGCAAGAGGAAAAACGATACTCGCTATATGGATCAGCAGATTTTCCTCCGGCCAATATACCTGATTAAACAGGAAACTTGTATACTGCAACTTAAATAGATTAGCAAGCAATGTTAAAAGCAATATGGTATTTGCCGCTGCTATGGATCCTCTCTTTTCATGAGTCAAATCCCAAAATCCATCCAACGGATGTGTAATGCAATATAGGGCAAACTTCAATGTTTCCAAATAATGTTCATACGTTTCCTTTTTTTTCAGTGAAGCTAACATGCCTGCCTCCGTTCTGTTTTTCATATCCTATTGCTTATAATCTCTAAAGATATCTGCCTGATCAATTTCATGCTTGATCGCTTTTATTTTACCCACCAATAACGGGATACAAAGCACTGCGAATACTATGATAAAAATAACACCGATATGCTCTTCTACCCATTCCTTACGATACTGCTTAAATGCCTTTGAATAGTTTTCATCGTCCCATTTCAGTCTGAAATAATCCAATGCTTCTTCATATTCTTCCTGGCGAAGCAGAGAACGTCCGATACCGATGTATGCACGATCATAGTTACCATTCAACTCCAGAACTTTCTGCCAGCTGTCACCGGACTCAGCATACTCACCTGCCTGAAACTGATCGATCGCCTGATAAATATACTTACCAAATTCCGTAGGTGTAAATATCGCCAGACTGTTGTCCTGTTGATCCAAGACCAGTAAATCATATCCCATATGATCAATGGCGCTTGGAAGTTTGAAATACCCGTCCATATTACCGTTTCCGCCGAACGCAAACAACATACGCCCCTGATCGTCATAAGCAAATAAACGGCCTCTTACTTTATCTAATCCCACATATACATCATTATCAAACGCTGTGATATCTGTGATCAAAGAAGGACCGGAATATCCGCCGCCATCCCCCCAATAGATATCACCAATAATATGCCATTCACCATTTCGGATCAGAATATCGCTTCCCATCATATTCAGGCGGCGAATTGGATCTGCAGTCCCATCCTCCAATGTTGACTTTGTAACATGAGTCGTACATGCATAAATAAATCCTTCATAATCCATATAAATGTTGTCGTATTCGGTTGGTACAAAAGATTCCATCTGTTCTCTCTGTGCCTGTGTAGCAAAGCGCTTCCAGATGTAATCCGTCCAATCATAGGTGACTTCCGTAGCTCCTATAAAACCGGAAAATTCCCCGTCTGCTTCGAATTTGATCAAGCCCTTATTCACATTGGTTGCCACACAATATACACGGCCCGCAGTATCGATCGCAAGCTTGCAAGGCAGGAAACTTAAATCCTGGTCAAAAGTAGCATCCACAGGCTTTGTAAATTCCATGACGTAATTCAGATCCATATCCAGCTTCAATATCCGGCTATTATTCGTGTCAGCAATAAATATGTAACCATCATCTGTAACCGCCACATCCTGCGGAGAGGAAAAGGTTTCCGGTCCCTCACCGCCCTTAAAGCTGTCAATCACACGAATCAATTCCAGAGTCTGGGAGCCGGTTCTTTGAATTTCCAGAATTCTGTTATTACCGGTATCGCAGATATAAATCATATCTTCATACACAAACAAACCGGATGGGGTTTTCAATCCTGTCTCCAGACCAAAATCTACGGCTGAATATACACCAGACACTTCATATGCATCCGGAGAATACTGTATATCTCCCCAGTAATCATAGTTGTACGTATAACCCTCATCTGCATAAACTGCCATAGCGGAGCTTAGTGCTATCATCATACCGATCAGCAGTGCGCTAAGTCTTTTCATTGTTTTTTTCATAACCTGCACCAACCTCCTTAATCTTTCAAACCGGAACTTGCCATTGTCTCCAGGATCTGACTTTCTGACAATATGAAAATAAGGATCGGTACTGCCATAACTACTACCGTAACTGCCGCTGCCTGACCGGTTCTTGCAATACCACCGCTCTGAATCTGCTGCAAAGCATAGACCAGGGTTTTTTTCTCCTCGGAATAAATGAAAGTCGCCGCCTGATTATTCCAAAGTCCCTGTACAGAGAAAATAATCATTGTCAGCCACGCCGGTTTTACATTCGGCATTACGATACTGATAAATACCTTCCACTCATTTGCACCATCAATCTTGGCCGCCTCGATCAGAGACATTGGTAATCCTTCCATAAACTGTTTCATAAGAAACAATCCCATGGGAGACGCAAACGCCGGAATAATAATTGCCCAGTATGTATCAATCCATCCCAATTCGTTGATGATCAAATAGTTGGGAATTGCCGTTATATAACCACTGAACATCAACGCGACTGTAACGAGTTTGAAAAAGGTCTTTCCCCCGGGAAAGTCATACTTCGCCAACACGAAGGCAGCCATGGATGCCAGGATCAGGTGTCCCGCTGTACCTACAACCGTAATAAATACCGTATTGAACACATATCTGGGAAATGTAACCCAACTCTTTCCCATGGTTACAAATAAATCTGAAAAGTTATCCAGTGTAGGATTCTGAGCAAAAACCTTTGGCGGAAACATAAACAACTCATCCAGCGGCTTCAATGCATTGTTAATAGCAAACACTAATGGAAATACCATCATTAATGCTACCAGTATCAAAAAGAAGTAGATGATAAAATCTCCAATCCTGGAACGATTCGGCTGTCTTCTTTTTAATTTTACTAAATTCTTTTTTGTCACATTTGCTTCTTTTTTCTGTTTCTTCATATCAGGTTCCCACTCTTCTTAACATGCTTTGAATTGCCTTATTACACAAAATCATAATCAAAAACAACAAAGTTGCAATTGCAGATGCATAACCCATTTCAAATCGGGAATAGCCGTAGTCAAACAAATGGGTGACAACTGTTCGCGCTGCATAATCTGTACTCGGATAGCCGCAAAGCGCCATGGTTACATCGCAAACACCAAAGGACTGAGTAATGGACATTACCGCGCCAAATAACAACATCGGTTTCATATTCGGCAGTGTGATGTACCATAATTCCTGCCAACGATTTCGAATACCGTCCACATAACCTGCTTCATACTGAGCACGGTCAACCCCCTGCAGACCTGCTACAAAGGAAAGGAAGCCGGTACCCAAACTCATCCATAAAATAACCAGCATACAAATCGGAAGCATGTAATCCGGATCCGTCAGCCAGAGGATCGGCGAATTAATAATACCCATATTCATCAAAGCTGCATTTACATATCCGTATGCGTCGCCTCTGAAGAAGATAGAAAAAATAACGTACGCGTTGCCCGCAATGGAAGGAGCATAGAACACAACAACAGCAATCGTTCGAACCCATCGTGGCAATTCGTTGATCAGCCATGCAAACAGGAAAGAGGCGATATAGCCCAACGGTCCTGTGATAACAGCAATGACAAACGTATTTTTTACACCGATCAGAAATACATCATCCTGTAAAATTAAGTTGATATAATTCTGCAGCCCGACAAACTTGGGAGATTCCAGAATGTTGTAATAAGTAAAACTGTAAAAAATAGAGGTTATAACCGGCAATATGTAAAACAAGGCAAATATTATTGCATACGGCGCCAGAAACGCATAACACATTTTACTCATTTTGGCCTTTTTTATCGCAACCTTCATATTATGCCTGCGCAACATGAAATATCTGCGGATATATTCTTTCATTTCTTACTTACCTCCTATTCCAACGGCAGACCAAACTCTGAACGTTTCTTGGCAATTTCTTCATTAATGGTAATGGTATAATCAATAATTGTCTCTCTCGGATCTTCCTGGTCATTAATAACCTTTCGAACCGCATTTGTTATATGCCGTCCCGTATAGTATCCGCCAGGGATTTCACGAATTCCTACCGTTTGACGCCACTGCTCTGTTAATACTTCAATATCATCTGCAGTCCATGCCAGCTGGCTGAACGCATTTATATTTGCGGTTGCATATCTTGCAGAAGATCCGAGCAACGCTTCAATTTCACGGCCAAAACGTACCTGCGTGTCCGAACTTGCCCACCATTTCATGAATTCCCACGCTCTCTGTTTTGTATCCTCATCATCAGAAGCAATCATCATTGTCCCACTGCCGGTAATAAAGTCGGAACGATCGATGTAAGTATTACCATTTTCATCTGTTTTTTCAGTACCAGGAATTAATGTAAAGTCCCATAAGCCTTTAATCTCCGGCGCAGATACCATCAAGGTATTGTACGTCGAATAGCTCGCAATACCGATAGGCATTTCACCAGAACGGAACCGGCTGACAAAATCAAAATAGGTAGGAATTCCATAATCCGTAAAGAATCTGGTATATACATCAAACGCTTCAACACCCGCTTCATCGTTGATCTCAGCTTTGGTTCCTGCTTCGTTGTACAAATCTCCGCCGTACTGGTATAGCAAACTGAAATATAAGGACAGGTCTGCTGCGTTGGATGCAATCGTTGTGCTGGCGCTTGCGCTGCCGCTGCTGCCTGCCGCCGATGGAATGCCGATGGACATATTGTTGCCCTGAATGGTAGGAAGCATTTCAATCAAATCCTGCCAGGTCTGGGGAACTTCCAGTTCCAATTGTTCCAAAACATCGGTTCTATAGAACATCACATTAAATGTCTGCGTTTCAGGAATCGCATAAATTGCACCGTCGAGGCAATACTGTTGATATGAACTTTCTGTATAGCTACTCAAAACCTCTTGATAATCTTCAAACTGAGTAAGATCTTCAGCTGCTCCACGAAGCGCATAGTTCACAGGCTGGTCAGCTCCGACGGAAAGAACCACATCCGGTCCTCTTCCTGCCATAACTGCACTCAGCAAAGCATTAGCCGCTACAACTTCCACATTGACCTTAATTCCCGTATCAGGAGTAAAGGTATCGTCCACCATGGATTTCAAAATAGTGCCCTGGTCACGACCGCTCAGGATCCAAACCGTAACTACTTCTTCATCATTCTCCTCATAGACATCACCAACCGCATCATAGTCAACGTAGAAAGTTGCCGCAAATGCTTTGATCTCATGCCACATTTTAGAGAAGAAGTTCGCTTCGTCTTTTTCCGGTTCTGTATCTGTGCTGGTAATTACCAGATAATCGATATCCAGTTTCGTTTCACCCATATTCAGAACCGCAGTACCGAGAGAAGTAATATTGTCTTTAAATGTTGTAAACTCTTCCGTAATCTTGTTCGGCTTTTCTACAAATCGCTCCAGCTGCTGCGCAAGAGTCTGCGCCGTCGCAATCTTATCGGCTTTTTGTCCCGTATAAGCAACCATTTCATCTACAATCTTGTAGAGGCGTTTGGATTCCAGATCCATAGCTTCCATCACTTCCGGATATACCTGATCAATATTGTAATCGCGGTATTGATCCGGCGTTGCTCCGGTATATACCAAAAGTTTCCTGTAAATCTGATTCAGACGATAAATAGAATCTTCCAGTTCTTCCAGCAGAATACCGGAACCGCCCAATGTAGCTTCCAGACGAATGGTATGTGTTCCTTCTGTAAGATAAATTTTATACGGATTTCCATCTGCATCTGCGAGAGTCAGATTGTTCCAGTCATTCTCATATTCGAAGGAAATCTCTTCCATTTCTTCAAATGGGATTTCTCCATCGATATATACCGTTCTGGAAGATACACTGCCGCGGGCATAATTCTGTCTTCCCTTAACAGTAATATTGTAATAACCGTCCTCCGGAACCGAAAACTCCCATTCGATCCACTGGCCTGCACTGCACCATGTTTCTCCGCCTACATAATTCAGAATTGTATTCGTCACACTGTATGGCTGAGTGTTCGGCGCCGATTTGTCATATTTCGCATACAGAGATGATTCTGATCGTATCGTCGAATCCTCTCCCTGTACCACCTGCACATAATTAATATTGGTTTCTGAATTTCCTTCCCCCGGACAGTTTGCCAGATATTCTTCGTATGTAACGGAATCATCGATTGCAGCCAGTGTGAGTTTTTTCAAAACCATGGGTTCGTTTACACCTTCCATGGTGATCGTATTCTCTCCGGCTTCAAAATAAAACTGATAAGGATTTATGATATATCCCATATCATCTTTGCAGAAAGTGCTCTGCCATTTGTAAACTTCCACCTGCGAAGGACGAATTTCATTTCCCTGATTGTCTACCTTAGGTTCTGAGGCGTCTGTCCAGGTTCTTGTAAAAATAATGTTTCCCGCATCATCAAACGGAAGTTCTCCATTGATGTATACAGAACGTTCGATCGCAACCCCTCGGGACTCTACTGTTATATACTCCAGATAAAGGTTGTAGAAACCTGCCTCAGGAACATTTACCTTCCAGGTAACCGTGGATTCCGTATCTGTATAAAGAGCTTTCTCTTCCCCCTCATAATTTTCATATACTTCTACGCCTTCCCCTTCCATGTAAGCAAACAGATCCACTTCTATATCTTCGGCAGGACATGCTGCATCTTCATGGGCATTCAAATACTTTGTATATGTACCTTCTCTGACGGCGCCTTCTACATCAGCGCTCAAGTCGACCCCTTCATATTTCTGTTGAAAATTTTCCACCGGTCTCAAGTTCAATAATACACAAATAACAAGTACTATCAGGACACCGATTATAATAATTGCTTTTTTTACAGACCCCTTCATAAATGCCTCCATGACTTCTACTAAAATAATAGTAATAATATATTTGTCTCTTGTATTTGTATTTTACTATGATTTTTAACATATTGCTTCTTAGTTTTTGCTATTCGTTCTTCATCCTTTGCTCACTTTTTGTTCAAATTTACTTTTTATCTATTTATTATTGCCTTATTTGCGTCAAAATGTTACACTTATCTTATAAAATCATTGTGTATTTCATTTCTTTTTTGTGCTTTATTTATAATATTCACCAAATTAGGCGAGCGCCAAAAAACGCAAAATTTAATTATTCTTATTTTGCTATTATAGGAGGAAGTATGACGAAACTTTTTAACGGAAATCATTTAGATCTATACAGTATCAACAGCGATTTTACCGGTTCCAGATATTTCACAATAGATCAGGAAGAAGTAGAATTCCATAACGCTACTACTATACGCATCTGGTTCAATGAACAATCGGCGGACTTCCCTTCCCACTGGCATACCGCCATGGAAATTCTGATGCCGGTTGAAAATTACTACGATGTCATCGTTAACGACAGCAGCTATCACCTGCTGCCTGGTGAAATTTTAGTAATTCCTCCCGGCGAACTCCACGAACTGATTGCTCCGAACGAGGGGAAACGATTCGTTTTCCTGTTTGACATCACTTTAATTACCAAACTGAAAAGTTTCTCCGGCATTCAGTCCCTCCTGGCGCAGCCGCTTTATGTCACTCCCGAAACTTATCCTAAAATTTACAACGACATATACCAGTTGCTTACGCAGATGTGCAACGAATATTTCAGCCAAAAAGAATACAGCGAACTGATCATTTACTCTCTGCTTATCAATTTCTTTGTCAAATTTGCCTACAATCGCATCAACGCAGAAGCTTTGTTTCCAAAGGTTCAATTAGATAAACAGAAAGAATATATACAGAAATTCAACGCTCTCATGACCTACATAGACACGCATTATACGGAAAATTTAGATCTTGAGACCGTTGCCAAATCTGTCGGTTTTAGTAAATATCATTTCTCCAGACTGTTTAAGCAATATACTAATTTCACTTTTGGAGACTACTTATGTTACAGACGCATCAAAGCCGTTGAAGAACTTCTGGCCAACACTGACCTCTCCATTACCGAGGTTGCTATCCAGGCAGGATTTCCCAGTATCTCCACTTTTAACCGGCTCTTCAAGCAGCACAAAAGCTGCACTCCCAGCGAGTATCGTTCCAAAGAACATACTTTTCATAACCCATAAAGCAAAACACCCCCAAACCCTGCCGCTTGTGCAGATGTTTGGGGGTGTTTTATTTTACGACCGCAGTGCATTTAAAAATTCATTCCTGTGTATCTTTTGTTTTCCATTCGACAAGTATTATCTGTATATAAATTCAGAAAATCCCGCACTGCCTCCAATTTCCTTTGTAGCGTATATGAACAATCCAAACCGACAGCCGGTAAAATGATCCATCTTGAAATACAGCTTCTGGCTGATTCCTATCTGTTTCCAACCTTCTCCTGCATCATAATAGAATCTTGCTTCATCTTTCATGTTTTCAAATTCTGCTTCCACCCTGAATTTCACGTGATCTGTATGGATTTCCACTTCTTCCTGCAGAATGCCTGCCTGCGTGTCCTTCTCCATTCCCTGCAGAGATGCGTTATCCGCCGGGCGGTTCTTCATTACTGCAAACAATTTTCCGTTCTTCTTTGTGACAGCCACAAGACCGTAACATCCCTGTAATGCACAAAGTCCTGCATAATCACCGTCTTTCAGCAAAGAAGCATCTACCGTTACCTCCCCAACACAGCCCGGAAAACGCATTCTCTGCGTCAGGGTATTTTTCGCCTGTGTTACATTTTTGCAGAGCTTATCCGTGGTAATTTCCACTGTTCCAGTCTCGAAATCTCTTTTGATCAGAGACAAATCCGGTTCATGGTTGATCTGCCAGCAGCTTTTCAACCCAAAACTGTCATAATCATACTGTTTCGTCATTCTTCCGGATGCCTTTACCTCTCCATCCACAGAGAAACCGCCCTTAAAATCATCACTCTGTACCAAAGGAAGATATTCATATCCCGGTCTGGTACTTACCGTTTCAAAATCAGCCGGTACTTTTCCGTCCACACCAAACACCGGATAATCCTCTTCCCATCGGATCGGAACCAGTACCGGAATACGCCCCACTGCCCCTCTGTCCTGAAACAACACTGCATACCATTTCCCATCCGGAGTGTCTACAATTCCTCCCTGGGCAACTCCCTGATTACAATATCCCATATCATCATTCAGCACATCGCCGCCTGTGAATTCTCCTTCCAGAGAATCCGACACGAAACATGCCTCCACCCGTTTCCACTCTTTTCTCAGAGAGTGAATAAAGAACAGATAGTATTTACCGTTTATTTTATAAAAATGAGTACCTTCATAACCAAGGCCGGGATGTCCTTCGTCCTTGACAACAATTCTGTCGATACCGCCTTCTTTCGGACCGCTCAAATCCGCATCCAATTCCTGCAGACGAATGTATTTGTTTCCCGATGCTATGTAGACTCTGTCATCATCATCAAACAAAATGGAACAGTCATGATAAAAGCCCTTGATATAACTCTTTTTCCACGGTCCTTCGATAGAAGGCGCTGAATAAATGTATGTTTTCCCGGTATCATTTGCCACAAAACACACATAAAAGATTCCTTTATGATAACGCAGGGAAGCCGCCCACATTCCCTGTCCGTATATATTTTCCTCCCCTTCTATTTTCTGTCCCGGAGTGGAATCCAATACATCATAGACATAGGATGCATGCTCCCAGTTTACCAAATCGTAAGACCGCAGAATTTCACATCCAGGCATAAAGTGCATCGTTGTGCTGACCATATAGTAAGTATTATCGACCCTGATGACATCCGGATCCGGATAATCCAAACGGGTGATAGGATTTATTTCCTGATTTCCTGTATTATTCATAGTTATCTCCTCTCTATATACTGCATAATTCTTTCATAGGAATCCCGTACCAGTTATACGTTGTTCTCAGCACCTGCCGCATTCTGAGAAACAACAGAAATATCAATATCATCCACATAAAAATCAGCGCTTCCGTCCGTTTCCAGATAAAGATTTGCTGAATTTAAATCCTCCGGAATCGTGCACTCTGCCGATACTTCCACCCAATCATCCGAAGCATTTTTTTCTATGAGCTGTTCGGATACCGTTGTATCTAATCCCATTCGGATCTTTTTATCCTGTGTTTTAACAAATGCTGTTATTTTCACAGTTCTGCCAATATAAGAAGACAGATCCATCTTCATGGATGCATCCTGTTCGCTTCTGCTTATTTTAAGAGCATATCCTATTACGGCATCTTCTGTATGATTTTCTGTATTTACCATTGTAATGACCGACTGATGTCCTGTTCCACGGCTGTAAACCCCTACGCTCTGCGGCGTTACTGTTTTCGTTTTACCGTCCTCCACATAGGGTTCAAAAGAAACATGCATATCTTTTGCGTTAACAGCGAGCTTAACCGCTGTCAATGAGAACTCCTCACCTTTTCCGGCCATAACCATCGCTTCAAAAGCGGGTTTCTTTGACAAGTCACCATTGAAAAGCAACGGATTTACATCAGTTCTCCAGGATGCGTCATCGGTCAATCCCCATATTGTGACGGATGTAAGATTTACCCCACCTTTTACTTCCTCTATCAACCTTGCAAAAAAATCATAGTAGAACTTTGCCTGGTAGAATTCTGCATTTGCGTCACTTCCTGTACAACCGACATCCAGCTCCGTGATATGTATTTCATCCACAGCTGCATCATACTTTTCCAGCGCAGTCATATACTGTTCAATATTCTGCGTGTCATCCAGATGACCCTGCATTCCAATTCCATCGATTAGACCATCTCCATATATGGTTCCATCTCCATCCGGGTGAATCACCGGACTGGTAACTTTTTCATGATTTTCATTCCATGGTTCTTCCGTCAGAAAATGTACAATTGCATCGCTACGGGAAACCACCCATTCATTATAGTCGTTATAAAACAGTTTTGGCTGAATAGAAGACAGATCATCCGTTTCCGGATTCAATCCATAAAGGGAAGCATACTGATTGGAATACAGAACTTCTGCTTCTCTTGCGTATAAAAAGCAGTAATACAGATAGTCCGGCCCTATAATCTGATACCAGTAACTATTGCGCAAACCATCCGGCTGACTCTCATCGCATGCTTCGTTTACCACATCCCATGCATAAATAATATCAGCATACCCATTCCGATAAGTGTACTCCAATACTCCATATATATAAGTTTTTAACCTTTCCAGCAAAACTTCACGGCTCACCAGACAATCTTCATCCAGAACATCTGTATCGCTAACCGTCAGGTTTCCACCAGAATATGCTTTAAAATCTTTTGCAAAAATAGATGGATTGACCTGTGCATGCCACACAAGTACATGTCCACGGACTTTTACTCCATTTTCTTTGGCCCAATCCAATAATTCCTCCGCCGCAAAATCAACGGTAAACAACGTTTCCGATGAGGCATCAAAATTGTAAGCCGGTTTGAATTCATTGCCAAACGTAATACTGTTATACATTCTGCTGATTAATGCTTCTTTCTCCGGATTACCGATTTCTGCAAGCTGATTGTTCCAATGGTCAATGGCTTCACAGCCGGTTCCCAGCATAAAATATTCTTTATAAAGTTCATCCAGTTCCTCATAAGAACTGGTATCTGCATATTTTCCTGTGTTGGTTTCTGATTCTTCCTGCATGATTTCCACCCTTTCTACCGTCTCCGATTCTTTTTGTGATGTTTCAGACTCTCCTTTCGTCATCTGTTCCGCAAATACGCCAAAGAGCATCGCAACCGCCGCTGGCAAAATGATCAACATCCACTTTTTGTTTTTTCCTGTTTTCATCCCAAACGCATTTCCCCCTTGTCTTTTAGCATCTCCCACATGATTTTATCTAAAGTGTAACTTTTTTCTTCTTTTTTTTCTTCTTATCACTTGCTAACCTGCTCCCATTTGTTGCTGAATGTTCTTAAATGATGAAAGTACTATTTTTTTCTGTCGTTTTGCGATATTCTGTGGGCGTCATCCTCATGATCTTAAAAAATGCCCGGTTGTAGTAACTGATATTGTTGAATCCACAGGAAAGAGCGATTTCTGTTACTTTTTTGTCTGTCAAAAGCAATTGATTGCAGCTTTGCAGGATACGATATCGTATCAAATAACGAAACGGTGTCATTCCTGTTAATTCCTTAAAGGAACGACAGAACTGCCCTTCACTCAAATGGGCATATTCTGCCAATTCTTCCAAAGTGATATTCTGATGATAGTTTTTGTGTATATAAACAAGGGAATCCGATAACTGATCGGCATTTACATAAAATGCTTTCTTTCCTCCGATTTTGGATATGTGGTGATGAAAAAGCTTATCCCATATCAATAAAGAGGTTCCCCTCATATAGAGTTCTCCTGCCTCCTGGTTTTGAATGATCTGGTTTAAATATGTAAGAATCTCTTTCTGCCAGTCAATCCCCTCCGTCAAAACCGTCGCGAAAGCCAGATTATTATGCAGCACCGGCAGTACATAGGTGTTATAACTGTACGTTTCAGACTCTGGGAACAAGAACATCGGCGATAAAACAAAAGCATAAAACGCCGGCGGGATTTCTGACCGACTATTGGCGTAATGAAGCAGCCCAGGCGGAATAAAAATCCCATCTCCCGCCTGCAGGACATACGATCGATCTTCCATATGAACGGTGATTTCTCCCTGTACCAGCACTAAAAACTCCATTTCATGATGCCAATGGAGATATAACACCGGTTCATGATCCACGGCCGCCTCGGTATAGTGAACCGAATACGGAGCCGCTTCTGTCTGATGTGACATATTTTCATAAAAAGAGTCATTGGTATAAGAATTCATAAAATCTTCTCCCCGGAATTCATATTACAAAAACCATATCACGAATTTTTTAACACATCAAGATTGTGTTAGTTTTTATCAAGAAAAATCAAGCCATCAAAAGTCATCATTGCTATAATAAATTAACAGAAATCCAATGCTGTTACAAATAAGATGAATTTCAAGAGAGGTGTATGCATGGGAAAAATAGTGTTAGAACAGAATCGATTGATCTTTCAGAGAAGAGACGAACTGGTAGTCATTGAAGCATACGGCAGGAACTGTCTGCGAACCAGAGCGACCAGAAATGCCTGTATCTCGGATGAAAACTGGACCTTACTTCCGCCTGCGACGGAAGACAACTGTATCATAGAGGGAAACGAAGATTTTGCCACAATTACCAATGGAGATGTGAAAGCCACGATCGAAGCGGGATTTCCATGGTATGGCGGCATTATCTGTTTTTACCGAAAAGACAAATTAATTTTAAAAACTATAAATGAGCAAATCCAAAATATTGCACAAAAGAAAGACACCCTCTGTA
>NZ_QUJK01000028.1:0-23311 GCF_003480905.1 Blautia sp. AM28-27
ATCTAATCCATTTCGGAATAAATATCTTCTGCTTTTAAGTTAATGACATTGAGAAAATACGTCGTTTTGTTTCGCAACATATTTTCTCCCTTTGTTCAGTTTTATTACTTTTTATATTATCTTCCGTCAAGCCTTACATTTCAGTTACATTTCCGCTCCACCATTTCTCTGCTCCATCCTCGAGCATCAGCTCATAGTCATGGCAGATCACTTCCGGTTTTCCCGGAATCTGGACAAAGTTCATCTCCTCTTTGGAAAGCTGGAACGAAACTTCTTTTTTCTCACCCGGTGCAAGAGAAATTCTGGTAAAAGCTTTCAGCTCTTTGATTCTCGCTACCACACCGCCGGAACGTTTCCGCACATACAGACACGGAACGGAGGTTCCTGCCATGGCACCGGTGTTCTCTACGGTAAACGAAACGGCAGCACCGTTTTCTTCTTTGTTCACGGAAACATCGCTGCACGCAAACGTCGTGTAGGATTTTCCCTCACCGAACGTATGCAGCGGCTGGCTCGTCATATCGCAGTATGCCGGAACGACGGAGGTACGGTAATTGTAGCACACCGGAATCTGACCGGCGTGGCGCGGCATGGATACCGGGAGACGGCCGGACGGATTCGTGGTTCCGTAGAGCATCTCTGCAACGGCCTTGCCGCCCATCGGACCCGGATAAAACGCATACAGAAGGGCATTCGAAGCATTTTCGATATCCTCGATGCAGTATGCTCTTCCTGCGATCACAACGGTTACCATCGGCTTGCCAAGGCGGGCAAGCTCTGCAACCAGTTCTTCCTGTGCTGCCGGGATGTGAACCTTTGCGGTGTCCATTCCCTCGCCGCAGTCCATCGAACGGCTGCCGGTTCCCTTGGATGCTGCACCGTTTGCATCGAACACAGCTCCGCCGAAACGGGAAGAAGAACCGCCGACAACAGCTACGATCACATCGCTCTTTGCTGCAAGTGCCAGTGCTTTTGCTTTCTCGTCCTCGTCAGCCTCTGAAAATTCACTTCCCATTGCATAGGAAACTTCCACGCCCTCCGGTGCTTCCTGTTTCATGCCCTGAAGGACGGTGACGCACTCGCTTTCCGGAACCGGCGGGGTGTAGTCGCCGAGCATGCAATAACGGTCTGCTGCGTGATAGCCGATCACAGCTACTTTTTTGTACTTCTTAGCAAGCGGCAGCACACTCTCCTCGTTTTTCAGAAGAACAGCGGACTCCCGTGCCAGGGAAAGAGATACTTCCGGGATCCCGGCTTCTTCCGGGGTGAGCATGTTTTCTTCCATATAAGGATGTTCAAACAGACCCTTTTCAAATTTCAGCTTCAGAACTTTGAGAACAGACTCGTCGATCTCGCTCTCATCGAGAAGTCCCTGCTCTACGGCCTCGCCGAGACGGCTGAACGCTTCATCCCAGAGGCTCACATCCACACCGGCTTTTCTCGCTGCAACGCCTGCATGCAGAGTATCACCCTCGGTATTCTTAAGGAAATCTACAGCCAAACCATCTGCCATCACAATGCCGTCAAAGCCCATTTCACCGCGCAGAACATCGCGGAGCAGCCATGCGTTTCTGTGGCAGTACACGCCGTCGATCTCGTTGTATGCCGCCATGATGCCTTCCACGCCTGCTTCACAGCACGCTTTTGCCGATGGAAAATGGATTTCCCGCAGCTCCCGCTCGCCGATTCTTGCAGCACTCGCGTTCACACCTCCGGTTGTCTCGCCCTGTGCGCAGAAGTGTTTTGCCACACTGCCGACACCGGTGGACTGCATACCGGTGACTGCCGCTTTTGCCATGGATGCGGCAAGGCACGGGTCTTCAGAGTAGCACTCCTCACTTCTTCCCCATCTCGGGTCGCGCGCCATATCGAGCGCCGACATCAGCGCCAGATCCACATGACCGCTCTTTAACTGTTTTCCGCATGCCTTGTAGCCTTCGGAAAGAAGTTCCGGGTCGAATGTTGCGCCTGCTGCCAGGTTGACCGGAAGCAGACCGCCGCCGAGCGCCTGATGGCCGTGCGGGCACTCGGTGCTCATCATCATCGGGATGCCGAGGCGGGAATGATCGATCACATATTTCTGTACTATATTATAGGCTTTTGCGGAAAGTTCCAGCACAATGCCGGTCTTCTCATCTTTATCTGCCCACGGATCGGCACGGTACAGGCCGTACAGGACGCCAAGCCCTCCCATGCGCTCTACTTCCTCTTTAAATTCCTCTGTCAGTGTAAACTCCTCACCCTGTCTCTCGTAAATCCGGAATCCGTACAGACGCTGATTTAACTGTCCTACTTTTTCCTGCAGCGTCATTTTTCCGAGCAGGTCTTTTGCGCGCTCTTCCGGGGAAAGGGCCGCATTCTGATATGCTTCCATTGTTTTTGTTTCCTCCTTGTCCTTCTCCTTATTTCAAGTGGCTTTATTGTACCGCATTCTTTTCATTTTGTCCACAGTAAGTTATCTTTCGTTCATTTTTGTTCATTTTAATGTTGAATTTTATTACTTCTGGTGTTATGATACCTTTTGTCGACACGTTTTCCGCGTGTTTTCTAAAAAAGCTTAACAGTAAATATTTGAAAGGGAGATTTTTACTATGAGTACAAACATCACAATTCCGGTTCCGGCAGTCCCGTTCGCACCGCCGGTTTACACCTGCCACCGCGCAAAAAAGCCGTTCGAGTTAGACGGAAACATCAACAAACCATTCTGGGAAGATGCCCCGTATACCGACGAATTTCTCGATATCGAAGGAAGCCACATGCCGCTTCCGCGCTTTGTCACCCGTGCAAAAATGCTCTGGGATGACGAGAACCTTTACGTAGCAGCCGTGCTTGACGGCGATGAAATCTGGGGACACCAGACCGAGCGCGACTCCGTCATTTTCCTCGACAACGATTTTGAAATCTTCGTTGACCCGGATTCTGATACGTACCATTACTATGAGTTCGAAATGAACGTTCTGAACACGGTATGGGATCTGTTTCTTTCCGAGCCATACCGTGACGGCGGAAGCGGCCTCAATGGCTACGACATGCACGGTCTGCGCACCGCTGTTCATGTAGATGGCTCCATCAACGATCCATCCGCAGAAAACAAGTGCTGGAGCGTTGAGGTTGTCATTCCGTTCGCTGCTCTCTATGAGTATCAGAAAGAACGCCGCGCACCGAAAAACGGAGAATTCTACCGTATGAACTTCTCCCGTGTTCAGTGGAAAGTGGACATCAAGGACAACACTTATGTAAAACGTACCAATGAAGCCGGAAACGTTCTCCCGGAGGACAACTGGGTATGGGCTCCGACCGGTGTCATCAACATTCATTACCCGGAACTCTGGTCTTTCGTTTTCTTCTCTGACGACCGCGACGACGCACCGTGTGACATCACGATTCCGGAGGACGAATACCGCAAATGGGAACTCCGCAAGCTGTATTACGCAGAAAACATTCTGTTTGAGACAACCGGTTCCTACAGCGACAGTCTTACCGTCTTACAGGAGACCCTTGCCGCTTACGCTCCAAATGACTTCAACAAAACCGTCAAAGCTCTTGACTACACCATTGAGACCACAAGCCACTCTTACCTGATCACCTGCCCGAGTGCCGACGGAGCACATTTACTCCTTCTGTCTTCCAATGGAAAGGTTGAAAAAGTTACACGTTAAGTGTATAATATGTGTTAGCACTCAAAATTTGTAACAGGATCGGTTTAAACTATGAAAAAAGTAACGTTACAGGAAATCGCGAACTCCCTGGGCATCTCCCGGACTACGGTCTGGAAGGTGTTCAGCGGACACGAAGGCGTCTCCGATTCCCTGCGCACCAAGGTCATCGCCAAAGCCCAGGAACTCGGCTATGCCATCCCGGAGGATTTTCAGTATCCGCAGAGCGCAGAGGAGACCACGCCGGTCAACATTGCAGTTGCCGTCTGCAGACCGGAAACCTCACTTTTCTGGATGACCATCATCCACCAAATTGCAAAAGTATTTTCGACACACAATGTCAATCTCGTTTACACGTATCTTCCGACTTCGGCGGATAAAACGTATTTTCTCCCGCCGACTCTTACAAACGGAAATGTTCACGGCATCATCGTTCTGAATGTGTACAACGAGCGTCTTCTGCGCCTGCTCGCAGAGACACAGATTCCGAAAGTGTTCCTGGACACTTCCTCTCTTGTTGCCCCGGATGAGCTGAACGGCGACCTGCTTCTCATGGAGAGCCGCACCAGTGTCCGCCGCATCACCTGCCATCTGCTCGAGCAGGGACGCACCCTTCCGGGCTTCATCGGTGATATCAGCTACGCACAGTCCAAC
The DNA here is from genome assembly GCF_003480905.1 of Blautia sp. AM28-27. Classification (NCBI taxonomy): domain Bacteria; kingdom Bacillati; phylum Bacillota; class Clostridia; order Lachnospirales; family Lachnospiraceae; genus Blautia; species Blautia sp. AM28-27. Next base: position 4,311 of record NZ_QUJK01000028.1, read on the forward strand.
CGCGAACGATATGAAGGTTTCTGCCAGGCTCTGGCGGATGCCGGTAAAAAGGTGGATTCTTCTCTCTGCCTGACGACACCGCTCGGCATCGATACGTACCGTGAAGAAATCGATACCTTCCTTTCTTCCCTGTCCCGCATGCCGGACGCTTTCGTCTGCGCCAGCGACTACGTTGCCTGCATTCTGATGCAGCTTCTCGAAAAACGGGGCTTACGCGTACCGGAGGACGTTGCAGTATCCGGCTTCGACAACAATACAGAGGATCTTCTGGCAGAACATCTGACGACCGTTCAGGTCTTCAACGAAGAACTCGGCGCACGTCTGGCACTCCAGATTCTGTACCGGATCAAATATCCGAACACGCCGCATGAAATTACGTATCTCGGCACCAACGTGCTGTACCGCGATTCCACCGGTGACTGATTTTATTTTTCATCTGTTTTCAAAAAAGACACCGTCTTCCCTTCCGGGACACGGTGTCTTTTTCTGTTGCTCGGCATATCAACAATTGGTCCAGTGGACCAATTGTGATTTCTATATTTTATTTCTGTTTTCTTACTTCGCGGTGCGGATGCGGATCGTACGGATCTCATACGGCTTGATCGTAAGCTCAATCTCGTTCTCCTTCACACCAAGCGCGCCCTCGATCGGGTTCTCGAGAAGGTCGGTCTCCTCAGCGGATGCAATTGCCTCTGCGCAGTGCAGGGTCACTTTCGTTCTTGCATTCTCCACCTCGTACAGACGAACGATTACGCCGTCGCCGTCCTCTGCCTTCTTCACAGTCTCAAGCACTACGTCGCGTTTGTCTACAGACAGGAATTCCATGCGGTCTTTCTCTGCTGCACCTGCAACTGCTTTTGCCGGTACGTTCAGGTTCAGAGCTTCCTGCTCGGTGCCTGCCTCACGCCATGTTCCTGCGTGCGGATACAGAGAGTAAGTAAAGAAATGCTCTTCCTGGTCTGCGGTCAGGTTCGGCTCAGTTCCGGATTTGATCAGAGTCTGCGTCATCACACGGTTCTTCATGGAATAGCCGTACTTGCAGTCGTTCATCAGGCTGACGCCGTAGCTTCCCTCTGAGATATCAGCCCATTTGTGGCCGCATACTTCGAATCTTGCCTGATCCCAGCTTGTGTTGGTGTGCAGTTTTCTTGTCACATTACCGAACTGGATATCGAAAGTTGCCTCGTCGCTGTGAACGTCTACCGGGAAGTGAACTTTCAGTACATGCTCGGCGAACTTCCAGTCAACGTAGGTTTCGAAGTCGATTCTGCGGTCTTTTGCATAGAAATGGATCTGCTGGCGGATGACGGTGTCCATCACTTCGCGCTCAATTTCCAGTGTTGCGCGGACCGGACCGTTTTCTGTCCACTCCATGCGGCGTACACCCTCCACCTTCCAGGATTTCTCGGTATGGAAGATATCCAGGTTCCATGCGCTGTACTGCAGAGGTTTGTCCTCATAGATACGCAGCTCGTTGCCGGTTGTTCCGCTCTGAAGCACTTCGCGGTCATTCTCTTTATCAAACAAGGAAGTGAATTCACCGTTTGCATCGATCTGGATCGTGTAGAACGGAGTCTCAAGGGTATAGCCCTCTCCAGCTTCTGTTACAGCAAATGGCGTTTCCGCAGCGGCTCCGCTCGTCGGGCGCAGAACCTGATATCCTTTGGACGGCAGGTTTTCTGCATAGACAATGGCTCCGTCTTTCGTCTGCTGTACCGGATATACGGTGGTTCCGTCGGTCATGGCTTCTGCCGCGGTCTCACCGAGTACAACAACGTCGTTTCTTCTGTGGCCGAGAGTGTTCCATACGGTCACGCTCTCGTCTTTTGTTCCGCAGAGTGCTTCCATGCGCTCGCCGATCAGTTTTGCTGATGTCTCCGCAATCTCTGCATATTCTTTCTTCGTCTGCTCATATACCTCATGGATCGAGGAGCCCGGCAGAATATCGTGGAACTGGTTGGTCAGGATCATCTCCCACATGCGGTTCAGTTCTTCGGTCGGGTATGCTTTTCCGGCGTTTTCGGCCAGAACGGACAGAAGCTCTAATTCCATCATCGCGTACTCGCTCTTACGGTTGCCGCGTTTGTTGCGTGCCATCGAGGTGTATGTTCCGCGGTGGAACTCAAAATACAGTTCGCCGATCCAGGTTGGGAGGCGTTTGCTGTCTTTTACCTTCTCATGCAGCTCGTCGAAATACGTTCTCGCAAATGCCTGGCGTACTTTCGGCACACCTTTGATGCCTTTTTCCATACGTTTGGATGTCTCCAGCATTCTTCTGGTCGGGCCGCCGCCGCCGTCTCCGTAGCCGTAGCTGATCAGGATATCGTTGTTGATGTCCTTGTTCTGGTAGCGGTCCCATCCGCCCATGATGGCATCCGGGTGCAGCATTCCGTTGTATGTGGTAAAGAAGCTCGTCTCCGGCTGTCCGACGCCGAGCGTTGTGATCATATGAGTGAATACTTCACTTCCGTCGATGCCTTCCCAGTTCATCGTATCGTACGGCACTTTGTTGAACTCGTTCCATGCCAGTTTGGTCGTCATGAAGTAGTCAATTCCGCATTTTTTCAGAATCTGCGGCATCGCTGCGCTGTATCCGAAGACATCCGGCAGCCACAGGATCTTGTTGTCCACGCCAAACTCTTCTTTGAAAAAGCGTTTTCCGAACAGGAACTGGCGCACGAGGGACTCTCCTGAAGTCAGGTTGCAGTCTGCCTCAACCCACATGCCGCCTTCCGGCTCCCAGCGTCCTTCTTTGACTCTCTGGCGGATTTTCTCGTACACTTCCGGGTGTCTTTCTTTGACAAAGCTGTAGAGCTTCGGCTGGCTTGACATGAAATGATAGTTCGGATACTCATCCATCAGTTTTAATACCGTTGCAAAGCTTCGGCAGGATTTCTGGCGAACCTGGTCAATCGTCCACAGCCATGCCACATCAATGTGGGTGTGGCCGATGCACGTTGCCACAACTTCGTCCCAGCCGCCCATTTTTTCATAGATCTCTTCCTGGATGCATTTTTCTGCCTCTTCGATGGAAGCGTAGAACTCTTTACTGTACGGCTTGCGCAGGTCCAGCAGATTGATCGTGTTGGTCAGTGCGGTTTCGAGATCCAGACGCGTTTTATTATCCTCGTCCATACGGTTCAGGCCCTGCATCGGAACGATGAGGTCGTAATAGATCTCCTCGATTTTCGCATCATGCTCCTCAAGGTCTGCCAGCAGACGGAACTCGCTGTGCAGCGTTCCGGTGTAGGACTGCAGGTCAAACTGGATTTTTTCACCGGCCTTTGCATTTTCTCTTACAAGTACTTCGCGGTGGTTGATATCCATACCCTGGATCACTTCGCCGTTTGCAAACAGCAGGAACTGCGGGTTTCTTCCGTCATCCCATTCGTCCAGTCCTGCATGGACTCTCATCCAGAGATTTTTTCCATCGAAGCTCTCCGGAATGGTGATGGTGGTGCGGAACCAGTAATGTTTGTCCGGTCCGTACCAGCGGTCATTGACCGTATCAAACGATGTCCACGGCTCTTTTGATGCATCGGCCTCTGCCGGTGTGATATAGCATCCATTTTTCACCTGCATATCGGTGATTTTAATTTTCTGTGAAATCGAAAGTCTTGCCAGTTCCTGGCAGATTACGTTCACACGCTCTTTTACAAATTTCATAGTGCCTCCTTATGCTGTCCATGGGGTCATTTTTAAAAAGAAAGTCCGCCGGACCTGCAGGCTTCTTTCACCCGTAAGCCCGGCGGACTTGTCGCTTTTTAAGTTATCTTATAAATCAAAGGCTATTCTCTTTCACATAGTTCAGCAGCTCATCTACGGTTGTGAATGCCATACCGGTTACAGTATCTGCGCATCCGTAGTAGATAGTGATTCTTCCGGTTGCTGCATCGCTTAAGGTTGCGCACGGGAATACTACGTTCGGAACATCACCCATGCACTCGTACTGGGTGATCGGAGCCATAATATAGTCTTTCGTTCTGTATTTTACTTTCCACGGCTCGTCGATATCAAGCAGTGCGCATCCCATACGATATACGTATCCGTTGCAGGTTGTGATAACGCCGTGGTAGATCAGCAGCCATCCCTCATCTGTTTCGATCGGAACCGGGCCGGCACCGATCTTGGTGCACTGCCATGCAGACTCATCGCCGCGGACCGGGCTCATCATGTGACGGTGTCTTCCCCAGAATTCCATATCTTTACTCTGGCTGACAAAGATATCGCCGAACGGTGTATGGCCGTTGTCGCTTGGACGGCTCATCATCATGTAGTAGCCGTTGATCTTTCTCGGGAACAGCACGCCGTTACGGTTGAATGGAAGGAATGCGTTCTCAAGCTGAACGAATTTCTTGAAGTCATAGGTGTAAGCAACACCGATGGTCGGGCCGTGATAGCCGTTGCACCAGGTTACATAGTATTTGTCGTCGATTTTGCAGACACGCGGGTCATAACGGTACTCTCTTGTCAGAATCTCCTCGTCAGCGCCCTCAAATTTGATCGGTTCATCCTCGATCTCCCAGTGGATACCGTCTTTACTTCTTCCAACGAAGATGTCCATGCTGATGGAACGGCTGTCGCAGCGGAATACACCTACGTATCCGTCCTCGAACGGTACGACTGCGCTGTTGAAGATACTGTTGGAACGTTTCTGCTCGTAACGGCCGATGATCGGGTTCTGATCATAGCGCCATACCGGCATGTGCTCTCCTGCTGGTTTTTCCTGCCAAGGCATATCCGGCAGATTGTTTCCGATGATTTTACTCATGATTGTTTCCCTCTGTGAAAATTATTTTTTTCTTTCTCTCTTGTCACGCCATACGGACATTTTTGATCTTTCGATCCGATACTTCTATCTTCGTCCATTTCTGCGCAAAAGTCAAGTGTTTTTGTTCACTTTTATGTAAATTTTCGTTTTCTTTGTTACTTTTTATCGTTCATTTATTTTCTATTTGTGTTCATCTTTGTTCACAAATGGATTTTTTCTATTTTTCGTACGGTTTTCTTCCCCGCAGAATGTCGGCATACCAGAATACAATCTCTGAAATGTGGTGCAGATCGCCTTCTTTGCTGATGCTTCTCCAGGACGCTTTATACTTCATAAACCAGGTTTCCAGCCGTCCCGCAAGTGCCGCGCAGGCTGTCTCATCCTTTTCTTTTCCAAGCTCAATGTCACACATTCTCGCGCCCGTCTCATTCCAGATGTCAATCGCTTCCATCGTGAGTTCCAGCACCGGAACCATTGGACGGCAGGATTCTTCCAGAGCACCGGCTGTCTTTTTCAGTTCTTTTTTCAGAGCCGCAATTGTTTCCTTTGCAGCTGCACGCTTCGCCTCATCCTGGATTCTCGCGTCAAACAGCGCATTCCGGTTGTTCGGATGACCGAGCACTTTTTCCTCGTAAACGACGTTGGCATCCCACCAGTCAAAGATGGAGCATTCTGCCGTTTTTGCCATATAGGAAACGAATTTTCCGCTCCGGTCGCCGTAGGCCAGACGGGAAATCTGTTCATTCAGCTCCTCAAAGCTGTCGGTATCGTCTCCCCAGGAGAAGACGGCTCCATAGATCATGCCAGGAAGGGAAAAGTCCGGCTGATTGATGTGGCCGCAGTCACCCCAGTCTGTGTTCAGAACACCTTCCGCATGGTATTTTCTCGCATAGCCGCACATCCGTGCGATATTTTTGTAGCTGTTCTCCACCAGGTTCATCCACTGGTTCCAGCCGCCGACCCCAGGACAGAGATACTGTCTTGCACCAGCTTCCGCCATCACTTTTGCCTCATGCTCTCTCTGCTCGGCTGCATAGCCCCAGGTCAGGCAGACGGTTTCCTCTGGCAGCTCTTTGATCAGCTCCGGCTGTGCGCAGATGATATCGCCCCAGAACATCGGCTTTTTGCCTTTTGCCACGAGAAACTCGCAGAGCTCTTTTACATAGTCGATATACAGGCGGTGAACGCCTTTCTCGTCTGCCAGCGGTTTCGATTTTCCTTTTCCAAGGTCGAACGTTTCGTCCGCGCAGATGTTGAATTTATCCGTGGCAAAAAGCGCCATGTACTCCTCGATCATGGCCTTGATCAGCTCGATCGCTCTGCCGCCGGAGACATCCACCGTGTGATGCTGCATCCGGTCCCAGAAGGAAAACGGCTCTTTCCAGCTGTCTGGGAATTCACAGAGGTCGCCATAGCTCTTTGTGGAGAGCAGCATGTACAGATGGCCGAACGTTGCGATCGACGGCACCAATTCGATATGAAGCTTTGCGCAGTACGCATCCAGCTCGCGGATTTCCTCTGCCGTAAGCGGCGTCTCATCGCGCCACATCTCGGAAAGTCCGGAGAACAGATACGTGTGCTCCACATAGAGCTGCAGCTGGTTCAGCTTGTAGTACGCCATGCGGTCTGCCACCTGTTTTAAATAGGAAAGTGTCAGCACACGGCCTCTCGTCTCATCGAGATAATAGCCGCGCACCGGCAGATCCGGCTCATCCTCGATCCGCACGGCAGGAAGCAGTGCACCGTATTCGTGCATCATCTGGCACAGCGTCTGCACACCGTAGAGCACGCCGGCTCCGTCTCCGCCCTGGATGCGGATTTCCTCCTCTGTCACCTGCAGCACATACTGCTGGCTTTTCCTTGTCTCATCCAGTTCCAGTACAATCGCGCCGGTCTCTTTTCTTCCCGGAACGCCGTATCCGATATCGTACTGCATTCCGGTTTCCTTTTTGATTCCCTTCTGCAGCACTTTCGCATACGTATCCCCATTTCCCAGCAGTCTGCCATCCAGTACAATTCTGCCGTCATAGCAGAGTGCATGTTCCCCCGTCAGGAGTTTTACCTCTTTTGGTTTTGGTAAAAATTTCATTTTCCTTCTCCTCTTGTTTTTTGTTTTCTTTGTAACCATAGAACTTTCACTGAACGTTAAGTAACATTTTGAAACCACTTTTCTCTTCTCCCCCATCCTACCATATTTTTTCCACATATTCCACAATAATTTGTAATTTTCTTCAATTTTTTTCAAAATTTCTTCCTGTTCTGCTCTTTTATATGTAAAGTAACTTTTATTTCTCTTTGTTTCCCATTTCCATTCCGGAACAAAATCTGTTTTTCGGATGCATCGTTCATTCCATTTTTTACTTTTCTTTTACACAAACGCTGGTGAATTTTGTCTGTATCAAGTATAATGAGATATATGTTGGCTTATATTTTCTGCGTTCTGATCACCTCGATGATCTGGATCAGCGCCATTGTCACGAAGCGCTCCGCTGACCGGAGTTACTTCGCACTGAACACGACGGAACACGCCAACCGTGCCAAAACAGCCTTCCTCAACAACATGTCCCACGACATCCGCACTCCGATAAATGCGATCATCGGCTTTACCGCTCTGGCTGCCGCCCACGTCAATCAGCCGGATCAGGTGCAGGAATACCTGAACAAGATTTCCACCTCCGGCCAGCACCTTTTAAGCCTCCTCAACGATGTGCTCGATATGAGCCGGATTGAGAGCGGCCGTGTCAAGATTGAGGAAAAAGAAGTCCATCTGCCGGATGTGATGCACGATCTGCGCGCTATGAGATCATTCCGCAGCTTCAGGGCGTCCGCGTCCTCGTAGCGGATGACGATTCGAACACGGCGATCAGCGTCAGCCATATGGTACAGGAAATCGGCATGGTTGCCGAGTGGACGCTCTCCGGAAAAGAGGCAGTTCTCCGCACCAAAGTTGCTGTCGAGCAGAACCGCGAATTCGGTGCGTACATCATCGCCAAAGTGCTTGGCTGATTCCCCTTTCTTATCTGCAGGAACAGTGAATTTTCTCTTACTCGAAAAAGAGGAGAAAAAGTTCACGGCTCCGGCAGATTTTTTCTTGCATTCTTTCGGGGAAGTGTGCTAGAGTGAAGGTATCATATTTTATAAGAGGTGCTTATTTTGGATATTAATTACGAGTTATATAAGGTTTTCTATTACGTTGCCACCACACTCAGTTTTTCCGAGGCCTCCAAGCTGCTTTTTATCTCGCAGTCGGCGGTCAGCCAGTCGATCAAGGTACTGGAGAAAAAGCTTGGAATCACGCTCTTTATCCGCAGTACAAAGCGCGTGCAGTTAACACCGGAGGGAGAAACGCTGCTGCGCCACGTAGAGCCTGCGATCAACCTGATTGCGCGCGGTGAAGCACAGATTATGGAAGCGGGAACGCTTGGCGGCGGCCAGCTCCGCATCGGCGCGAGCGACACAATCTGCCGCTATTTCCTTGTTCCGTACCTGAACCGTTTCCACCGCTCCTTTCCGAATGTCCACATCAAGGTGACAAACCAGACTTCGACCCAGTGCGTCGATCTGCTGGAATCCGGCCAGGTGGATTTCATCGTGACCAATTATCCAAACTCGCATCTTTCCAGCCGTCTTCACACGATTCCGATTCATTCGTTCCACGATATCTTCATCGCAAACGGCGAATATTACCCGGAACTGGAAAACAGGCCGGTTCACTTAAAAGAGCTGCTGCAGTACCCGATTCTGATGCTCGACCGCAAGAGTACGACGAGTGAGTTCCTGCACAGCCAGTTTCAGCGGTTCCAGCTCGACCTCGTGCCGGAAATTGAGCTTGGCAGCAACGATCTTCTGATCGACCTGGCGAGTATCGGCCTTGGCATCGCGTTTGTGCCGGACTACTGCCTTGTAAAAGAGACGGCGGCCTTCCAGCTCGACCTCGTGGAGGAGCTTCCGCCGCGCCAGCTTGTCGTTGCCCACAGCTCCCATCTGCCGATCCCGCAGGCGGCAAAAGAGTTCATGAGCATGCTGGAAAAAGGCGCCGAATAACTTTTTCCGATCTATACGTCAAAAGAGGCAGGATCCTCAAGAAATTTTTCTGGATCCCTGCCTCTTTTTCTGTTTTTATGATCCGTTCTGGATTTACTGCTCGCTGCCGTCTTTCTGCACCGGTTCGGATGCTTCCGCTTTTTCCGGGCTTTCTGCATCCGCTGCTGCCTTTCCGGCTTCTGCTTTCAGATACTCTTTGAGCTCTTCCGGGCTGGAGATCTGAATGTTGCGGTTTACTTTTGCATCGTATGTATCGGCTCTCATGATTTCGGAGAGATCGACACCGGTCGCCTCTTTCATCGACTCAAACAGCTTTGCCATCACCACCGGCACATTGCCCGCTACGGAGCCGATGCCGTTGTCTTCGCTTCCGCCGCCGATGATCGTAATCTTGTCGATCTGGCTGAGCGGCTCTGCGATCTTTCCGGCGATCTCTGGCAGAACCTTGATCATCATCTCTGCCATTGCGGCTTTGTTGTAGCGCTGGTAAGCCTCAGCTTTCTTCTCCATACCTTCGGCCTCTGCAAGTGCCTGGGCACGGATGGATGCGGCTTCCGCCTCACCTTTTGCCTTGATACCGAGTGCTTCCTGCTCCATCGCATAGCGCTGGGCTTCTGCCTGGGCTTTCTTTGCCTCCGCCTCGCGGATTTTTTCGAACTGGTCTGCCTCTGCGTCTTTCTGACGGCGGTACAAATCTGCCTCTGCCTGCTGCTGTTTTGCGTAACGCTCGGCCTCGGCTTTCTTCTTGACTTCTGCCTCGAGGGATTTCTCGGTTACTTCTACTTCTCTGGCACGGAGCTCAACCTCGCGCTCCTGACGGGCGATGTTCGCATTCGCGGAAGTGATTTCCAGCTCTTTTCTCTGCTGCTCTTCCTGAATCTTGTACGCTGCATCTGCCTCTGCCTTTTTGATATCGGACTCTTTTTTCAGCTCTGCCGACTTGATTGCCAGATCGTTGTTTTTCTTTGCGATCTCAGTCTCGGCAAGAACGCGCTCATCGTTCGCCTCTTTATTTGCACGCGCCTGGGCAATTTTGATTTCTTTCTCGGAATTGGCACGGGCGATCGCCGCAGATTTCTTGATTTTTACGATATTGTCGATACCGAGGTTTTCAATGACCTGATTGGAATCAACGAAATTCTGTACGTTGAAGCTGATGATGTCAAGTCCCATCGCAGCCAGGTCCGGTTCTGCATTTTCTTTGACCAGCTCCGCAAACTTCTGGCGGTCGGAAACCATCTCTTCCAGACGCATCTTTCCAACGATCTCACGCATGTTTCCTTCAAGGACTTCTCTTGCAACCTTGGCAATATATTCGCTGTCGCGGTTCAGGAAGTTCTGGGATGCTTTCTGGAGCTTCTGCGGTTCGTCCCCGACTTTGATGTTGACGGCTGCATCCACCTGAATATTGATGTAGTCAGCGGTCGGCACGGCGTCGCTCGTCTTCACATCAATCGCTACCAGCTTCAGACTCAGCTTGTCCAGCCGCTCAAAGAATGGGAGCTTGATGCCGGCTTTACCGATCAGGATCCGCTGGCCTTTTTTGAAACCGGAAATAATAAATGCGGTATCCGGCGGCGCCTTCACATAACCGCTCGCCAGAATGGCAAGAATGATCACCACAACGGCGATCACGGCAATCATGGTTGCATGTTCGAATACAAATTCCATCTTGTTTCCTCCCTTTTTTCTGCGGATGCTTTTCGCTCCGCGTTCTGCTTTTGTGTCTGTGTTATTTTCACTATAGCATTTTTTGCGGGATAGATACAACTGCATTATTATTACGATTTTGTAAGATTTCTGTTCGGGCAAAAACAATCCGCTGGAGCAGATTCTGATATGCCTTGCAACAAAAAAACGAAGGAGCTTCTTTTTACAGAAACTTCTTCGCCTTTCCTTTTTTTCACTGATCCTGCTCTTATGCTCTTTCGACAATCTTCTCCAGCGCTTTTGTGATCGCTGCTTTCAGCTCCGTCTGATCTGCCGGTGTCTTGACGGCCAGCTGACGGATCAGTGCTGTTACGTGATCGTCTCCAACCTCACCAAGGCTCGTAACGGCCGCGATTTTTACGTCCACATCGTCTACTTCCAGAAGAGAAGTCAGAATATTAACAGAACCATCATTTCTCGAAGCTGCACAGGCTTTTGCAAGCGCTACCTGCGTTGTCTTGTCCGAATCCAGATACTGTTTTCTTAATTTGTCCCATTTTCCTTTTTCCACCATTTTTTTCAGCTTGTCTTCCGATGCCTCTTTTGAACCAAACATTGTAAATCCTTCTTTCTTTTTGCTTTTATTTTTGGTGGATGCAGCAACTGCAGCGGCGAATCAAAAAGGGGCGTAGTGTTTTTGCTGTCGTCCCTGTCATGTCCGTCACATTGTAACCATGCTCTCGTCCATAACAGAGATTATACTCCTTTTCTTCTGGTTTTTGAACAGAAATACTATAAAATTTTTATAAAAATTGTTACTTTTTCACAGATTTTTCTTGTTGTTCTGCTTTTTATTTCAAATATCCCGTATATTCCGCCGTATGCAGCAGTTTATTGGCGTTTTCCACGCGCTCTTTGGTCGGCGGGTTGATGCCTTCGAGTTTGTATGGGATTCCTAAGGTTTCCCATTTGAATACGCCGAGGGTGTGGTATGGGAGAACCTCTACGCGCTGTACGTTGTGCAGGCTGTGTAAAAACTCATCGAGGCGAATCAGGTATTCGTCGTAGTCGCTGCGTTCCGGGACGAGGACGTGGCGGATCCAGACTGGTTTGCCGATCTCGTCAAGGTAGCGCGCCAGGTCGAGGATGTTCTCGTTGGTGCAGCCGGTCAGCTCTCTGTGCGCCTTGTCGTCAATCAGCTTGATATCGAGCAGCAGCAGGTCGGTGTATTTCATCAACTCATTAAATTTGCTGAAATACGGCTCCTCTCTTGTGAACGGATTTCCACTGGTATCCAGCGTTGTGTGAACGCCGTTCTTTTTTGCCTTGCGGAACAGCTCGATCAGGAAGTCGATCTGCAGCAGCGGTTCTCCGCCGCTCACGGTAATGCCGCCTTTTTCTCCCCAGTAGTTTTTATAGCGGAGCGCTTTTTTCAGCACCTCATCTGCGGTCTGCCAGTCGGCATCTTTTGTTGTCCAGGTATCCGGGTTGTGGCAGAACTGGCAGCGCATGTTGCAGCCCTTCACAAAAATCACGTAGCGTACGCCAGGTCCGTCGACGGAACCGAAGCTCTCGATCGAATGGATCGCGCCCTTTACCGGGCCATTGTTGTTCTGATTCATTTCACTCATGTTTTTTCCTCTTCTTTCCAACTAACTATCTTTGCATTTATCTGTATTTTCCGGTATTTTTCCATTTCCTGGATGCCCGGAAAATTCCTGCCGTTTTTCAGGGTTCTGCTTGATTATACGGAAATCCGCGGTTCTTTTCAAGGCATTTCCATGTACAAAATCGAACACATTTTTCTTTGTACTTTTTTCTTTCACTATATTGCATTATGATATAGTCTGTGTTATGATCTACTCAACAAGGAGGTGTTCATATGAATCCACAACTCAAAAAGGGCGTCCTCGAGCTCTGTGTCCTCTCCCAGCTGACAAAAGAGGACAAATACGGCTATGAGCTGACAGACGCCATTTCCCGCGAAATGTCCATCGCCGCAGGAACGCTCTATATGATTTTAAAACGACTCAAGGAAGCCGGTTACGTGGAAACGTATCTGCAGGAATCCGCATCTGGCCCTGCCCGGAAATATTACCATCTGACTGAAGCAGGAACAGCTTATCAGCAGGAGAAAAAACAGGAATGGCTGGATTTCACCCAGCAGATCAACCGACTGATTTCAGATGAAACGATCTGACGATAGAAAGGAAAATCATGATGAATACAACGTATGAAACTTATATGAATGCATTGAAACAGGGCCTTGCATCCTTTGATTCTGCCGACGCAGAGGAAATTTTAAACGATTTCGAATCCCATTTCGCCGACGCCCGCAGCCAGGGTCTCTCCGATGAGGAAATCTGTGCGGAACTCGGCAATGTCGACGATGTCCTCGAATTTTTCCGTCAGGAATATGCCACAACGGAGCAGCCTGTTGCAAACGTGCTGCCACAGGAGAAAACCCACTCCAATTCTGAAGAAACACATCCGAACTACCCGTACGCCCCTTCCACCGCCATCACCGCTATGGAAATCTCCCTGCGGAATGCTTCTGCCGACTTTGCTCCGGGCACTTCCGCTTCGGTTGAGTTTGACTTTTCCGGCGACTTCGATCCGGACCGCTTCGAGGCAGGCATTGAGGGCAATACGTTCTGTCTGCGAGAGAAAAAGCTCATCCCTTCCGTATTCTGGAAACATCTTTTCTGCAATAATCACCAGAAAGAGGTGTTCTCCTTCCAGGTGCCGTCCACCGTACAGAAGCTGACGCTCCGCTCTTTGAACGGCGCGACCGGGCTTGATACCCTCTCCCTTACTACGCTCGAAATTTCCGCCACAAACGGCAAAATCACCGGTGATTCCCTTTCCGCATCCAGCTGCCGCATACAGGCCGCGAACGGAAAGATCGTCCTGACCCGTCTGCGCACAGACAGCCTCGATGTTTCCGCCACAAACGGCAAACTTGAAATCACCGGCGACTGCTCCCGCGCATCCTTAAACAGTGTCAACGGTAAAGTCCTCTTCGAGGGAACCTGTTCCGAGTACCTGACAGCAAAATCCGTCAACGGTTCCGTGAAACTCCATCTCCCGCACGACCTTGCCGATGCGTCCATTCATGCATCCACGACAACCGGAAAAATCCGCCTCGTCTCCAATGGAAGAACGGAATCCTACACAAAAACATTCACCCGCTCCGGTATTTCTGCATTCACCATTCAGGCAAGTACCGTCAACGGAAATGTCCTGCTCTCTGACTTGCCGGCAGAAAACTGACAAAAAAGAATGGACTGGATAAAATGTTTTTCTTTAGTCGACTGATATGTAAGAAGAACACTGACTACAAAATCAGTGTCCTTCTTTCTTCCTTTACATATATTTCATAATAGTCGGCAATAATACATTCATATCTATTGGTTTTGCAACATGATCATTCATGCCACTTGCCAAAGCCATCTTCTTATCTTCTTCAAACGCATTTGCTGTCATTGCAACAATTGGAATCTGCGATTTGTTACCGTCTTTCAGTTCTCGAATTCTCCTGGATGCTTCATATCCGTTCATAATCGGCATCTGAATATCCATCAGAATCAGACTGTAGTAATTTTGCTTTGCTTTGTTAAACATATCAATACATGCAACGCCGTTCTCCGCTCTTTCTATCATGATTCCCTCTTCCGTCAAAAGTTCCGTTGCAATTTCTGCGTTCAAGTCATTATCTTCTACCAGAAGAACCCTTTTTCCTTCCAGTTTTTTGATATTCAACTGACCGTCTGCATGTTTCGGATTCCTTTCTTCCGCATTTGCTATCTTTAATGGAAGCGTGATTGTAAAAGTAGAACCTGCTCCCGGTTTGCTCTGAACTGTGATCTTGCCATTCATTAAATCCACCAGTTTCTTCACGATTCCCATGCCAAGTCCGCTACCTTCTATTCCGCTGTCTGACGAAGATCGTTCCTGTGAAAATGATTCAAAAATATGTTTTTGGAATTCTTCTGACATTCCGATTCCGTTGTCTGCTATGATAAGCTCTAATACACTCCAACCTTCTTTTTCGCCGGGATATTGGTTCAATGTACAGCTTATGTTACCGCCTTCACCCGTGTATTTCACAGCATTACTCAAAATGTTAATCGTAATTTCAGATGATCTTGCATCATCCATATGCAGGTATGGATATCGAATGTTCTTATTGACTTTCAGTGTTTGATGTTTTTCTTCTATCGGTTTCCTAAACATATCAATACATAAATCAAAGTTTTTAGAAACATCTGTTATTGTTTCATCCAGCGTTGCTTGGTTGTTTTCGATTCGTGCTAATTCAAGAATGTTATCAATCAAATGCAGCATTTTCTTTCCGCACAATAATATTTTTTCAAAGTAATCCTCTAATATAGTTGGCTCCTTTAAATGTTTCTCTCCCAATTCTGCATATCCAATAATTGCATTCATAGGGGTACGAATATCATGAGACATATTAAATAGAAATGTTGATTTTGCTTTATTAGCTGAATCGGCCAGTCTTGCAGCTTCCTGCAACAGTTTTTGCTGTTTCTGCTCATTTTCTTTTTGCTTCTTATATACAGAATATCCACAGGTACATAATATTACCAAAATACACGCTGTAATGCATCCCAGTACAATACTTAACTTATTCGTCTTCTCAACCATTCCATATGCTTTCTGCATATCCATTTCTATGCAGAAAGCACCTATCACTTCATTAGATTCATCTTCCGCTGTCACAGGATAACAGGCTGTAAAAATAGGTCCCCATGTTGTATCAACAATATCCTGAGAATATACTGTTTTTCCAGAAAGTGCTTTTTCTATATAAGGAACCATCTCCTTTTCAATCGGATCTCCTGGATGTCTGACGTCACCAGCCGATGGATCCAGTCCGTCTACAACGTAAATCAATCTACCGTCTTCATTTCTGGTTGCTGTGTAAATATATCTCGTAGAATTCAGCGTTCTGATTTCATTCATATATGTCGACATATTCTTGAATAGTTCTGTATTCTCATCAGCTTTACTTTTTATTTCATTAAAATCTTTTCGTCCCAGTCTGTCATTTACCAGCTTATGAACCGCATCTGCACTGGAAATATCTCGTTCAATTTCTGTTTTCAGAGCAGTTTTGGTATATGCTTGTTGTAAAATAAAAGTATATGCGACAACAGCCAAAATCACCATTGCCAGAAGGAATACCAACCGTCCCTCAAAAATTTTCCAATGATTTACCGGATTTTGATCTTTTCTTTTTTGTTTTATATAGTTATTTTTCATCATCGTATTTCACATGCCTTTTATCTAATTTTAATTTAATACAAAAACGTCTCAACTCTTCACGTATTTTACAAACATGGGTTACATTTCCAGACTCATCCCTTTTTTTTACAGTAAAAAGCATTCTGTGCCAACTGCCATCACACATACGGTATTCTGTGGAAATGCATTCTTCCGCCTTCAATCTTGATGAAAGTGTAGAGATATCCAGAAATGGACGGATCAGCGAGCGGTATTCAGATGCAGCCATTGTATCACAAAACTGATACAGTTTCTGTTCTGTCATAACCAAATCCTCTCTCTATGTTTCCTGTCTGCTTATCCCATGCACCTAGAAGGCTCCTGATTGCTGCGGTTGCCTCATAATCATTCATGACAGGCATTTTGCTTTCTCAACTCTTCGCTTATGGTCTGCTTAATTTTTTTATCATCCAACGGCTTTGCAAGATGTGCGTTCATTCCTGCTTCCATACACCTTTCGGCATCTTCCCTGAATGCGTTTGCAGTCATAGCAATGATAGGGATAGTTTTTGCATCTTGCCGCTCCAGAGCTCTTATTGTTCTTGTAGCTGTAAGACCATCCATCACCGGCATCATAACATCCATCAAAATAACATCATACGTTCCCGGTGCGGAAGCTTCAAAGTGCTGAACAGCTTCTAACCCATTGTTCACTGTTTCTACTTTAGCACCATTTTCCGTCAGCATGAATTCTGCTATTTCCGCATTCAGCTCATTATCTTCAACCAGCAATATCCTGATATCTGATATATCTGCATCAAAATCTTCTTTTTCTTCTGACCGTGCATTCGTATCAATTTTAAATGGAAGTATTACGGTAAAACAGCTTCCTTCACCAAGCTTGCTTTCAACGGTTATGGTTCCGCCCATCTTTTCTACAAGTTGTTTCACAATAGGCATTCCCAGACCTGTCCCATTATAATCAGAACGTGGGGAATTATCTGCCTGTACAAATGGAGTAAACAATTCATTTTTTATAAATTCTTCTGACATTCCAATTCCATTATCTCTTATTTTAAATTCACATGTCATGTGATCTTCTGATCTTTCAATCGTTCTCATACTCATGTAAATAGAACCATTCACCTTATTGTACTTCATACTGTTTGTAAACAGATTCATCAATACTTTTTTCAGATGAACTGCATTGCTCCAAACATATATACCACTGTAATCATCATGTTCTCCTATAACATGAAGTCCTTTTTCTTCTGCCTGAAAGTATAGCGACTCCGTGATTTCTTTACATACCTGATCCAGATTGATGGATTCATCACCAAAAACCACGGTATCCGATTCTAACTTTGCCATATCCAAAACATCATTTACCAATGATAATAGCAGTTTCGAAGACTCATTTATTTTATTCAGGCAATCTTTTGCCCGCTCACCATCATTTCCGCTTTTTTCAAGAATTGTAAGCATGCCCATAATGCCATTGATCGGTGTCCTGATGTCATGAGACATGTTATTTAAAAAGGAAGTCTTAGCCTTATTGGCACTCTGTGCTTCTACAAGTGCATTTTGTAATTCCTGCCGTTTTTCTTCCAGTTCCTGATTCAGTTTTAATGCCTGTTCAGCAGATTTCTTGAATCTTTCCTCCGCACGTTTTGACTTCTTCCAAGAACGAAGAATGATACACAGAACAACGAAAAAAGAAATTCCAACGATAAGTGAAACTGTCAGTAAATTATCCTGAATAAAATCCCTCACTGTAACTTTTCGTGAGGAAGCATTATACGAAACTACTGCACCCGAAAATTGAGCTGTAGGCATAGATGTCAGTGTTTTATTCAGAATGGACAAAAGAACCGGTTCTCCCTGCCGAACAGCAAATGGAACATCGGCTTCTTTTGTCAGGAAAACACTATGAAGCTTATTATTTTTCAAATAGTCAGAAACAGTACCTGAACTGCTTACAATGCAATCTGCCTCCCCTTTCTGCATCGCTTTTACTGCTGCATCTGATGTCCCATATTCTATAATCTCCCATTTTGGATAATTGTATGAAAGATATGCCTTCAATGAAAAATTATCTTTTTCAACGGCAACTGTATTCTCTTTATTTTCATCAAAAGAATCCTTTGCCGTAATTGCTGCCATATTGAGAGTCAATAGCGTATCCGACAAAGCAACTCCTTTTGTTTCTGCAAAGTATGGATTCTGGTTTGTATGAAAAATCAGGTCTATTTTTCCATCCTGCAATGCCTGAAGCAGTTCACTTCTTGTATCATACCCCTTTAATTCAAATTCCAGAGTCTGACCTTGCAGACAATTTTCTGCAAGATCCACATAATCTGTGATAACACCTGTCAATTTGCCTGTTGATGGATCTACACTACTGATACCTCCATCCTGATTCAGATACCCTATCCTGATTGCTCCATGCTGCCCGATCCACTCCCTTTCTTCTTTTGAAAGAAACGAGCTGCTCTGTGCAGAAAGATAACGCCTGTAGAGATCATCAGTGTAAAATGGATTGTCATCCTTGATTCTGCGCATAGCACTATCCAGTGCTTCTTTGATATCCGGACGTTCTGGATTTATAGCGAAATAGATTTCTGTCTCTCCAATACTTGTAATCGGTGAAATATCCGATTCTTCCCAACGGGATTCTTCTACCGAAACAAAGCAGTCAATTTCGTGTTTCGACAGTTTGTCCATAACTTCTGCGGTATTAGAAACATTGACATGCTGCGTATGCAGACCATACTTTAACTCCCATTCGTTAAGCACATCCTCCGTTATATTATCTTTAAGCACACCAATATTTTTTCCCTCAAAAGAATCCAAATTTCCTGCTGTAAGATCCATATTGGATGCATCCGTATAGATGTAATATTTCTCTTCCCCCATAGGCATATCGGAAAAAAGCATATTTTCAGCACGTTCGTCTGTATAGGAAATGCCACCAAGAATATCAATTTCTCCATTTTCCAACTGTGTAAAGCAGTTTTTCCAATCACTTGTTATGTATTTATATGTCCATCCTGCATAACCTGCAATATCTTGAAGATACTCATAACCATAGCCGCTTCTTTCTCCCTTTTCATTGACTACATTATAAGTTTCCTCAAAAGATCCTACCCGGATAACATGATCAGAATTTTCTTGGGCAGATGTGGAAACAGGAAAAACAACCAAACATATCATTATGCAAAATATAAAATAACAAAATTTGAAATTTCTTATATTCTGTACTAATTTGCACTTCTTCATCTTTCTCCCA
>NZ_QUJK01000029.1:0-18935 GCF_003480905.1 Blautia sp. AM28-27
CACTTCGCGCTGGACCGCGGACTGTACGCAGATCTGCTGGCGCAGGGATTTTCGATGGGATTTATGAGCAGCATCATTTATGTTGGTTCGATCGTTCTGCAGCCGGGCATCAACAGCCTCGGATATGAAACTATCGCCGGACATACCGCTGCGAGAAAGCTGTTTTCGTTCTCCATGATGCCGCTTTCCTCCATGGCGCAGGCCGTCAACATCTACGTTGCACAGAACCGCGGCGCAGACAACTGGGAGCGCGTGCGGAAAGGCATCCGTTACGCTTACATTTTCTGCTTCAGCGTAACCGCGTGCCTGATTGTAATCGTCACCCCGCTTGCACCAACCATGGTACACCTGATCTCTGGTTCATCCGACCCGACCGTCCTCGGAAACGGAGCCCGCTACCTCCGCGTAGCCATCCCGTTTTTCTTCGCCCTTGGTCTTGTCAACTGCAGCCGTCTGGCACTGCAGGCACTCGGAGAGAAAATTCTGCCGTTGCTGTCGAGCTTTATTGAGCTGTTTGGAAAGATTATCTTTGCCATGGTATTCATTCCACGCTACCACTACAGCGCCGTAATCTGGTGCGAACCGATCATCTGGTGCTTCATGGCTGCGGAGCTTGTGATTTCATTGTATCGAAATCCTTATATGAGAAAAGGGAAGACAGGAAACTGATTTTTAAATGAAAAAATTACCGGCCAATGCACGGAAAAATCTGTGTGTTGACCGGTAATTATTGTGAACTTCCTGAAATATTAACTTTCGTTTCGACATGCTCTTGCTTTAAACCAGTTGTAGCATACTTTAAAAGGAATTTTATGAGAGTTAATTAATTCTCGAATTTTCTATCGTTTTTTATTGAAAATGTGGGGAATATGATATTTCTGCATATCGAGAGTTAATTTTATAGGAAGTTCACAATTATATATCACATTATATTATTCATAGCAGGCACTGAATGCAGGTCTCATTTCTTCTATTTGTCTGCGTGTCAGTCCATAATCTGCAGCAATCCGCTCCCAGTTTTGCTTTACCGTTGTCAGGATTTCTTCTGCGTATGATTCTGCTTCGCTTTTTGGAATTCCAAACCGAAAAGCCGTTTGTACAGCAAGGTCAATATCGATGCTGTTGTCCTCTTCATCCACGTTCAAAGAAAGTTCATCGCCATAAGGAACAGGATTTACATCGTAAAGCGGAGAGAGAATCCAACCGTTTTCGGCAAGAATAAAAGCATGGTTCCGCAGGTGATCATCTGTCACAGAACTACGATTGCCCATTTCCTCAATTCAGGGAAATGGGATGATTCCTTGATTTCAGATACGTTAAAACGTTCTGTTATTGAGATTATTTATTCTGAAGCAGCACGCACCGGAAAGCCTGTTTTCTGTATTGTAGATGATACGATAGCTTCAAAGACAAAGCCTTCGTCACGGGCTCTGCATCCGATTGAAGATGCGTATTTTCACCAGCCCCATTTAAAGGGGAAACAGGACTATGGGTCAATGGATGCCATAAGCATCTGTTTCATTAAATTTGAATAAGTCATTTTTGCCTCCTTAGTTAGATGATAAATCGTAAATGCGTTTCTAACTATAGCAAACCTCTTAAATAATGCAGTCCCTTTACAGCGGTGATAAAATATAGTGTAGGAGATGATAGTATGCTACACAATGAAGCTAGAAAACTGGTATTGGAGGCCTGGGATAAAACTCATAATGCCAGGGAAATTGCAAAATATTTTTCAGTAAATGAAAGCACCGTATACCGCCTTATAGAAGAGCGTGCACGCACTGGCAGTTATGAGACCAGAACGCAGCTGAGAGACCGGAAAACAATTCTTACAGAAAAACAGCACCACGATATTCTGGAACTTGTACAAGAACAACCAGATATCACAATGAAGGAGATTGTCGAAACGCTTCATTTACCTGTAGGCGATGAAGCCGTCAGGCGTTTTCTGATAAAGCAAGGTTATACTTATAAGAAAAAATCTTTGCACGCAAAAGAACAGGATCGTCCCCGATGTGCAGAGAAAACGCAGTCAATGGATAGAAACTATATCTGGTGCAAATGCAGAACATTAAATATATCTCGATGAAAGCGGTATTAATACAAACCTCACAAGACACTATGCACATGCAGTACATGGGAAACGTGCCATGGATGCTACCCCGATCAACACGCCTGCCGGAACAACTGTTTTGTCATCCATCCGGCTTAACGGCAGTCTGGTATATACTACGTACCAAGGTGGAGCAACCGCACAGCGATTTCGTGAATATATTGGAAAACAATTGATACCGAGCCTTGAGAAAGACGATGTTGTAATCATGGATAACATGCGTTCTCGTCATGCCCAAATAGTGACGGAACTTTTAGACAAGGCGGGGATCTCCTATCTATATTTGTCACCATACAGTCCAGATTTGAACCCTATTGAAAAAATGTGGTCAAAAATGAAATCCTTTCTCCGAAAGAGGAAAGTCCGTGTTGCTGCTGAACTACCTGAGGCTGTAAAAGCGGCCTTAGAAACAATAAGCACGAATGATTGCAAAGGGTGGTTCCACGCATCTGGAATTTGCGTTAATTAAGAGGATAGCTATAATTGGCTTTTTTCTGATGCCAATCAGAAAAAAGCCGCACAAAATTGACGTAATGTCAAGAAATTTTTGAGTTACTGGTAAGAAAAAGGGAACTTCCTTTTTTAGTAAGAAAATTCCCTAAGTAAATGACATTGCCTGTGAGCTGTAACGATTTTGAGGCTGAAAATCATAAGAATTTCTAAAATCGGAGTCCCAGCCTTTTTTTTACACGTCAGATATGGTAGAATGGGATTTGTAATTCGCAGCGAAACAGCAGATGTTTCAGGGATAAGCGAACGGTAATCGAGAAAATTCGCGATGCGCCGGAAAACGGCGCAGTATGGAGGAATAAAATGAAGAGAAAAGCAGTAGCCATGCTTCTGCTCATGACACTGGGAGTAGCCAGCGTGAGCGGATGTGGAAAAAATGATACAACAAGCAGCAGTTCTGCATCGAGCGCAAGCAGCACAAGCGCTTCGTCGACATCCGATGCATCCAGTACATCGTCGGACAGCACCGCTTCCGAAGAATACATTTCCCCGAGCGAGGTGGACGGCATTCCGGTTGTGGATGAGGATGTGGATCCGGCAGAGTGTGTAACGCTTGGAGATTACAAAAAGCTCACACTGGAAAAGAAAGTAGAGCAGGTAACGGATGATGACGTACAGACGGCCATTATGGCAGAGACAGCTGTCACCATGGACGATCCGGACGCCACCGTACAAAAAGGCGACACCGCCGATATTGCCTATGTTGGCAAAGTTGATGGCAAGGAGTTTGACGGCGGAAGCAGCGATTCCTACAATCTGGTGATCGGATCCGGTACCTTCATCGATGGATTTGAGGATGGTGTCATTGGAATGAAAACAGGGGAGACAAAGGATCTGAACCTGAAATTCCCTGACAGCTATCAGAGTACCGATCTGGCAGGAAAAGATGTTGTGTTTACCGTTACGGTAAATGCGTTTACCCGCCCGGCAGAAAACATTGATGGATGGGAACTCGACGATGCATGGGTAGCAGAGAATACAGATTACAGTACTGTGGAGGAATACCGTGCCGGAAAACGCGCAGAGCTGGAGGCTGCAAATGAGACGACAGCGGAAAATAATCTGCAGAATGACGCGATGCAGCAGGTGGCAGACGGCTGTACGTTTCACAAAATTCCGAAATCCTATATCACCCTTGGCGAAGAAGATTACGATAAACGGTATACCGCTTATCTTCAGAATTACGGCATTTCCCTGGACGACTATCTGGAGCAGTATGCGGACAGAGCGACCTACAATCAGGAGAAAGCAACGTATGCAGGAACGATGGCAAAAAGTGCCCTCCTTCTGGATGCCGTAAAAGAGGCAGAAGG
The DNA here is from genome assembly GCF_003480905.1 of Blautia sp. AM28-27. Lineage (NCBI taxonomy): Bacteria > Bacillati > Bacillota > Clostridia > Lachnospirales > Lachnospiraceae > Blautia > Blautia sp. AM28-27. The sequence continues at coordinate 3,940 of NZ_QUJK01000029.1, forward strand.
CTGGACAACAGATGACCAGGATTACCAGCAGATCTTAAACGACGAGGCAGCCAATGCCAATATGTCGCAGGAAGATTTCCTGAAGGCAGCCAATGACTATTACGGGGAAGATACGGTAGTGCGCAACATCATGATGGAGCGCATGATCAATATGGTTCTCGATAATGCAACGGTCAATACTGTGACTGTGGATGCAGACGGAAATACAGTAGAATAAAAAGAGAAATCACCCCGGAAAACAGGATAAAAATTTCTGTTTTCCGGGGTGATTTAACCGAATCAAGTAAGTCCCCTGCTTCCATTGCGAAAAGCAATAAGCAGTGGATGGGGACTTGCTTGTATCAGGAGGAGTGCAAGCTCCTTCTGATAAACTGCGGAGCAGTTATTTGGTTATGAGCAAGTAGCGAAGCGGATTGCGAATATCCGCTTCGCATGTGGGAAACGAATTGTGTTCGTTACGCCATGATTTTGCGGAACAGATCCTTCAGATCTTCTACGCTTGCATCCTTCGGATTGCCCGGTGCGCAGGCATCTGCGTGTGCGGAATCTGCAAGGAACTGCAGATCTTCTTCTTTGACTGCCTCGAGAACAGATGGGATTCCAACGTCTGCGGACAGCTTCTTAACAGCATCAATCGCTGCTTTTCTGTACTCTTCCTGAGACATTTCGTCTACACCTGCAACGCCCATGGCACGTGCGATTTCACGGTATTTCTCACCGGTGCACTCCTGGTTGTATTCCATAACGATCGGAAGCATCATGGCACATGCAACACCGTGTGGGGTATCATAAACAGCACCAAGGGTGTGTGCCATGGAGTGAGCGATTCCAAGACCTACGTTGGAGAAGCCCATACCTGCGATGTACTGGCCAAGAGCCATTCCTTCGCGTCCCTCTTTGGTGTTTGCGACAGCACCGCGCAGAGATTTGGAGATGAGTTCGATGGCTTTGAGATGGAACATGTCAGTCATTTCCCATGCAGCTTTTGTGGTGTAGCCTTCGATTGCGTGAGTCAGAGCGTCCATACCGGTGGAAGCGGTCAGGCCTTTCGGCATGGAGGACATCATATCCGGGTCAACAACTGCGATGATCGGCATATCATGCGGGTCAACGCATACGAATTTACGTTTTCTTTCTACGTCGGTGATAACGTAGTTGATGGTAACCTCTGCAGCAGTACCGGCTGTAGTCGGAACGGCGATGATCGGTACACACGGATTTTTGGTCGGTGCGGTGCCCTCAAGGCTTCTGACATCCTCAAACTCCGGGTTTGCGATGATGATACCGATGGCTTTGGAGGTATCCATAGAAGAGCCGCCGCCGATGGCGATCAGATAGTCAGCGCCGGATGCCTTGAAAGCTTCTACGCCGTGTTTTACGTTTTCGATGGTCGGGTTTGGCTTGATATCGCTGTAAAGCTCATAGTCGAGTCCGTTTGCGGTCAGAATATCGGTTACTTTGGAAGTAACGTTGAATTTAATCAGATCCGGGTCAGAGCATACGAAAGCTTTCTTGAAGCCGTGTGCCTTTGCTTCATTTGCGATCTCGGCAATAGCGCCTGCTCCGTGATAAGAGGTTGCATTTAAATTAATACGATTTGCCATGATTGAAAAACTCCCTTCTAAAATGAATAAATGGTTTTACTGAACTTGTTATTATATTAACAAATCCGGAAGGGAAAAAGAAAGTGACAGAAGAAGCGAAGTGTAACACTTTAAAAAAAATCGCCATTGTGACAAAAACAACAGAACAAAATTTGTGAAAAATAACCAGAGAGTGTCTGAAAAACCATTTCCGCAATCTGCAAGCCCCACTTTGACACGCGCTCTAAGAGAGCAGCTGCAGATTCCGGAACAGTTTTTTTAAGTCTTCCGGCATTGCCCGGACGAGAAGAGCGGCAAACTCGGAAGGTGTCAGATCCATGCCGGTAAGCACCCATTTTACGGTCATGGTGATGGAACCCTGACAGTACATTTCGAGAAGAAAATGCATTTCCGGTGAAACCGGACTGCCGCTTTTTTCGTGAATCAGATTTTCGTAGAACGCGAGAATCAGATCGAAATCGTGCTCACGCAGAGAATTCTGCTTGTCGTAGCGGAAGGCAGCGGCGAAAAAAGCTTTTTCTTTCTGAATATAGGTAAATTTCTTTTCCAGACTGTCAAAAACGGTCGTTCCGCGACCCATATGTTCGAAGGATTTTGTCAGTAATTTATCAAAATACCAGTTGATCAGATCGTATTTGTCGAGAAAATTGCGGTAGAAGGTCTGGCGGGTAACACCACAGATTTCACAGATCTGGCGCACGGTGATCTCTTCGACAGGGGTTGTTTTCATGCACTCCTTCATGGATTCGGCAAGACGGTATTTTGTTTTTTCTCCTTTGGGAGCAGATACGGTGGAATGGATCATCCGGGCAGTTTCCTTTCGCTTCGAAAATTGTAACTATGCAGAGTTATGCATATATTATAACGCGAATCCGAAAAAATAAAAAGCCCTGAACATGTTCCGGAGATAAGATACAGGAACATATTCAGGACGATTTTGCCTATTTTCTTTTGTTTACGGCCTGTCCGACACAGTAGCATACAGCGGCAACAACCATGCCGTTGATGGAAGCGATGCCCCAGTGTAAGAGGTTCGCAACAATGGCACCGAGAATGACACCGGCAACCGCAAACCAGTCTACGGTTTTAAGTTTCGGCTGATCGGTTTCAAAGTCCTCTTTGTTCATGAAGTAGGCGAGCACCAGAATCATGCCGACCGGCGGCAGGGTACAGTTCAGAATGTTGAGCCAGCCGCAGAAGTTGTAGTACAGCCATACGGAGGCAACCGTTCCGATGATACCGGAAAGGAGAACCATCGGTTTTTTCCTCTGATGGAAGATGTTGGCAAGACCAAGACCTGCGGTGTACAGAGCGTTGTCGTTTGTAGTCCAGATATTAAGACCGAGAACGAGAACAGCCAGGTAGAACAGGTTCAGGCGGACCATAACCTCGAAGATATCGTTTCCGCCGACAAAGATCGAAGAAACAGCACCGAAGAAAAACATCAGGGAATTTCCGATAAAGAAAGCCACAACCGTGGTGATGGCACCAGATTTTCCGTTCTTTGCAAAACGTGCGAAGTTCGGAGTTGCGGTTCCGCCGGAAACGAAGGAGCCGACACTAAACCATCCGATCTGCGTAAAGCTGGTCATGGCTGACGGCAGATAGGAACCTTTTTCGCCAAAAGCTCTCTGGGACAAAAGATCAAGTGACAGACCGGTTTTTGCACCGACGTAGCCGAGCAGACCGGTATAAATACCAAGAATGATTCCACCAAGGATCAGTGATCCCAAAAAGCCCCAGAAATCGAGGCCGTCAGCGAGCTGCTGGCCTACCCACATGCTTGCCGAGAAGAAGGTGAAACCAAGCTATAAACTTTTAACAGTGTAAGGGGTAGCAACCTGATTGTCAAGGGAAAAGGCGAATTTACATGATTTTCTTACAGAAGAAGGGAATGCGCCGCGATAAAAGGAATTTTACCGGGTTTTGCCTTCTCCGGAAAAATATTCTTTGGTAAGCTCCACAACCTTGCCCGAAAGCAGGAAGAGCGCAATCAGGTTTGGGATTGCCATGAGGCCGTTGAAGGTCTCGGCAATGCTCCACATCAGGCCAAGATTTGCGGTGGCGCCAAGGATGGCAACCAGAGCATAGGCGGCCATAAAATATTTTGTGATTCTTTCGGAGAACAAAAACTCGATGCAGCGTGCACCGTAAAGTCCCCATCCGAGAATCGTGGAAAAGGCGAAGCAGCACATCGCGAACGCGGTGAGCAGCGAAACCCAGTTTCCGTATGTAAGGGTAAAACCGCTGATGGTCAGCTCTGCGCCGGCAGCCTGTCCGTAGGTGATGGAAGTGCCGCTGCAGAGGATGACGAGTGCAGTTAAGGTACAGATTACAATCGTATCAGTAAATACCTCAAAGATACCGAACATACCCTGTTTGACCGGCTTTTTTGTGTCGGCACAGGCGTGCGCGATCGAACCGGTACCAAGACCTGCCTCGTTTGAGAAAATACCGCGGGACACACCTTTTTTCACACTCATGAGCATGCTTCCGACGATACCGCCTGTAACAGCAGAGGGACGGAAGGCGCCCTCAAGGATCGATACGAAAACAGACGGAATCCGGTTGAGATTCAGCAAAATTACACCGATGGCAAGGACAATATAAAACAGAGCCATAAACGGAACGAGCTTTTCTGTTACCTGTGCGATCCGTTTGACACCGCCGAGCAGGATCAGCGCTACGAGTACCGCAATGATGATACCCTGAATCAGGTTGGAGGTAGGGATTGCATCCTTTGAGATCACATGGTAATTCATTAGTGCGGAGTTGACTGCGGTTGTGATGGTGTTGACCTGCGTTGCATTTCCGGTTCCGAACACAGTCAGTACACCGAAAGCAGCGAAAAGATAGGCCAGAAAATGCCATTTTTTGCTGAGACCATTTTTGATGTAATACATCGGTCCGCCGACGAGTTCCCCGTTGGCGTTTTTCTCGTGATAGAAAACAGCCAGTGTTACCTCGGCAAACTTCGTACACATGCCGAGCAGGGCGGAAACCCACATCCAGAACACGGCACCGGGTCCGCCGATAGCGATAGCGCCGGCAACACCGGCAATATTACCGGTACCGACCGTGGCGGCAAGTGCTGTACAGACCGCCTGGAACGGTGTAATTGCGCCATCGGAAGCATCTCGTTTGCGGAACATTCTTCCGAGCGTTGTGCGGATCGCATACGGGAATTTTCGAATCTGGAGAAAACGGGTGCGAAGACTCAGGTAAAGACCGACACCGAAAATACAGATCATAGCCGGAACACCCCAGATAAAATTGTTCACGGCATTGTTGATGGTTTCAATCAGTTGGAGCATAGATACCTCTTTCTTTTTCATAAGCAGAAGCACTTTCTTGGAAGATCAGTGCTTTCATAAAGTAACACAATGCAAAAAGTATATCATCTCAGACGAGATTTGCAAGTTTTTTTCGAGAAAAAACGCGAACCCCCAAATTTTTTGCGATTCCGGAAAGATATATTTTCTCTAGCCTTATGGGTTTACCATGAGCCAGGCGGTTTTTTACGTTTTCTTCCAGTTTTTGTGAAGGAATGCAGCGAAATATGATAGAATAGAAAAAAACAGAAAAGAGGATTATTGCCATGTTTCAGGTAATTGATATGCACTGCGACACCATCCCGGCGCTGCAGTGGAAGGAAAAACAGGAGCATCTTGCGGATGCGGATCTTCAGATCAATCTGGATAAGCTGGAAAAGGGCGGCAGCCTCTGCCAGTGCTTTTCTCTGTTTACGTTCCTGAAGGGACTGAAAGACGAAACACCGTTTGAGCATGTGAGAAAGCTGGCTGATCTCTGGAAATCAGAGGTGGAACGGTATCCGGACCGCATTTGTCAGATCAAAACGTATGCGGATCTGATGCAGGTACAGAAGGAAGGAAAAATAGGTGCGGTGATGACCGTCGAAGAGGGTGGTGTTTACGAAGGCAGTATCGAAAAACTGCACACACTGTACGATCTCGGTGTGCGGATTTCCACGCTGACCTGGAACTTTCCGAATGAGCTTGGATTCCCGAACCCGGCGCAGGAAGAGGGAAAGCCATATCTTCCGGATCTTGAAAACGGGCTGACACCGACCGGTATTACCTTTGTCGAGGAGATGGAGCGGCTCGGCATAGTGATCGATTTATCACACTTAAATGATGCCGGAATCCGCGATGTTTTTGCACATACGAGAGGTCCGGTCATTGCGTCCCATTCCAATGCGCGCGGTGCGTGCTTCCATCTGCGAAACCTTTCAGATGAAATGATTCGTCAGCTCGCAGAGCGTGGCGGCGTCACCGGTATCAATTTCTGTCCGTCGTTTCTGCGCGAGGAGGAGCCGGCAACGAAAAAGGCATCGACGATGGATATGGTACGCCATATGAAATATCTGCGCAACGTCGGCGGTATCGATATCATCGGCCTTGGAACCGATTTTGACGGTTTCAGCGGTGAAACGGATGTGCCGGACACCGCGCATATGCAGCATCTCGCAGATGTGATGAGCCACGACGGTTTCACCGATGAGGAGATCGAGAAGGTCTTTTCCAAGAATGTACTTCGGGTGTTTAGAGAATGCTGGAAATAAAACTACAGCTCCGGTGATGCCGCCAGAAGCTCCTTTGTATAATCATTCTGCGGATGCGCAAACAGTTCTTCCGTCTCCGCGTTCTCCACAATCCGGCCTTCTTTCATCACGAGAACCCGGTCGCACATCTGATAGATCACGTTGAGGTCATGCGAGATAAAGAGAATCGAGAGCTGAAGCTCCTCCTGAAGCTGAACCATCAGCTCCATGATCTGCTTCTGAATCGTCACATCGAGAGCGGAAACCGGTTCGTCGGCAAGGATCAGGCGTGAGCCCTGGATCAGTGCGGCCGCGATGCTGACTCTCTGGCGCTGGCCGCCGGAGAGCTCATGCGGGCGGCGTTTCAGGTGCTCTGCGGAGAGACCGACTCTTTCGGCCATCGCAAGAACCCGTTTTTTTCGTTCTTCTTTCGGAACCTTCTGCATCCGAAGCGGTTCTTCTAAAATCCAGGAGATTTTCTTCGCCGGATTCAGGGAGGAAAACGGGTCCTGGAAAATCATCTGCGGATGGTCGACCTGCGAAATTATTTCGCCCTCATCTGGGCGGATAAATCCTAAGATCACTTTGGAGAGTGTCGATTTTCCGCATCCGCTCTCTCCGACGAGACCGAGAATTTCATTTTCATGAAGCTCGAAAGAGATATCATGAAGCACCGTTTTTCTCTGCTTTCCCTCCTGATAGGAGGCAGAAATATGGCTGACTTTCAGAATGTTGTTCGGACTGATTTCTTCCATGGGTTATTCCTCCTTTTCCGCAGGCGGAGCAGCTTTTTTGTCAGAGCCTGTCGGCCATTGAGCTGTTGGAGCGATTTTGATTCGCTTTCGCAGCGATGTTCGTCGGTTCGGAATTGCATCGAGCAAGCGGCGGGTGTAGTCTTCCTTCGGGTGGAAAAAGACATCGTCTACACTGCCGGATTCCACAATCGTCCCATGATTCATGACGATGACCCGGTCACAGAGCGAACGGATGACGCCGAGGTCGTGTGAGATAAAAAGAATCGCCGTGTGATGGCGTTCATTGATTTTTTTCAGCAACTTTAAGATCTGCGACTGAATCGTCACATCAAGAGCTGTTGTCGGCTCGTCTGCAATCAGAAGCTTCGGTTCTGTAATAAGCGCCGCAGCGATCATCACCCTCTGGCGCTGACCGCCGGAGAGCTGGTGAGGGTATTTTTTGCAAAGCTTTTCCGGGTCGGGAAGCTCGACCTCATGCATTATGGCAAGAACCTTTTCATGACGTTCTGCCGGTGTGCAGCTCTCATGGATCAGCAGTCCCTCTGCAATCTGTTCTTCGATGGTCAGAACCGGATTTAAAGAGGTCATCGGTTCCTGAAAAATCATGCTGATTTCTTTTCCGCGGATGCGCTGCAGATCCTGGTTGGAAGCGTGCGCAACGGAAGAATCTTCGTAGAGAATTTCTCCGCCGGATACGGCGGAATTTTCCTTTAAAAGGTGCAGAATGGAGAGCGCCGTCTGGGTTTTGCCGGAACCGGATTCCCCGACAATGCCAAGCGTCTCACCTTCTTCTAAGGAAAAGGAGATGCCTTTTACCACTTCGGTCGGTGGCGTGGTATCGTAAAATGCAATTTTTAAGTCACGTACATCGAGAAGTGCCATATCAGTTACCGCCTTTCTTCTGTAATCCGTCGCCGAGGAGCGATACGCCAAGCGCCAGTAAAATGACGGCAAGACCGGGGAAAACAGAGCCCCAGGGAGCAGTCATCAGATACGTCTGGGATTCTGAGAGCATCCGTCCAAGCGAGGCATCGGGCGGCTGGACACCGATGCCGAGAAAGCTCATGCCGGCCTCGGAGAGAACGGCGTTGTTGAAACCGATTGCTGCCATCGAAAGAAGGGACGGGACCGTATTTGGCAGGATATGTACAAATATGATCCGAAGATGGGAAACACCCATCAGACGGGCACTTTTGACATAGTCCATATCTTTGCGTGCGAGAAATTCGCTTCTGGTGATACGTGCAAAGCTCGGAATGAATACGATACCGAGTGCAAGGATCACGTTGTATTTGCCGGGACCCAGCAGCGCGATAAATACCAGCGCCAGCAGGATTCCCGGAAAGGAAACAATGACATCGTTTATGCGCATCAGGATTTCGTCAATCCATCCGCCAAAATACCCGGTGAACGCACCGACAAGAACACCAATGGTTCCGCCGAGCAGCAGAGTAGCGAAAGCGACGAAGAAGGTTGTACCGGTTCCTTTTAAGACGCGGCTGAAAATATCGCGTCCAAAGTGATCACAGCCGAACGGGTGTGACAGAGATGGAGCAGCGAACTTGGCTGCGCCGTTCATTGCATCCGGGTCGTACGGTGTGTAGAAAAAGCCGATCAGAAGAAACAGAAGCATAAAAGAGGTGAGAACAGCTCCGATGATCAGCGTGAGATTGCGTTTCTTTTTCATAATGAAACCCCTTTCCTTTGTCGTGGGCGGCTCCCTGCGACCTTTCGGTCGCGGGAGCTGATGATCGAAAGCTCCCGTCAGTCTTTTACGCGGATACGCGGATCAATTCTGCCATACAGCAGATCTACCACGAAATTGATGATAATAATGAGGGCGGCGATCAGTACAAGGATGCCCTGAACCACGGGGTAATCGCGGTTGGAGATCGAAGTGATCAGAAGATTGCCCATGCCCGGAATCGAAAAAACCTGTTCCAGAATAATGCTGTTTGCCACAATATCTGCGATTGTCATGCCCCAGAAGGTCAGTACCGGAATCAGGGCGTTTTTCAGCACATGGTGATACATAACACGGCGTGTACTGTTTCCGCGGGAATAGGCGGTGCGCACATAGTCGGCATCGAGCTGCGAGAGCACAGAGCTGCGCAGCATTTTGACAGCCATGGAACAGCGCGGAAGTGCAATGGCGGCAGACGGTGCAACAAGATAACCGATAAAACCGGAAAAATTTTCAGAAATCGGCACATAGGCGCCCGGCTGAAACCATTTGAGAATCAGACCGAAAAGATACGTGATCAGAATACCGATGAAAAATCCCGGCACAGACATGATCACCTGATTGATCGTCATGATCAGCCGGTCCAAATGGCCTCCGGCGTGCTGTGCTGTGAAAATGCCGAGGGGAATCGAGACAACAAGGATCATCAGGAATGCGATAACGGTGATAGCGATGGTAATCGGAACTTTATCGCGGATCAGTTCTCCGACCGGCATCGAGTACGAATACGAGGTGCCGAGATCTCCATGAAAAAAGCCGGTTACCCACGAAGCGTACCGTTCCAGAACCGGCCGATCCAGTCCCATTTCCTTCTGCAGAGCCTCAATCCGCTCCGGCGTCGCCTCCGTTCCAAGCTGCGATTTTGCCGCATCTCCGGGTATGACGGAAAAGGCAAAGAACGATAAAAAGGATACAAGAAGCAGCGTAAGAAGGAGAGAGCCGAATTTCTTTGCAATGTATTTCATGAATGGAAATTCCTCCTTGTGTAATGTAGGATACTCCGGGAATTTTTCCCGGCTTATAAAAGCAGGCACAGAAAAGCTTCGGGCGTATCGGCTGAAGGTTTTCGTGCACGTCATTTTTATTGTAGACAATGCAGGTGTAAATAGCAAGATAAAATTGGAATATCTCGAATTACAGAATAACAGGAAAAGGCCTCTTGCATAACCGGTGCGGATGATGCAAAAAGCCTTTGATAAATTGCCTTCGATAAATCCCCTGTTTAGTTTTCCATTTCCCGTCCGAGGTACGTTGCCGCTACCTGGAGGAGCTTCTTTTCCGTATCGCCCGGCAGGGACTCCCTGTCTTTGCCGCAGAGAATGACCGAACCGATGGCATCACCGGAGGAGAGAATCGGAAAAATGAGCTCCGGCAGAGGAGTAGTATTGTCTGTGTTTTCCAAAATTGAAAAATAAGCCTTTTCACCGGGACGCGCAAGTACTGTTTTCCGGTTCAGAATCGCTTCCTCCAGCCGGCTGCTGATGGACTTGCCAAGATAATTTTTCTGTTCCGGCCCGTTTGCCGCCACAATCTGTTCCTGATCCGAAACACAGACGAGACATCCGGTCACCGTTGAAATTGATTTTGTAAACCCTGCTGCGCATTCCGCCAGCTCTTCGATCGGTGAGTATTTCTTCAGGATAATCTCACCCTCCCGTCCGGTATAAATTTCCATGGCCTGTCCTTCCCGGATCCGCATCGTGCGCCGGATTTCCTTGGGAACTACCACACGCCCCAGATCATCAATCCTTCGAACAATTCCCGTCGCTTTCATATGAAAAATTCCTCCTGTTTCCGCAATGTACTTTCCATAATTTGTACTGTATGGGTAGTATGTGGAAAAACAGGTGGAATTATGCATGGAAAAAAGAAACAGTATTTCCGCTGTTTGCAGCAATTTCGGAAAAAATACAGTGAAACAGCAGTGGTTAGTCTGGTTGCTCCTTTTACAGAAGACTGCGGTCTTTTCCGAGATAGAACAAAGCGATCGTATCCGGTCCGACATGGCTTCCGGTGCAGTAATCGTAAGAAGTATTGATAAACTCACGCACCTTCACTCTTTTCTGGATTTCTTCCATCATATAAAGAGATTCCTCATAGGCATCTGCATGTGCGATTCCGACGATCTGGTTTTCCGGGTCTTCGATCGTTTCACAGAAAAGACGAATCAGTTCATTTAAAACGGCCTTGCGTCCTCGGACATTCTTGTAGGAAACAATATAGCCATCTTCACTTCCACGCAGAATCGGTTTGATTTTCAGCATATTTCCGACCACAGCGACACTTCCCTTGATTCTTCCGGTACGGGAAAGATATTTCAGATCGCCGACGGTGAAAACACCGTTCATTTTGCTAACGTAGGTTTCCAGAAGATCTGCCGCTTCGTCTACGTTCATGCCCCGATCGCGCATTTCGCTGGCATAGATGGCGAGGATGCCCTGTGCAAGAGAGGCATTCAGGGAATCGACGAGGCGGATTTTACGTTTTCCGCCGTATTCCTCAAGAAGCTCCTCGGCAGCAAGTCTTGCGGAGTTATAAGTTCCGCTGATGTTTTTGCTTAAGGAAAGATAGATGACATCCTGATCTGCCTCAAGAGCGGTGCGGAACGCATCCGCAAAATTTGCGGTGCTGATCAGTCCGGTCTTGATTTCACAGCCGGTGCGCATGGCATTGTAATATTCTTTTCCTTTTGCAAGCTCCTCTTCCGGTGACAGATCCGGGTCGAAGCAGACCAGCTCTTTTCCATTCACAAGATTGACGAAAGAAACGACATGGATATCGTATTTTTTCGCAGTAACAGCAGGCAGATTTGCCGCTGAATCAACAAAAACCTGAAACATAAATAAAATTCTCCTTTGTAGTGTAAATGTCCCCCAAAATGATGTAACTTTTGATAAGCATTGTAGCACATTGTATCACCAAAGAAGAGAGATTTCAATGGAAGATAGACAACATACTACAAAGGAGTGTGCCGACAAGTTGATTCCTGAAATCATCTGTTTTCGGAAGAAATTTGACCAGGTATCAATGCATAGTAATAATGACCAAAAACGGCAGACGTATTTTTAGTAAAAACCGCTTTTGAAATAAAATCGTTTTATCTATAAATGAGCAAGTTCGTGATTTTGCATAAAAGAAAGACACCTTGATTCTTGATGTTGTATAATGAAAGTGACGAAACAAACATTTGCAACATTTACGAAAGAAGGTGCCTCTTGCAAATACTATACATCATTCTTTATTCATATACAACCAGCTTAAGCAATTAAGGATAGAGTAAACTTACTGTCAGTTGGAGAGTTGCAGAAGATTCCCTGCTATGAACTTGACCAGATTGTTTTCTCATAGTCTACTTCTCCCACAGTGTTTTGGTAGCATTTCGTATTTGCTGAAGGTACATGAAAGTGTTCTCCTGTTAAATAATATTCTGTAAGTTATTTTCTATAGATATCCGCTGATAGTAGGTATCTATGATATCCTGCAAAGTAATCGTATTCATTTTTTCTTCGGCAGCCTTTTGAATTTCATTATAAAATCCCTGCAAAGATAACTGAATGTTAATGCCAACGCCACAATCTGGATTGGTATGAGTATCTAAATGAAGCAATGGTTTATCACCTTCAACTGCTTTATAAATATCCAGCAATGTAATCTGATCGGCTGGTTTTGAAAGAGAAGGACGGGCATGTCCGGCTACACTTGTCATAAGTTCCGCTTTTTTTAGTTTTAACATAAGCTGGCGTACAAAGCCGGGATTTGTATGGACACTTTCTGCAATTGAGGCACTGGAGAGGGATTTTTCCTGGTTGATAGCAATCAGAACCATCACATGAACAGTATCACTTAATTTCGTTGAATATTTCATGATAAGAAACTCCTTGTAGTATGATATAATGATCTTGTTTTCACGTTTTTGGGATGAAAATATTTCTGGTTTGTTTAAAACATCCTAAGTTCTCAACAGTTCTTTTTAATGTGTTGATAAACTGTACATTTTTTAATGCTTTGATGATTGTAAATAATATAATTACAACTATAATGGAGATTAAAGGAAAAGTCAACACAGATACTATAAATGTTCACAAAGGAGAACTTATGGAATACAAAAATCAAACAGAAAATCGTGCATTTCAGGAAATGTTGCAGGCAGCAGTAAAACGGCTGCAAAATCGTTCCGGAGAGGAGATTGCTGCAAAAAGCGGGGCTGTTTTTCATAGCAGCCGGAATGTGCTTGAAGTACTGAGTTTTTATGAAACAATTGAAATTCAACTCCCTGAGTTTCGTATTAACTCAAACGTGGACGAATGGCATTATCTGACATTGCTGCATTATCTGGATATGGCCGATGGCACAGAAGGCTCACAGAAGCTCATTACTTTTGGTAACCTGAAAGATGGATTGATACGGGGAACCAAGTTTGACCGGACTGCAGAGCAGAAACTGGAAAAGCTTTTGCAGGATAAAGATCCTGAGAAAATTCAGAAAGCATGTAAAAACCTGGGTGCAGAATTCACAGAAACAAAGGCGGATCTGTGTGCTGTTTTTCCAGTTCTGCCAAGATATCCGGTAACTTTAAAGATATGGTTTGCAGATGAAGAATTTCCTGCATCTGGCAAAATATTTCTTCAGGATCATGCCGATCATTATCTGAGTGTAGAAGATGCGGTAACAGTTGGAGAAATTTTGCTGCAAAAATTATCGGAAGCCTTTTCTTCTCTCTGATCATGAATCAGAAAACTTTCCAACCCGGCTTTGATAAATTTGTCGATTACTGTCTGAATCTGTTTCCAGTCATTACAATGATTGCGGAGCATCAGTCTGTTGATGGAAAGGCAGCCATTCATTTGAAAATAAAAAACCGATTCTGCCTGTTCAAAGGTCAGGAGGCTGTGTGACATAAGCCAGGTCACATAGCCTTCTTTTGTATTTTCTGCTAATTTTTCCAGAAGAATGGGGGCAATTGCATCATCCAGAAACAGTGCCCTATATTGTGATTCCATCTGTATTTTCTGACAGAACGGATAGGAACAGCTTTTTTGATTTAGACAGAATAAATGATCTACAGTTGTTAACATATCCTGAGTCATATCATTAAAAATATCTGATAATACATCATGGATATCGTAGTAATGAAGATAAAAAGTGCCACGGTTGATTTCAGCATTTTTGCAGATCTCTGTAACTGTAATTTTCGTAAAACTTTTCTGCTTTAACAATTCTAAGAACGTATCTTTTATGGTTTGTCTGGTATAGCGGGTACGGCGATCTTGTTTTCTCGTTTTTTCTGACATTATATACTCCTGTATTATTTGGGATCATATGATTTCTCAACAATTTTTCTGATGTGTTGAGTAACCATACAAATCTCACAGACTGATTATTGTAATTTATATAGTAACAACTATAATGAGATTAAAAGAAAAAGTCAACAGATTGTTCAGAATTTTAGGAGGAAAAACATGGGACATGTAATTGCAGTATCAGGAAAAGGCGGCGTAGGAAAAACAACTCTTTGTGGATTGTTGATCCAGTATTTATGTGAAAGCGGAAAACGTCCGGTCCTAGCGGTGGATGCAGATGCAAATGCAAATTTGAACGAAGTGCTCGGTGTTGAGCCGGAGGTCACACTTGGGGAGCTGAGAGAAGAAATTGAGCGGGCAGGCATAGACCCACGATATCAGATTCCCTCCGGTATGACAAAACAGGCATATCTGGAAATGCGTCTTTCTGATGCGATTGCAGAAGAAGACGATTATGATTTGATGGTAATGGGACGAACCCAGGGACAGGGCTGCTATTGTTTTGTAAATGGCCTTGTACAGACCCAGGTTCAGAAACTGCAAAGCCATTATCCATATATTGTGGTTGATAACGAAGCGGGTATGGAACACATCAGCAGAGGAATTCTGCCAATGATGGAAGTTGCGATTCTTGTGAGTGACTGTTCCAGAAGAGGTGTTCAGGCAGCCGGACGTATTGCAAAGCTGATGAATGAATTAAACTTTAAACCACAGAAAACTGGATTAATCGTGAATCGTGTTCCGGATGGAAAACTGGATGCCGGAACTCTGGAAGAAATCCGAAATCAGGGATTGGAACTGTTAGGCGTTGTACCACATGATGACCAGGTATATCAGTATGACTGTGATGGAAAGCCGATCATACGGCTTCCGAAAGATTCTCCTGTAAGAAGTGCACTGGGAGAAATTGTAAAGAAATTAGGATTGTGAGTTGGAGGATTGAAAGTTTGAAAACTGCGCGTCGCATTCTCGTTACTTCAGCCTGCAAATAAAAAGTCAATACTAAAATTGAAGAAAGTTAAAAAACTTTAC